>NZ_JBEXNO010000029.1:0-97371 GCF_040611175.1 Streptomyces sp. NPDC003036 | reverse complement strand
GGGGCGTGGCATAGGCGGCACGGAGACCGACACCTTCCGCATCCTCCACGTCAGCACCGGCAACGTCTGCCTGGACAACCGTCCATCGCGCCACCGGCATGTCCGCTTACGTTCGTCCGAGCCGCGCGCCGCCGGAACGAACGGCGGCCGTACTCAAGGGAGATCGGGGGTGTGCTCGTGCGGATCGGACTGCTGGCCGAGGGCGGGTACCCGTATGCGTCGGGCGAGGCCGGGCTCTGGTGCGACCGGCTCGTGCGCGGGCTCGCGCAGCACGTCGTCGACGTCTACGCGCTCAGCCGCAGCGCCCGTCAGGAGGACGGCGGCTGGGTCTCCCTCCCGCCCCAGGTGGCGCGGGTGCGGACGGCGGCCCTCTGGGAGCCCGCCCAGGACGCCCGCCGCCACGGACGGCACGCGCGCCGCCGGTTCGCCACGCACGTCGGGCAGCTGGCACAGGCCGTGTGCGGCACCCGGGAGGACGCGGTCGACTCCTTCGCCGAGGGGCTGTACGGGCTCGCGGAGCTGGCGCGCGAGAGCGGCGGCCTCTCCGCGGCGCTGCGCTCCGAGGCCGCCCTCCGCGCCCTGGAGTCGGCGTGCCGCGCGCCCGGCGCACGCCGGGGCCTGCACGGCGTCACCGTGACCGAGCTCCTCGCCATCGCCGACCGGCTGGAGCGCGCCCTGCGCCCCCTCTCCCTCGACTGGTACGGCGAGGAGGACGGCCTCGGCGCGGTCGACCTGTGCCACGCCACGTCGGCGGGACGGGCCGCGCTCGCCGGGCTGGTGGCCAAACGCTTCTTCGGAGTCCCGCTGCTGGTCACGGAGTACGGCGTACGGCTGCGCGCGCACTACCTCGCCGGCGCCGAGGCGGGCCTGAGCGCTCCCGTCCGCACCCTGCTCGCCTCCTTCCACCGCCTCCTCGCCGGCGAGGTGTACCGGCAGGCCGCCGTCATCACCCCCGGCAACACGCACGCCCGCCGCTGGCAGGAGCGGTGCGGCGCCGACCGCGCCAAGCTGCGCACGGTGTACCCCGGCATCGACGCCGAGCCGTTCGCGGCGGTGGGCGAGGCCGGGGACAGGGTCGACCCGGGTGTGGCGCGCACGCTGGTGTGGGTGGGGCGCGTCGAACCCGCCAAGGACCTGATCACGCTGCTGCATGCCTTCGCCCGGGTGCGTGAGCGGGAGCCCGACGTACGGCTCCGGATCATCACCGAACCCGGGCGCGGGCGGAACTCCGCGGCGTACCTCGCCCACTGCAAGGCCCTGGCGGCGCGGCTCGTCCCCGCCAGTGCCGCCGGTTCTTCCGACGACGCTCCGGTGGTGTTCGCGCCGCGGTCCGGCGGCCCGGCGGAGGCGTACGCGGCGGGCGGTGTGAGCGTCCTGTCGAGCGCCGTCGAGGGCTTTCCGGCCGGGCTGGTCGAGGCCATGCTCTGCGGCCGCGCGACCGTCTCCACCGACGTGGGCGCGGTCGTCGAGGTCATCGGCGGTACGGGACTGGTCGTACCCCCGCGCAACGCCCCGGCGCTCGCCGATGCCTGCCTGGCGCTGATGCGCGACCCCGAGCGCCGTGCGCGCCTCGGCGCCGCCGCACGCGCCCGCGCACTGGAACTGTTCACCGCCGAGCAGAACGTGGCGGCATTTCGCGGCATTTACCTGGAGCTGCTGTCGCACACCCCGGCGCGCCGCGCCACCGGGGCGGTGAACGCCGCCGGTGACCCCGTGCCCTTCGCCCACCCGGCCGAGGACTTCCTCCAGGGCACCTGGACCGGGCGCCCCGGCACCCCGGCGTGGGCCGAGCGCCCCGTCGGCGCGCCCGTGGGAGGCGGCCGTGGCTGACCCCGTCAGGGCGCTGCTGCTCCGCCACCGGGAGCTGTGCGAGCGCGCCGTCGACCCGCTGGACATCGCCGCGGGCCTGGAGGCGTACGGCATCACCGACCGCACCGCCGCCCGCTTCCGGCACCGCGACGTCTTCTCCTTGGCCGAGGAGCTGTACGCCCGCGTGCCGCGCGCCGCCGAAGGCGAGGCGAGGCCGCCGTCCCCGCCGCCGGCCTCTCCGCCCGAGGCGGGGAGGCGCGTGTGGGTGCCGCTCACGCTGCTCCCCGGCGCCGTCGTCGCGGCCGCCCTGGCGGGCGCCGCCGTGACGAACGGAGTGCTGCGCACCGCCGTCGGCGTGGCCGGGGCGGCCGGGGCCGCCGCCGCGCTCGCCGGGTGCCTGCGGCGAGGGCCGCTGCGGGCGCGCGCCCGGCGCACGGCCCCCGCCGTGCGCGCCTGGCCCGCCCTGCTGCTGCTCGCGTACGCCGCGTACGGCGACGGCCTGCTCGTGGCGATCCTGCGGGGCGGGCCGGACGGGCCGTGGCCCCTCGCCCCGGCGCCGCTCCTGGGGCTGGCGCTCGCGGTGGCGCCCGCCGCCTGGTGCGCGCGGCTCTTCGCCGTACGAGCGCGCCGCCGGCTCGCGGCCGGCCGGAGCCTGCGCGACGTCGCCGCCGCCGTGCGGCCGCTGCTCGCCCTCGCCGTCGTGTCGTACGCCGTGGCGCTGACGGCACTGCTGGCGGCCGCGGGCGCGGCCGTGGCGGCGGTGCGGCCGGCGGACTCCCACGCTGACGGCGGCGGGTCGGGCGCCTTCGTCGCCTTCGGGGGCGTGAGCGGGTTCCTGGCCGCCGTCGCCCTGGGGGTCCTGCTCTTCGCCGCCCGGCTGCTCACCGTCCACGGCTTTCCCGAGCCGGCCGCCGCCGGGCTGCTCGGCGCCTGCGCCGCCGAGGCGCTCGCACCGGCCTCCCTGCTCGCAGGGCGCCTGCCCGGCTGCGAGGTCCTCGCCCGGCCCGTCGAGGCCGCGGTCGTGGCCTGGGGGCCCGGGGCCGTACCGGCCCTCGTCTGCGGCGTGGCGGCGCTGGCCCTGCTGGCGCGCGCCGCGGCCGTCCTCGCCCGGGCCTCCGCCCACGCGGCGCCCTGATCCCACGGCGCCCGCCGTCGCCGTGCCCGCTCGCGGAGCCGACACCGTACGGGCGCGGCGTACAGCCCTCACCCGGTAACACCACCCCAAGGAGAGAACAGACATGACACCCCGAACCCCAGCAACGGCCGGTCGGCACGAAGGGGCCGCGCGATGAGGGTGCTCCTGCTCGGTGCCAACGGCTTCATCGGGCGCTTCGTCGCCGACCGGCTGCTCGCCGACCCCGCCGTGCACCTCACCGCCCTCGGGCGCGGCGACGACGCCGACGTACGCTTCGACCTCGCCGGCGGCAGCCCCGGCGCGCTCACCCGGTTCCTGGACGCCGTCCACCCCGGGGTGGTCATCAACTGCGCCGGCACCACCCGGGGCGGGGCGCGCGACCTGATCCGGCACAACACCGTCGCCGTCGCCACCGTCTGCGAGGCGCTGCGCCGCAGCGGCTGCGGGGCCCGCCTGGTGCAGGTCGGCTGCGCGTCCGAGTACGGGCCCTCGCAGCCCGGCTCCTCCACCGCGGAGGACGCGGTGCCGCGCCCCGGCGGACCGTACGGCGTGTCCAAGCTGGCCGCCACCGAGCTGGTCCTCGGCTCCGGGCTGGACGCCGTCGTCCTGCGGGTCTTCTCGCCCGTCGGGCCCGGCACCCCGGCCGCGTCGCCGCTCGGGCGGCTCGCGGAGGCGATGCGCCGCGCCATGCAGGCCGGTGACGGCGAGCTGAAGCTGGGCGGACTCGGCGCGCAGCGCGACTTCGTCGACGTTCGCGACGTCGCGCGGGCCGTGCACGCGGCGTCCCTCTCCGCCGCGCAGGGCATCGTCAACATCGGCACGGGCCGTGCCGTACGGCTCCGGGACGCGGCCGCCGTCCTCGCGCGCGTCGCCGGTTACGCCGGCTCCCTGCACGAGCTCGACGCTCCGCCCTCCCGGCCCGTCATGGGGGCCCCGGGCCTCGGGAGCTCCGTCATCGGCGCCCAGCGCGGCGAAAGCCTGCCGGACCACCTGGCGGCCGCCCCGCCGTACCCGTACCCCGACGGCTGCGGCAGCTGGCAGCAGGCGGATGTCCGCACCGCGCGGGACCGGCTCGGCTGGCGGCCCCGCATCAACCTGGAGGAGTCCCTCGCCGACATCTGGATGGAGGCGGCATGCCGCATCTGAGGACGGCAGCCCGGCAGGCGGACCTCGCGCGAGGCATGGTGTACGACACGGCGCCGGGCATGGCGCACGGCGCGGCGTACGGGACGGCGTACGGCACGGCCCTCTCCGCGACCGGGCCGGACCGGCTCGGCCTCGGTGTGCCCGGCTACGCCCATCCGCTGCTCGCCCCCGCCGAATGGGCCGCGCTCACCCGCCCGGGCGCACCGCTGCACTGGGCCGTCCTCAACGTCGCGGACGGCCCCGGGACGCGGCCCGACCCGCACTGCCTGGAGGCGGCGGGCCGACTGCGCAACGCGGGCGTGAAGGTCCTCGGACACCTGGACCTGGGCCACGGAGCCCGGCCCTTCGAGGAGCTCGTCTCCGACGCCCAGCGGTACGTCGACTGGTACCGCGTGGACGGCTTCCTGCTGGACCGCTGCCCCGCGGACCGGGCGCACCTCGCCGACGTACGGCGCATGGCGGCCACGCTGGAGGTGCTCCTGGACCACGCCGACGGCGGACACCTGGTGCTGGGCCACGGCGGCCACCCCCACCCCGGGTACGCGCGGATCGCCGGCCAGCTGGTGACCTTCTCCGGGTCCTGGGCCGATTACCGCTGGTCGCAGGCGGCGCAGTGGACGGCGGCCCATCCGCCCGAGCGGTTCGTGCACCTCGTCCACGGCGTGCCGCGCACGCATCTCGACGAGGCGCTGCGCATCGCCCGCTGGCAGGGCGCCGGGACGATCTTCTTCACCGACCAGGCCGAAGACCGGTCCGCGGGGCGCGCGGGACAAACCAGTCCATTCGCGGCGCTGCCCGGCTACTGGGACGAAATCGTCTCGCGTATCGGACCGGGTGTCTCGGAATGAGGAGGGCCGTGGCAGTGTTACGGGGAGAACAACCGTACTGACTACCGACCAACGGAGTCCCCGTGTCGCTGCCACCCCTGGTCGAGCCGGCTGCCGAGCTCACCGTAGACGAGGTCCGCAGGTACTCCCGCCACCTGATCATCCCGGATGTCGGGATGGACGGGCAGAAGCGGCTGAAGAACGCCAAGGTGCTCTGTGTGGGCGCCGGCGGCCTCGGCTCGCCCGCCCTGATGTACCTGGCCGCGGCCGGCGTGGGCACGCTCGGCATCGTGGAGTTCGACGAGGTCGACGAGTCGAACCTGCAGCGCCAGATCATCCACAGCCAGTCCGACATCGGCCGCTCCAAGGCCGCGTCCGCGCGGGACAGCGTCCTCGGCATCAACCCGTACGTGAACGTGATCCTTCACGAGGAGCGGCTCGAGGCCGACAACGTGATGGACATCTTCAGCCAGTACGACCTGATCGTCGACGGCACGGACAACTTCGCCACGCGCTACCTGGTCAACGACGCCTGCGTGCTGCTCAACAAGCCGTACGTGTGGGGCTCGATCTACCGCTTCGACGGCCAGGCGTCGGTCTTCTGGTCCGAGTACGGGCCCTGCTACCGCTGCCTGTACCCGGAGCCCCCGCCGCCGGGCATGGTGCCCTCCTGCGCCGAGGGCGGCGTGCTGGGCGTGCTGTGCGCGTCCATCGGCTCCATCCAGGTCACCGAGGCGATCAAGGTCCTGGCCGGCGTGGGCGACCCGCTGGTCGGCCGCCTGATGATCTACGACGCCCTGGAGATGCAGTACCGCCAGGTCAAGGTCCGCAAGGACCCGAACTGCGCGGTCTGCGGCGAGAACCCGACCGTCACCGAGCTCATCGACTACGAGGCCTTCTGCGGCGTCGTGTCCGAGGAGGCCCAGGAGGCGGCGCTCGGCTCGACGATCACTCCCAAGCAGCTCAAGGAGTGGATCGACGAGGGCGAGAACATCGACATCATCGACGTCCGCGAGCAGAACGAGTACGAGATCGTCTCGATCCCCGGCGCCCGGCTGATCCCGAAGAACGAGTTCCTGATGGGCAGCGCCCTCCAGGACCTGCCGCAGGACAAGAAGATCGTCTTGCATTGCAAGACGGGTGTCCGCAGTGCGGAAGTGCTCGCGGTGCTGAAGTCGGCGGGCTTCGCGGACGCGGTGCACGTCGGTGGCGGCGTCATCGGCTGGGTCAACCAGATCGAGCCGGAGAAGCCGGTCTACTAGGCCTCTGGCCAGGCCTCTGACCAGGCCTGTGGCGGACCTCCTTCCTCACGTCAGCGCGCGGGGCCGGACCCAGGACGGGTCCGGCCCCGTGCGTTTCGCGCGAGCGCGCCGCGACGCGGCTTACGACGAGCAGGTCGTGCCGTTCGCCGGCACTTTGCCGTCCAGCAGGTAGTCGTCCACCGTCCCGGTCACGCAGGACGACGAACCGTACGCCCCGTGCCCCTCACCCTTGTTGGTGACGAGGACGCCGACGCCCGGGCCGAGCTCGGCCGCCATCTTCTGCGCCCCCTCGTACGGGGTCGCCGGGTCGCCCGTGGTGCCCACCACGAGGATCGGCGCGGCGCCCGGCGCGCTCGCCGCGGGGTGCGCGGCCTCGCCCTTCACCGGCCAGTCCGCACACCAGCCGGCCAGGTCCCACGCCAGGAAGTCGCCGAAGACCGGGGATATCCTCCGGAACTCCGGCAGCAGCGCCTTCACTTCACCGGTTGTCGGCCGCCGGCTGCTGTCGGCGCAGGAGATCACCCGCTGGGAGTGGGCCTGGGTGCTGTAGCGCCCGCTGCCGTCGCGGTTGTTGTACCAGTCGGCGAGCTCCAGCAACTTGTCGCCGGTGCCGTCCCGTTCGGCCTCCTCCAGCGCGCCCGTCAGCTTCGGCCACAGGCTCTCCGCGTACAGCGCCTGTGCGATGCCGGTCAGCGCCAGGCTGTCGGTGACGTCCCGGCCGCTGCTCGTCGGCAGCGGCTCCCGGTCGATCCGCTTCAGCAGCCCGGCCACCCGCGCGGTGCCCGCCTTCGCGTCCTCGCCGGTGGAGGCGAGGTAGTTGTCCAGCGCCCGCTGGAACCCGGTGGTCTGGTGGCGGGCGTGCGCCACGGAGTCGGCCGTCGGATCGACGACGGCGTCCAGGACGGTCCTGCCGACGTTCTTCGGGAACAGGTGCGCGTAGGTGCCGCCGAGCTGCGTGCCGTACGAGATGCCGAAGTAGTTCAGCTTCCGGTCGCCCAGCACGTGCCGGATGAGGTCCAGGTCCCGGGCGGTGTTGGACGTGGTCAGATGGGGGATCAGCGTGCCGTTGCGGGCGGCGCAGTCCTTGCCGAAGTCCGCGCCGTCCCGGAGGAACGCGGTCGTCTCCGCCTCGGTGTCCGGTGTGAGGTCGACGCTCGCCTCGGCGGCGGCCAGCTCCTCGTCGTCCCGGCACCGCACGCCCGAACTGCCCGCGACCCCGCGCGGGTCGAAACCGACCAGGTCGTACCGCGTGCCGAGCTTCCGGTACCCGTCGGCGAACTGGGGCAGCAGCTCCACGCCGGAGGCGCCCGGGCCGCCGAAGTTGAACAGCAGCGAGCCGATGCGCCGGTCCTTGTCCTTCGCCTCCTGGCGGATCAGCGCGACGCCGATGGTCTCGCCGCCCGGGTTCTTGTAGTCCAGCGGGACCTTGACGCTCGCACACGTCCACTCCCCGCCGGGCCGCTCGCCGCCCTCGGGCTTCGGGCACGCGCGCCACTCCGGCCGCTGCCCGGTGAGCGCGGCGGGCAGCGCGGCCGCCTGGCCGGTCGGAGCCTGCTGCTGCGGCGCGCCCCGCTCGCCGCCGCCCCCGGAGGAGCCGGGGCCCTCCCCGGTGGTGCAGCCGGCCATCGCCCCGGCGAGCAGCACCGCGGCCGCGGCCAGGGCCCCTGCTCGTACCCGCTCGGACATATGTCCCCCCAACATGTGCACTGGACCGCCCATCGTAGGCCCGGCCACTGACAGTGACGACGCCGAGCCGCACCGGGCGGCGTACGGCCGCCCGGAGGCGCCCTACGGGCAGACCGTCCCCGAGCGCGGGACCTTGCCGTCCAGCAGGTAGTCGTTCACCGTCCTGCGTACGCAGGCGTCGCCGCTGGTGTAGGCGCCGTGGCCCTCGCCCCGGTACGTGACCTCGATCCCGACGCCCTTGCCCAGGGCCTCCGCCATCCTCTTGGCACCTCCGTACGGGGTCGCCGGGTCGCCGGTGTTGCCGATGACGAGGATGGGCGCCGCGCCCTTGGCGCTGACGTCGGGATGGTCCCGGGTACCGGGCACAGGCCAGTGGGAGCAGCCGCTCAGGCCCCAGCCGAGGAAGGGGCCGAAGAGCGGGGACGCCTCCCGGAACTCGGGCAGCTTCGCCTTGGCGTCCTCCAGCGAGAACCGCGCCTTGTCGTCGACGCAGCCGATCGCCGTGTTCGCCGCCTGGAGGTTGTTGTAGTTGCCGTTCTGGTCGCGTCCGTTCATGGAGTCCGACAGGGCGAGGAGCAGCGCGCCCTGGCCACCGTCCGCCTCGTCGATGCCCTGTTCCAGATACGGCCAGTACTGCTTGGAGTACAGCGCCTGCACGATGCCGTTGACCGCCTGGGTCTGGCCGAGCTTGCGGTCGCCCATCCCCGCGACGGGCTTCTTGTCGAGCCGGGCGAGCAGGTCTCCGACGAACTTCTCGATCTCTTCCACGCTGCCGCCGGGCAGCTTGCAGGCCTCGCCGCGCTTCACGCAGTCGGCCGCGAAGTTCCGGAACGCCAGCTGGAACCCCCTCGTCTGGGCGAGCGCGCCCTGTTCGGCGGTGCCGGTGGGGTCGACGACGGCGTCGAAGACGGCGCGCCCGACCCGTTCGGGGAACTGGTGGGCGTAGACGCCGCCCAGTTCGGTCCCGTACGAGATGCCGAAGTAGTGCAGCTTGTCGTCGCCGAGGACCGCCCTGATCAGGTCCAGGTCCCGGGCGGCGTCCACGGTGCCGACGTGGGGCAGCAGATAACCGGAGTTCTCCTCGCAGGCGGCCGCGAAGTCCTTCAGGCCCTTCTGGTACGCCTCCTCCTCCCGGGCGTCGTCCGGTGACGCGTCCAGGGAGAGGAACGCGTCGAGCTCCCGGTCGTCCTGGCACTCCACGCCCTCGCTGCGGCCGACCCCGCGCGGGTCGAAGCTGACCAGGTCGTAGCGGGTGCGCAGCTCCTCCAGCTCCTTTGCGAAGGAGGGCAGGGCGGTGATGCCGGAGCCACCGGGGCCGCCGAAGTTGAAGATCAGCGAGCCGATCCGCCGGGCCGGATCGGTGGCCCTGGCCCGGATCAGGGCGAGCTCGATCGTGTCGCCCTCCACGTCCTCGTAGTCGAGCGGCGCCTCCATGAAGGCGCACTCCCATCGCGCGCCGCCCGGCAGCGGGGAGGGGGCCGTTCCGCTGCCCTCCTCGGCGGACGGGGCACGGCACGCGGACCACTCCAGTTCCTGGGCCGCCAGGTCCGTGGGCTGGTCCGGGGCCCCGCCGTCCTTGCCGCCGTCGGAGCACCCGGCGGCGAGCAGGACGGCGGCGGCGGTCGCGGCGCTCGCCACGGCGAGCACGGCGGTACGCCGGTGGGCGCGGGCGCGGGTGGGCGTCGGCATGCCCCCATGCTGCGCCGGTGCTCCGCCCGCCGCCCGCGACGGCGGTCCATGCGGGTGGCCGGGCCCGTGGCCAGGGCCCGTCGCCGGGGCTCTTCCAGAGCGAGCCCTTCTGGCTAGAGCCAACCCTTACGCGTCAGGAAGTTGAACGAGAACCACCCCGGCAGCACCGGCAGCCACAGCGTCAGCAGCCGGTACAGCAGCACCGCCGGCGTCGCGACCTCCAGCGGAAGCCCCACCGCCACCAGGCCGAAGGTGAGCGCGCCCTCCACCGCGCCGACACCGCCGGGCGTCGGCGCCGCCGAGCCCAGCGCGTTGCCGGCCAGGAACACCACGGCGAGGCTGGCGTAGCTCAGCTGCTGGTCGCCCTGGTCGAACGCGCGGATCGAGGCGTCCAGGCACAGCACGAACATGGCCGTCAGCAGCAGCATGCCGCCGATGCCGGTGAGCAGCTTGCCCGGCCGCTGGAGCACGTCCAGCATGCGCGGCACCACACCCGCGAACAGCGAGCGCAGCCGTGTCGAGACGAACTTGCGCAGGGCCGGGATCGCGGTGACCACCAGCACCAGCACGGCGACCGTCAGCAGGCCCGCGATGACCGTCCTGGACGGCGTGAAGTCCTGCGTCTTCTCCGTGCCCGTCAGATAGCCGAAGGCCAGCAGCAGCAGGATGTGCGCGCCGAGGCCGAAGAGCTGCGAGGCGCCGACGCTCGCCACCGCCAGGCCGGGCCGTACGCCGGACCGCTGGAGGAAGCGGGTGTTCAGCGCCACGCCGCCGACCGCCGCCGGGGCGACGATCTTCACGAACGAGCCCGCGACCTGAGCCACCACCGTCCTCACGAACGGCACCCGCTCCGGTACGAAGCCGAGCAGGCTCATCGCCGCCGCCACATAGCTCAGCGCGGAGAAGAGCACGGCCATCGCCACCCACGCCCAGTCCGCGTGCGCGATGGTCGACAGCGGCGTGCGGGCGATCTGCGACAGCAGGAAGTACGCCGCGATGGCCCCGGCGATCAGGCTGATCAGGGTGCGGGGCCTGATCCGCTCCAGCCGCACCGGTTCCACCGGCGCCTGCGGCCTGATCAGCAGCACCTGCCGCCGGATCTGCGCGAGCAGGTCCTCCTCGCGGGCCTCGTCCAAAGCCTCGTCCAGCGCCCGCTTCTCGGCCTGCTTCTCGGCCCGGACGGCCTTGCGCTCGGCCTTCTCGTCCTTGACGGCGCCCTCCGGCTGCCCGTGCTCCGCCGCGGCCTCCAGACGCGCCTGCCGGGCCTCGTCGGACGCCTTGAGGACCGCCTCACGCTCGCGCTCCGCGCGCTCCCGGGCGAGCTTGCGCAGCGTGGCGCGGGTGGAGCGGCTGAGGGCGATCGGCTGGAGCAGCGGCAGGCAGTCGGCGACCTTGTCCGGCCCGAGCACCTCGACGGCGGCGGCCACCGCGCGTTCCGCGCCGACCCGCAGGCCCAGCGTGGTCAGCAGCTGCGCGATGTCCATCCGCAGCACCAGATCACCGGCGGCGATCTCCCCGCCCCGCAGATCCGTGAGGATCACCTTGCCGGAACGATCCACCAGAATCGCGTCACCCGTGAGCCTGCGGTGGGCGATGCGCCGCGACTGCAGCGCCCTGACCTGCTCCCAGGCGCCGCGCACCAGCTCGTCGGTGATCTCCTCGTCCGTCAGCGCGTCCAGGGAGCGCCCGCCCAGGTGCTCGTACACCAGCATCACGGCGTCCGGACCGAGCTCGGAGGTGGCGATCAGCTTCGGCGCGCTGGCCCCGGCGGCGATCGCCGCGTACGCCAGCAGCGCCTCCTGCTCCAGCGCCTGCCGCAGCGACTGGATGGAACGGCGGGTGGTGATGCCGCGCAGCGTCATCCTGCGCCACAGGCGGTAGAAGAATCCCTGCGCCTGCTGCTCGCGGTCGACGACCGTGACGTCGAGCGGAGGGCCGTCCTCCAGGGTGACCAGATAGCGTCGGCCCCGGTCGCCCTGCTCGGTCGACTCGGACACGTCCTCCGCGCGCATCGCGCTGACCGGACGGAACCCGACGTGGCGCAGACCGGCGAGAAGCGTCTGCCCGGTGGGCCGCACATTGGGGGAGCCGACGGCGTAGAGCGTGCCATAGGCGACGGTCCAGCCGATCAGGATGGTCAGGATGATCGAGAGGGGAGTGGTGTAGCCCGCCACCAGCATGGTGAACGCGTCGAGCAGCAGCACCACCCACAGGGCCACCCGCCAGCGCGGTCTGCGGGCCATCCCCACGGCCGACATATAGGCGATGACCGGTGCCAGATAGCCGTGCACGGGGTCGGTGAGCCCGCCCCCGGCCTGCGGCTGCGTCAGCGCGTCCTGAATGGTGCCGGGCGCGCCCCGGGCCACCCAGAGGTCGGTGGCGAGCGTCACCCCGTGCGCCAGTACGGCGGCGAGGACGCCGTCCGCGATGCGCAGGCCGTCCCGTTTGATCAGCCGCTCGATGGCGAAGGCGACGGGCACCAGGAGCACGGCGATGCTGGAGGCGAGACCGGCGAGCTTGACGAAGAGGTCGGACGCCTGGCCGGTGCGCTCGTTGATGTCCTGCTCCAGGCCGGACGTGGTGGCCTGGGCGAACGCGGCGATGGCCAGGACGACGGCGATCGCGAAGAGACCGATGAGCAGCCGCAGCAGATCGGACGGGCGGTGTACGCGGGCGGCGAGAAGCGGCTCGTCACCGGAGACGCGGTCGATGGGCCCCTCCGCGTTCACGCATACCGTCTCCTTCTGCATCTCCCCGAGAGGCCGTACATCCTGCCCCTTCATGGTGCCTCTGTCTTGTTGATCTCGTATCACCGGTCACCGCCCTCACCGCCCGGAAGATGGTGGCATGACCTGGTGCCGGCGGAGGGCATCAGGGTGCGCGGACCGTGGTGTCGGTGGCGTGGGGCAGGATGGTCCGGATGAGTACGCAGAAGCCTGAGGGGCTTCCGGACCCTTCCGACCCTTCCGAACCGCCCGCGCTTCCCGAGTACGCGGAGCGGGTCCTGGAAGTCGCCGAGCTGATCCCGCCCGGCCGGGTGATGACGTACGGGGACGTCGCCGAGTGGCTCGAGGAGGGGGGACCTCGCCAGGTGGGCCGCGTCATGGCGCTGTACGGCGGGGCCGTGCCCTGGTGGCGCGTGGTGCGGGCCGACGGGCGGCTGCTGCCCGGGCACGAACTGCGGGCCCTCGCGCACTACCGGGAGGAGGGCACCCCGCTGCGCGCCGCCCCGAGCACCGAGGAGGGGCACCTGCCGCGCCTCGACATGCGACGGGCGCGCTGGGACGGCGGCGAGGCGCCTCTCGGTGACGCAGGTGATACAGGTGATGCAGGTGACGCGGCGAGCGGCGCATGACGGTGCCGCCGTCCGCGTAACGTTGTTGCCCTTCACCACCAGCACACCCACCAGGACCGGCGATCCAACGTGAGCTCCTCCTCCACCACCACCGGGCGTACGCCGTACCGGGAGCGCACTCCCGGCGCGTACCGGCTGGTGCGTACCCCGCCGGCTCCCGTGAGCCCCCCTCTCCTGGACGCATCGCAGCGTGCGGTGGTTGACCACACCCAAGGGCCCCTGCTGGTGCTGGCCGGTCCGGGCACCGGCAAGACCACCACCCTGGTGGAGGCGGTCGCCGCCCGCATCGCCCAGGGCGCCGATCCGGAACGGCTCCTGGTCCTCACCTTCAGCCGCAAGGCGGCGGTGGAGCTGCGGGACCGGATGGCAGCGCGCATCCCCGGCGCACGCGCCCCCCAGGCCACCACCTTCCACTCCTACTGCTACGCCCTGATCCGCGCCCACCAGGACGCGGCCCTGTTCTCCGAACCCCTGCGGCTGCTGTCCGGCCCCGAGCAGGACCTCGCCGTGCGCGAGCTGCTCGCCGGCCAGCTGGACCTGGAGCGCGAGGGGCTGGCCCGGGTCCACTGGCCCGACGAACTGCGCGCCTGCCTGACCACGCGCGGCTTCGCCGACGAGGTCCGCGCCGTACTGGCCCGCTCGCGCGAGCTGGGGCTCGGCCCGCGCGCGCTGGGTGATTTCGCGGCGCGCCAGGGACGGCCCGACTGGTCGGCGGCGGCGCAGTTCCTCGCCGAGTACCTCGACGTGCTCGACATGCAGGGCGTGCTGGACTACGCCGAGCTGGTGCACCGGGCCGTGCTGCTGGCGGACGCGCATTCCGTGGCGCTGCCCGCGTACGACGCGGTGTTCGTCGACGAGTACCAGGACACCGACCCCGCCCAGGTCCGGCTCCTGAGGGCGCTCGCGGGCGGCGGGCGGACCCTGTACGCGTTCGGCGACCCGGACCAGTCGATCTACGCCTTCCGGGGCGCCGACGTCAACGGCATCCTTGACTTCCCGCACACCTTCCGCCGCGCCGACGGCACCCCCGCGCCGGTCGCCGTCCTGACCACCTCGCGGCGCTCGGGCGCGGCCCTGCTGGCCGCCACGCGCCTGCTGACCGCGCGGATGCCCCTGCCGCGCCTCCCGGGCGACAAGGTCCGCGCCCACCGGGAGCCGGCCGCGGTGCGCGCGGGCGGCCGCGTGGAGGCGTACACCTTCCCGACCCCCTCCACGGAGCTCGACAACATCGCGGACATCCTGCGCCGCGCCCACCTGGAGGACGGGGTGCCCTGGCAGGAGATGGCGGTCCTGGTCCGCGCGGGCGCCCGTACGATCCCCGCCCTGCGCCGCGCCCTCACCTCCGCCGGCGTGCCCCTGGAGGTCGACGCCCCGGACATCCCCCTGCGCCACGAGCCCTCGGTGGCCCCGCTGCTGACGGCGCTGCGCGCCACGGCGACGGCCGCGCTCGGGCAGACGGCGGCGCCCGAGGACGGCGTTCCGATAACCCCAGAGGCCCGTGAGGCCCCCGTCGAGGAGGCGGCCGCCGGGTGGCTCGACCCCGAGACGGCCATCAGCCTCCTCACCTCGCCCCTCGGCGGCATGGACGCCGCCGACCTCAGGCGCCTGGGACGGGCGCTGCGCGACGAGGAGCGGGTCGGCGGGAACAAGCTCCCGCCGCCCTCCGACACGCTCATCGCCCGCGCCCTCGCCGAACCGGAGCGGCTCGTCGCCCACGACCCCGCCTACGCGCGCGGCGCCCAGCGGCTCGGCGGCCTCCTGCGCCGCACCCGCGAGCTCCTCGCGGACGGCGGCACCGCCGAGGAGGCCCTGTGGCTCCTGTGGGACGGCACCCCCTGGCCCGCCAGGCTCCAGCGGGCGGCGCTGCGCGGCGGCGCGGCGGGCCGCAACGCCGACCGGGACCTCGACGCCGTGTGCGCCCTCTTCGAGACCGCCGCCCGCGCCGAGCAGCGCACCGGCGGCCGCGGCGCCCTGAACTTCCTGGAGGAGCTCGACGCCCAGGACATCGCCGCCGACACCCTCATGAAGCGGCCCGTCCGCCCCGACGCCGTACGGCTGATGACGGCGCACCGCTCCAAGGGCCTCGAATGGAGCCTGGTCGTCGTCGCCGGCGTACAGGAGGGCCTCTGGCCGGACCTGCGCCGCCGCGGCTCCCTCCTCGAAGCCGACCGCATCGGGCGCGACGGCCTCGCCGAACCGCTCACCCCCGGCGCGCTGCTCGCCGAGGAGCGCCGGCTCTTCTACGTAGCCGCCACCCGCGCGCGCGACCGCCTCGTCGTCACCGCCGTCAAGGCGCCCGCCGACGACGGCGACCAGCCCTCCCGCTTCCTCACCGAGCTGGGCGTCGAGCCGAAGGACGTCACCGGCCGCCCCCGCCGCCCCCTCGCCGTGGCCGCGCTCGTCGCCGAGCTGCGCGCCACCACCGTGGACCCCGAGGCGTCCGAGGAGCTGCGCGACGCCGCCGCCCGGCGCCTCGCCCGGCTCGCCGCGCTCACCGACGAGGACGGCCAGCCGCTCGTCCCGGCCGCCCACCCCTACCGCTGGTGGGGCCTGTACGACCCGACGCACTCCGCCGTGCCCCTCCGGGACCGCGACCGGCCCGTCGCGCTCTCCGGCAGCGCCCTGGACCAGCTCGCCAACAGCTGCGCCCTCCAGTGGTTCCTGGGCCGCGAGGTCAAGGCGGACGCCCCGGCCACCGCCGCCCAGGGCTTCGGCAACGTCGTCCACGTCCTCGCCGACGAGGTCGCCTCCGGCCGCACCCCCGCCGACCTCGCCGTCCTCATGGAGCGCCTCGACTCCGTCTGGGACGCGCTCGCCTTCGACGCCCCCTGGAAGTCCGCCCAGGAGAAGGAGCACGCGCGCGTGGCGCTGGAGCGGTTCCTGCGCTGGCACGTCATGGACCGCGGCGGCCGCACCCCCGCCGCCACCGAGCACGACTTCGACGTCACCCTGGAGGCGGGCGCGTACGAGGTGCGCATCCGGGGCTCCATGGACCGCGTCGAGGCCGACGAGCACGGCCGTGCCTACGTCGTCGACTTCAAGACCGGCAAGCAGGCGCCGACCAAGGACGAGGTCGCCCACCACCCCCAGCTCGCCGTCTACCAGCTCGCCGTCCGCGAGGGCGCCGTCGACGAGGTCTTCGACGGCCGCCGCCCCGAGCCCGGCGGCGCCGAACTCGTCCACCTGCGCCAGGCCGCCCCCAAGAAGGAGGGCGGGGAGGCGCTGCCCAAGGTGCAGGCCCAGGAGCCGCTCAGCGGCGAGTGGGTCGGCGACCTCCTCGCCACCGCCGCCGGACGCGTCCTGGACGAACGTTTCACCCCGGCCACCGGCAAGCACTGCGACCACTGCGCGTTCCGGGCGTCGTGCAGCGCCCGCCCCGAGGGCCGCCACATCGTCGAGTGAGCGCCCGGTGATCGTCGGGGCAGCACTGTCAGTGCGGCCGGTTAGCCTCGATGACCGTGACCACTCGCCTCACCGACCCCGAGCAGCTCAAGGAGCTTCTCGGCATCCCGTTCACCCCGGAGCAGACGGCCTGCATCACCGCGCCGCCCGCCCCGCAGGTCATCGTGGCCGGAGCCGGCTCCGGCAAGACGACGGTGATGGCCGCCCGGGTGGTCTGGCTGGTCGGCACCGGCCAGGTCGCGCCCGAGCAGGTCCTCGGTCTGACCTTCACCAACAAGGCGGCCGGCGAGCTCGCCGAGCGCGTCCGCAAGGCGCTCGTGCGGGCCGGGATCACCGATCCCGACGTCATCGACCCGGACAATCCGCCCGGCGAGCCGCGCATCTCCACGTACCACGCCTTCGCCGGCCAGCTGCTCACCGACCACGGCCTGCGCCTCGGCCTGGAGCCCACCGCCCGCCTCCTCGCCGACGCCACGCGCTACCAGCTCGCCGCCCGCGTGCTGCGCGAGGCGCCCGGCCCGTACCCCGCGCTGACCAAGTCCTTCCCCGCGCTCGTCAGCGACCTCCTGGCCCTCGACGCCGAGCTCGCCGAACACCTCGTACGCCCCGCCGACCTCCTCGCGTACGACTCCGACCTCCTCGCCGCCCTCGAGACCGCCCGCCTCACCAACGCCGACCTGCGCAAGGTCCCGGAGACCGCCGCCGCGCGCCGCGAGCTCGCCGACCTCGTCATCCGCTACCGCGCGGCCAAGCGCGAGCGCGACCTGCTGGACTTCGGCGACCAGATCGCCCTCTCCGCCGAGCTCGCGCTGACCCGCCCGGAGGTGGGGCGGATCCTGCGGGACGAGTTCCGCGTCGTCCTCCTCGACGAGTACCAGGACACGTCCGTCGCGCAGCGGCTGCTGCTGTCCGGGCTGTTCGGCGGCGGCACCGGGCACCCCGTCACCGCCGTGGGCGACCCCTGCCAGGCCATCTACGGCTGGCGCGGCGCCTCCGTGGCGAACCTGGACGACTTCCCCGAGCACTTCCCGTACGCGGACGGGACCCCCGCCACCCGCTTCGCGCTCAGCGAGAACCGCCGCAGCGGCGGCCGCCTCCTCGACCTGGCCAACGGCCTCGCCGCCCCCCTGCGCGCCATGCACGCGGGCGTGGAGGCCCTGCGCCCCGCGCCCGGCGCCGAGCGCGACGGCACCGTGCGCATCGCGCTGCTGCCCACCCAGGCCGAGGAGATCGCCTGGCTCGCCGACTCCATCGCCCACCTCGTACGCACCGGCAAGGAGCCGGGCGAGATCGCGATCCTGTGCCGTACGGCGACCGACTTCCCCGAGATCCAGGCCGCGCTCGTCGCCCGCGACATCCCCGTCGAGGTGGTCGGCCTCTCCGGGCTGCTGCACCTCCCGGAGGTCGCCGACCTGGTCGCCGTCTGCGAGGTCCTCCAGGACCCCGGCGCCAACGCCTCCCTCGTACGCCTCCTCACCGGCCCGCGCTGGCGGATCGGCCCCCGCGACCTGGCGCTGCTGGGCCGCCGCGCGCGGCTGCTGGTCCACCGGGACCGCGACGGCGCCACGGACCCCGACGAGCGGCTGGCGGCGGCGGTCGAGGGCGTGGACCCGGCCGAGGTCGTCTCCCTCGCCGACGCCCTCGACACCTTCCTGGACGGCGGTGGCGAGGACGACGGCCTGCCCTTCTCCGCCGACGCCCGGGTCCGGTTCGCCCGCCTCGCCGCCGAGCTGCGCGACCTGCGCCGCTCCCTCGCAGACCCGCTGATGGACGTCCTGCACCGGATCCTCGCCACCACCGGCCTGGAGGTCGAGCTCTCCGCCTCCCCGCACGCCCTGGCCGCCCGCCGCCGCGAGACCCTCTCCAACTTCCTCGACATAGCGGCCCGCTTCGCCTCCCTGGACGGCGAGGCGACGCTGCTGGCGTTCCTGGGCTTCCTGCGCACCGCGGCCCAGTACGAGAAGGGCCTCGACAACGCCCTGCCCGGCGGCGAGAACACCGTCAAGGTCCTGACCGCCCACAAGTCCAAGGGCCTGGAGTGGGACGTCGTCGCCGTCCCCGGCCTGGTCACCGGCCAGTTCCCCAGCACCAGGTCCCGCGAGTCGTGGACCGCCCAGCCGCAGGTCCTGCCGCACGCCCTGCGCGGCGACGCCCCCACCCTCCCGGCGGTCGAGGACTGGGACGCGAAGGCGCTCAAGTCCTTCAAGGACGCCATGAAGGACCACCAGCACACCGAGGAGCTCCGCCTCGGCTACGTGACCTTCACCCGCCCCCGCTCCCTCCTGCTGGCCTCCGCGCACTGGTGGGGCCCCACCCAGAAGCGTCCGCGCGGCCCGTCGCCGTTCCTGCACGCCCTGTACGACCACTGCGCGGCGGGCTTCGGCGAGATCGAGGCCTGGGCCGACGAACCCGCCGAGGACGCCGAGAACCCGGCCCTGGACGAGTCCTCGGCGGACCAGCCCTGGCCCCTCCCGCTGGACCCCGCCTCCCTCGCCCGCCGCCGCACGGCCGCGGAGCGGGTGCTGCGGTACCTGGAGACCGAGGGGGACCCGGAGCCTCCGGCGGTTGCCGGTACCGACGCCGACGCCGACGTCGACGAGCCGTGGTCCGACGAGCCTGTCGATCCGGACGAACCCCTGCCCGAGGACCTCGCGGACTGGGACGACTGGGACGACCTCGCGCCCGAGGAGCCCGACGCGGGGGCGTACGCCGAAGCCGACGCCGGCAGCGGTGCCGTGCCCGCCCCCCGGCGCGGCGAAGCCGCCGACGCCCCTGCGGACAGGGGCGTACAGGCGGGGGAGAGGCTCACCCCCGAAGACGCCCGCACCATCGCCTCCTGGGACCGCGACCTCGACGCCCTCACCGCCGAGCTCCTCCGCGCCCGCGCGACCACCCGCGACGTACACCTCCCCGCATCGCTGTCCGCCTCGCAGCTGCTGCGCCTCGCCGCCGACCCCGACGGCTTCGCGCAGGAGCTCGCCCGGCCCATGCCGCGCCCCCCGCAGCCCGCCGCGCGCCGCGGGACGCGGTTCCACGCGTGGGTCGAGGCCCGCTTCGGCGCGGTGCCGCTCCCGATGCTGGGCCCCGACGAGCTGCCCGGCGGGGAGGTGTACGCCGACGAGCCCGAGATCGCCGACGAACGGGACCTCGCCGCGCTGAAGGAGGCGTTCGAGCGCACGCCGTACGCCCACCGCACCCCGTACCGCGTGGAGGCGCCGTTCCAGCTCACCCTCGCCGGCCGGGTCGTCCGCGGCCGCATCGACGCCGTCTACCGCGACCGCGAGAGCGGTGCGTACGAGATCGTCGACTGGAAGACGAACCGCTCCCACACCGCCGACCCCCTCCAGCTCGCGGTCTACCGCCTCGCCTGGGCCGAGCAGCACGGGCTCGACCCGGAGGCGGTCGGCGCGGCCTTCGTCTACGTACGCACGGGTGACGTCGTCCGCCCGGACCACCTGCCCGGACGTGCCGAGATCGAGCGCATCCTGCTCCGTGGGACGCCCGACGGGCCGACCCCCGATCCCGGATAGGCTCAAGGGCATGAGCGACACCCCGGACAGCGCCGTCCAGACCGTACGTACGTACATAGAGCAGCACCGCGCCGCCTTCCTCGACGACCTCGCCGAGTGGCTGCGCATCCCGTCCGTGTCGGCGCAGCCCGCTCACGCCCCGGACGTACGGCGCAGCGCCGAGTGGCTCGCCGCGAAGCTGGCGGAGACCGGCTTCCCGGTCGCCGAGGTCTGGGAGACCGGGGACGGTGCCGGCGCCCCGGCCGTCTTCGCCGAGTGGCCCTCCGGGGACCCGGCGGCACCCACCGTCCTGGTCTACGGCCACCACGACGTCCAGCCCGCGGCCCGCGAGGACGGCTGGAACACGGATCCCTTCGACCCCGTCGTCCTCGGAAACCGCCTCTACGCGCGCGGTGCCGCCGACGACAAGGGGCAGGTGTTCTTCCACACCCTGGGCGTCCGCGCGCACCTCGCGCTGACCGGCCGCACCGCACCGGCCGTCACCCTCAAGCTGCTCATCGAGGGCGAGGAGGAGTCCGGCTCGACGCACTTCCGGGAGCTCGTCGAGCGGCACCGCACCCGCCTCGCCGCCGACGCCGTGATCGTCTCGGACACCGGCATGTGGTCGGAGACCACCCCCACCGTCTGCACCGGCCTGCGCGGCGTCGCCGACTGCGAGATCACCCTGTACGGGCCCGACCAGGACCTCCACTCGGGCGCCTTCGGCGGCGCCGTCCCGAACCCGGCCACGGCGGCCGCCCGCCTCGTCGGGGCCCTGCACGACGAGGACGAGCGCGTCACGATCCCCGGCTTCTACGACGACGTCGCGGAGCTCACCGACCGCGAGCGCGAGCTGATCGCGGAGCTGCCCTTCGACGAGGCTTCCTGGCTGGCCACGGCGAAGTCGTACGCCACCCTCGGCGAGACCGGCTACACCACGCTGGAGCGGGTCTGGGCCCGCCCGACCGCCGAGGTCAACGGCATCGGCGGCGGCTACCAGGGCCCCGGCGGCAAGACGATCGTCCCGGCCTCCGCCCATCTGAAGCTGTCGTTCCGGCTGGTCGCGAACCAGGATCCGGACAAGATCGAAGCGGCCGTACGCGACTGGGTCGCCGCCCGCCTCCCGGCGGGCATCCGCCACGAGATCGTCTTCGGCGCCTCCACCCGCCCGTGCCTGACGTCGCTCGGCCACCCGGCCCTCCAGGCGGTCGCACGGTCGATGAGCACGGCCTTCGACGGCGCGAAGATCCGCTTCACGCGCGAGGGCGGCTCCGGCCCGGCCGCCGACCTCCAGGACGTCCTGGGAGCCCCGGTGCTGTTCCTCGGCATCTCCGTACCGTCCGACGGCTGGCACGCGCCGAACGAGAAGGTCGAGCTCGACCTGCTGCTCAAGGGCGTGGAGGCGACCGCCCACCTGTGGGGCGACCTCTCCACGGCACTGCCCGCAGGACCGCCCACGGCGCCGCCGGCAGCACAGTCCGCCGCCGCACTCCGCTGAACAGACACCCATCACCCGGGGGAGTTGGAACCACCAGTGAGCACGATGAGCAACGAAGCCCACCGGCCGATCAGCCTGACGGCCCCGAGCGGCATCGACCGCGCGGCACACCACCGCCTGGACGAGGCGTGGCTGGCCGCGGCGTGGAGCCACCCGACGACCCGGGTGTTCGTGGTCTCCGGCGGGCAGGCCCTGGTCGACGACACCCCCGACGGCCGCACCGAACTGGTCATGACTCCGTCCTTCGATGCCCCGGTCACGGAGACCCACCGGTACTTCCTGGGGACGGACGCGGAGGGCGTGAGCTACTTCGCGCTGCAGAAGGACGCGCTGCCGGGCCGCATGGACCAGTCGGCCCGCCCGGCCGGCCTGCGCGAGGCGGGGCTGCTGCTGTCACCGCGTGACGCGGGGCTGCTGGTGCACGCGGTGGCGCTGGAGAACTGGCAGCGGATGCACCGCTTCTGCTCCCGCTGCGGCGAGCGCACGGTGATCGCGGCCGCCGGTCACATTCGCCGCTGCCCCGCCTGCGGCGCCGAGCACTACCCGCGCACCGACCCGGCGGTGATCATGCTGGTCACCGACGAGCAGGACCGCGCGCTGCTGGGCCGCCAGGTCCACTGGCCGGAGGGCCGCTTCTCCACGCTGGCGGGCTTCGTCGAGCCGGGCGAGTCGATCGAGCAGTCGGTCGCGCGCGAGGTCTATGAGGAGGCCGGCGTGACGATCGGCGAGGTGGAGTACGTCGCCAGCCAGCCGTGGCCCTTCCCGTCGAGCCTGATGCTGGGATTCATGGCGCGCGCCACGTCCTCCGAGATCAACGTCGATGGCGACGAGATCGAGGAGGCCCGCTGGTTCTCCCGCGACGAGCTGCGGGCCGCGTTCGAGTCCGGTGAGGTTCTTCCCCCGTACGGAATCTCGATCGCGGCCCGACTGATCGAGCTCTGGTACGGCAAGCCGCTGCCGAAGCCCGGAAACGCCGCCTGAGCGGGTTTCCGTCAGGCGCCGATCTTCTGCTTGACCTGGGCCAGCGAGGGGTTGGTCAGCGTCGTGCCGTCCGCGAAGAGCACGGTCGGCACGGTCTGGTTGCCCCCGTTGGCCTTCTCGACGAACGCGGCCGACTCAGGGTCCAGCTCGATGTTGATCTCGGTGTACGCGATGCCCTCGCGGTCCAGCTGGCTCTTCAGCCGCCGGCAGTAGCCGCACCACGTCGTGCTGTACATCGTCAGGGTGCCCTGCATCGTCTCTGCGCTCCTCGCGTTCACTGGGGGCGGGTGCCGAACCGGTCGCGGCACCCGGAGACAGAACGTATGCCTGCCGCCGGTCATTCCCGGGGGCGTCCATGTGGTGACTCAGCGCACGATTAGTACGACCGGAGCCCCCGTCCTGTGGACAACCGGCGGGACCGCCGTCGCCGACCTGGCAGCATGGCAGGGTGACAGCAGCAACGGACTCCACTCTCTTCCCGCAGGTCCCTCAGACGGCCGACGCGGTGCTCGACGGGCTCGACCCCGAGCAGCGCGAGGTGGCGACGGCCCTGCACGGTCCGGTGTGCGTGCTGGCGGGTGCCGGCACGGGCAAGACGCGCGCGATCACCCACCGGATCGCGTACGGCGTGCGGGCGGGCATACTCGCGCCCGCCAGTGTGCTGGCCGTCACCTTCACCAACCGGGCCGCGGGGGAGATGCGCGGGCGGCTGCGCCAGCTCGGCGCGGGCGGCGTGCAGGCCCGCACCTTCCACTCCGCCGCCTTGCGCCAGCTCCAGTACTTCTGGCCGAAAGCCGTCGGCGGCGAGCTGCCCCGCCTGGTGGAGCGCAAGATCCAGCTGGTCGCCGAGGCCGCCGCGCGCTGCCGCATCCGGCTCGACCGCAATGAGCTGCGCGACACCACCAGCGAGATCGAGTGGGCCAAGGTCACCCAGACGGTCCCCGCCGACTATCCGGCCGCGGTAGCCAAGGCCCAGCGCGACGCTCCCCGCGACCCCGCCGAAATTGGCCAGATCTATGCCATGTACGAGCAGCTCAAGCGGGACCGCGGAGTCATCGACTTCGAGGACGTGCTGCTGCTGACCGTCGGCATCCTCCAGGACCGGCACGACATCGCCGAGCAGATCCGCCGCCAGTACCACCACTTCGTGGTGGACGAGTACCAGGACGTCTCGCCCCTCCAGCAGCGGCTCCTCGACCTGTGGCTGGGCGACCGGGACAACCTCTGCGTCGTCGGCGACGCCAGCCAGACGATCTACTCCTTCACCGGCGCCACCCCCGACCACCTGCTGAACTTCCGCGCCCGGCACCCCAACGCCACCGTGGTGAAGCTCGTCCGCGACTACCGCTCGACGCCACAGGTCGTCCACCTGGCCAACGGGCTCCTCGCCCAGGCCCGCGGCCGGGCCGCCGAGCACCGCCTGGAGCTGGTCTCCCAGCGCGACCCGGGCCCCGAGCCCGCCTACACGGAGTACGCCGACGAGCCCGCCGAGGCCGAGGGCACCGCCCGCCGCATCCGCGACCTGATCGCCGCCGGCGTCCCGGCCGGCGAGATCGCCGTGCTCTACCGGATCAACGCCCAGTCCGAGGTGTACGAGCAGGCCCTCGCCGACGCCGGCGTGCCCTACCAGCTGCGCGGCGCCGAGCGCTTCTTCGAGCGCGCCGAGGTGCGGGAGGCGGGCATCGCCCTGCGCGGCGCGGCCCGCGCCGGGGGGAACGACCCGCTGCTCGACGACGCCGGAGACCTGCCCTCGCAGGTGCGGGCCGTGCTGTCGACCAAGGGCTGGACCACCGAGCCCCCGGCCGGCTCCGGTGCCGTCCGCGACCGCTGGGAGTCGCTGGCCGCCCTGGTCCGGCTCGCCGAGGACTTCGCCCGCGCCCGGCCGGACGCCACGCTCGGCGACCTGGTCACCGAGCTCGACGAGCGCGCCGCCGCCCAGCACGCCCCGACCGTCCAGGGCGTCACCCTCGCCTCGCTCCACGCGGCGAAGGGCCTGGAGTGGGACGCCGTGTTCCTGGTCGGCCTCACCGAGGGCATGATGCCGATCACCTACGCCAAGACGGACGAGCAGGTCGAGGAGGAGCGCCGCCTGCTGTACGTCGGCGTCACCCGGGCCCGGCTGCACCTGTCGCTGTCCTGGGCCCTGTCCCGCTCGCCCGGCGGCCGCGCCTCGCGCCGCCCCACCCGCTTCCTCGCCGGACTGCGCCCCGGCTCGGCGCTCCCCGGGACCCGTGCCGCCGGCGGGGGCGGCGGCGTCGAGCGCGGCAGCGGCGGCTCGCGCCGCAAGCGCCGCGGACCGGTGCAGTGCCGGGTGTGCGGCACCACCCTCACCGACGCCGGCGAGATGAAGCTGATGCGCTGCGAGGGCTGCCCCTCCGACATGGACGAGGGCCTCTACGAGCGCCTGCGCGAGTGGCGGTCGGAGCAGGCCAAGGAGCTGGGCCAGCCCGCGTACTGCGTCTTCACCGACAAGACGCTGATGGCGATCGCCGAGGCCGTCCCGTCCACCGACGGTGAGCTCGCCGCCATCTCGGGCGTCGGGGCGCGCAAACTGGACCGCTTCGGCGCCGATGTCCTGGCCATCTGCGCAGGTCAGGAGGTTGGCGGCGGCGAGGAGGAGGACTCCTGAAAACTCGTCGGAAAAATAGTTTGCGCCCACAGCAGTGATCCCCATAGGTTCTTAACCACGAGAACAGCGGCTTCTCTGAAGCCCTGTCCTTGTGCTGTACTTATCCGAATACGCGCGGGACCGGCTCCGACCGATCCCCCCGAGACGCCGAGAGGAGGCGATTCCAGTGATCAGCATCAACGCCAGCTCCATCAGCACCACCGCCAAAATGACCGATCCCTCGGTCGTCTCCGCCTGCTCGCTCGGCCTCTCCGGTTCGGCGTTCCCTGGCACCGGTCTGTCCGGCCTCGTGGCCGAGCGCCCCGCCATGCTTCCGATGGGTCTTCCCGTCCGGGAGCGCAATGAGCGACCGACCGAGGCACTGGAAGCAGCAGTAGTGAAGGCGCAGGCCCAGGCCTATGCCTTTGCGGCGACCGGTGCCGAAACCAAGAAGCAGACGCAGCACCACCACACGATGTGGGCCTTCCGTGGGCTCGAACCCTGGAGTGATCCAGCCTGATCCAGCATCAGGCCGGCGCCTTCAGGGCCGCGGAACCCCACCCGGGATCCGCGGCCCTTCTGTTTTCCCTGATGCGGGAGACGGAGCGAAGGGGCCTCGGGACAAGGCAGAACCCGGTACCAGCCCACCGGCCAACAGGCCGGACCGACCAGACGAGGAAGACAGAACCGTGCAACTCGAAGCGCACGCCCCGTCCGTACCGCCTTCACAGACGATCCCCCCGCCCGGCCTCACGGAGGACCCCGCTTTGACCCCCCTCGCCCCCCTCACCGCGCTCACCGCGCTCGACGACGCCATCGAGAACCTGGGCGTACCCGTTCCCTGCCGCGCTTACGACCCGGAGGTCTTCTTCGCCGAGTCGCCGGCCGACGTCGAGTACGCCAAGTCCCTCTGCCGGACCTGCCCGCTCATGGAGGCCTGCCTGGCGGGCGCCAAGGAGCGGCGCGAGCCGTGGGGCGTCTGGGGCGGTGAGCTCTTCGTCCAGGGCGTGGTCGTCGCCCGCAAGCGGCCGCGTGGCCGCCCGCGCAAGAACCCGGTCGTGGCATGAACGCCACTGCCGGAACCATCGACCGCCCCCTGACGCACGATCCCCAGAAGCAGGCCCCCATGTCCTCTTCCGCGAGCGAGCCCAACGGCTCCGCCACCACCCCAGCTGTCACCACCATCGGCGCGAACGTCTCGCGTCAGAACAGGAACCGTGAGATGCAACTCCTCCAAGAAGCCCTGGCCCGTGCCCATATGCACGAGCGCATGCGGGAAGTGAACGCGGAACGCCAGGCCGTGCGCCTGGTTGCCGCCCGCCGCATGCAGCGCCGCGCCGAGCGTGTCTCGCTGCGCGCCCGCCGAGCTCTGGCCATGGCTGTTATGCACTAAGTGCCCCAGGGCACTGAGCCAGACAGTGGAACCTCGCGGGGGCCGGTCCGAACGGATCGGCCCCCGCGGTGCGTTGCGCGCGGGCCCGGGCCCCGGCGGAGTTATCGTCTCGTAGTGAACGAGCGGACTCCTCCCCCCGAGCCGCAGGGCAAGCAGAGCGTGGTGTGCTCCCGCTGCGGCAAGACCGCCGACAAGCTGCCGGTGACCTGGACCTGTTCCGTGGAGAACGGCAGCCGCCGCTACTTCTGCGACGACTGCGCCCGCGCCCACCTCAGAGCCATCGAAAGCAGACTCGACTCCGCTTGGTGGTGACGGCGGTGACGGCGGTGGCGCGGTCCACCGACCGGAACCGCACCACCAGCCGTTTCAGGCCTGGACCTCCACCACGGCCGCGTCCTCCTCGCCATCCTCCTCCGGTAGGAAGCCCGGCAGCCACGACTCGAGCTCGTCCCGCAGTCGCACCGTCGCGTTCAGCTGGCACAGCACACCGATGGTGCTCAACGTCACCCGATGGATCAGCAGGTAGGACGGCGGCAGGTTGAGCTGCTTGCCCAACTGGTGCGCGGGAGACCGGACATCGGCGATCCGTGCGGCTTGGGCGCGGATCCAGCCGCGCGTGAAGGCGAACGCGTCCGCCTCCGCCGGCTCGATGATCGGCAGCAGGTACTCCAGCACCGCATCCGGGTCGAGCTCGATCGTCTCCTTGACGAACCCCTCCGCGCACAGGAGGTCGTAGACCGTCTCCGCCTCCCCCTCCAGGGTCATCCGCAGACAGGTGCCGATGGTGTCCGGCAGACCACCCGGCAGCCGGTCCACCGTGCCGAAGTCCAGCACCCCCAGCCGCCAGTCGCCCTCTTCGCCGTCCGCCGCGGGCAGCAGCCGGAAGTTGCCCGGGTGCGGATCGGCGTGGAGCAGACCCGTGCGGGCGGGACCCGAGAACAGGAACCGCGCCAGCAACTGCCCCGCCCGGTCCCGCTGCTCCGGCGTACCGTCCGCGATGATGTCCGCCAGCGGTATGCCCTCGATCCACTCGGTCACCAGCACCTGATCGCTCTGGTGCACCACATCCGGCACCACCACATCGGGATCGTCGGCGAACTCCACCGCGTGCTGCCGCTGCGCGTCCGCCTCCAGGCCGTAGTCCAGCTCCTCCGCCACCCGGTCACGCAACTCGGTGATCAGCGGCTTGATGTCCATGCCCGGAACCAGCGGCCCCAGCAGCCGGGCGAAACGGCTCAGCTGTGTCAGGTCGGACAGCAGCGCGTCGCCCGCCCCCGGGTACTGCACCTTCACCGCCACCTGGCGGCCGTCGTGCCACACGGCCCGGTGCACCTGGCCGATCGAGGCGGCCGCCGACGGCTTGTCCTCGAACTCCAGGAACAGCTCGCGCCATTCCGCGCCCAGCCGCTCCTCCAGCACCGAGTGGACCGTGCGGGTCGGCATCGGCGGAGCCGCCTCCTGGAGCTTGGTGAGCGCCGCACGGTAGGGCCCGGCGACCTCCTCCGGAAGCGCGGACTCGAAGACGGACAGCGCCTGCCCGAGCTTCATCGCACCGCCCTTCAGCTCGCCCAGCACGCGGAACAGCTGCTCCGCCGTCCGCTGCTGCAGCTCCCGGGCCACTATCTCCGCCGACTTGCCGCCGATCCGCTTGCCCAGGCCCCATGTGGCCCGACCTGCGAAGCCCAGCGGCAACGCGGCCAACTTGGCGGTACGGGTTACCGCCTTCCGGGGAAGATCAGACATGCGCCCCTCCAAATCCCAGACTGCCGTGCCGCGTTGCCTCCGGCATGACTGCGTTGATGCCCGTTACCCCGCCATTGTGTCCTGCCCGGCCCCCGTCCCCGAGGTGCGCTCCCCCTCTCCGCGGCCCGCCGCGCCGCAGGTACAGTCGCGATGCGGGGCGATCCGCTCCGCGCGCCAGTCCAGCAGCGGCAGCGATGTCTCCCAGCGGGTCCCCGTGCTCGCGGGCAGCTCCCCGTCCAGGAACGCCAGCGCGTGCGCCGCCGCCAGCCCCGCGGCCGCCGTCGCCAGGCCCAGGTCGCAGGCCGGCACCCGGCTCCGCCGGCCCGAGCGCCACTGCGCCAGCATCCGCGGCCACGCCGGGTCGCGATCCGCCCGCTCAAGATCCAGGCACCGCGCGCACGCCGTGCCACCGGGCAGCACCAGCGGCCCCACCACACCCGTGGCCTCGACGACCCCCGCGTACAGATGGGGTGTCCCCGTGGCCACCCAGTCGTCCGCGGTGAGCGGGTCCGGGGCGTACGCCGACAGCCCGTCCCGCGGAGCCACCACGACCAGCGACAGCCCCGGCTCCGAGCCCGCCGGGCGCCCCGCGCGCGGTGCGGTCCGCGGCGCGCGGCCGGCCGGGGCCGCCCTGCCCACCAGCCGCCGGGCCGCCGCGTCCCGCCGCTCGCCCACCGCCTCCGCCGGCAACCCGCCGGGCGCGACGTCCCACGGCTCCACCCGATCGCCGTCCAGGACCTCCACCCGGCCGACGCCCGACGCGGACAGCAGCGCCGCGATGCTCGCGCCCACGCGCCCGGCCCCCCGCACCTGCACCCGCATCGACCGGCGGGCCGCCAGCCGCCGTATCGCACCGCCCGGCTCACGGTGGACGACGGAGAGCGACGCCAGATCGGCGCGCAGCCGGTCGAGCGCGCCGTCCTCCTTGCGCAACGCGTCCGCCGCCGGATCGCCCGCCGCCGCGTCGTCCAGCAACCCCGCCTCCGCAAGCCGGGCGACGAGCGCCTCCATGCGGCCCTCCGGCAGCCCCAGCGCCCGCGCCTCCTCGCGCAGCAGCGGGAGCCCCCGCGTCCCGTCGAACAGGCCGAGCAGACTGCCCGTCGTCGTGTCCACCGGGCCCAGCACCACCGCATGCGCGGGCGTCGCCCCGAACTGCACGAACTGCAGATTCCGCCATGCCCGCCGCAGCGCGGGCTTCACCATCGGATGCATATCCGCCCCCGTGATCCCTGCCGAATCCCCGTTGATCCGTGCAGCCAGAATGCCCGTCGCGGGCGATACCGGCCGAGCGTTGTCCACAGGGCCGATGTATTAGTCGTTTAGTCGTTCAAATGGTGCAGGCTATGGATGGATCATGCGGGAACCAGTCCGGAGGGGGGACTTCCCCCGCTGACAGCGGGTAACGTCGGGGCGTGCCCGCCGACCCACAGCCCAGCCTGGCCAGCGACCCGCCACGCCCCTCGGGGACGAGTGCGGTCGAGGTCCGAAGGAGCTCCCGGCGCCGCCGGACGGTATCCGCCTACCGCGAGGGCGACCGGACGATCGTGCTCATCCCCGCCCGCATGTCGGAGGCGGAGGAGCGCCGCTGGGTGTCCGTGATGCTCGACAAACTCGCGGCCCAGGAGAGCAGGCGCACCCCGGGCGACAGCGAACTGGCCGAGCGCGCCGCGCGCCTGTCCGACCAGTACTTCGAGGGCCGGGCCAGGCCCACGTCCGTGCGATGGGTGACCAATCAGAACACCCGCTGGGGCTCCTGCACGCCCGGGGAGGGCAGCATCCGCCTCTCGCACCGGCTGCAGGGCATGCCGGAGTACGTCATCGACTACGTACTCGTCCACGAACTGGCCCACCTCCTCGTGCCGGGCCACGGGCCGCGGTTCTGGCGGCTGCTGGAGGCGTACCCCCGTACCGAGCGGGCCCGCGGCTATCTCGAAGGAGTCGTCGCGGCGGCGCGCCTGCCGCATCCGCCGCCCGCTCGCGGAGAGTGATATTCACCGATCCTGTACCGAACGTGTACCGGCTTGGCTCGATGTCGTCGGGAGCCGTTAGCCTGGCGCGACGGATTCACGTTTCGGGATGGGGGACGGTCGTTACGCATGGCCAGGGAATTCCAACGCGGCCACAAGGCCAAGATCAGTGACCTGACACCCGGGACCGATCTGTACGTGGGCGTGCAGATCGCGGCGCCCGGTCTGACCTTCGACATCAGCTGTTTCGGCCTCGACGCCGACGAACGGCTCTCCGACGACCGGTATTTCATCTTCTTCAACCAGCCGAAGTCGCCCGAGGAGTCCATCCAACTGCTGGGCCCGCAGGCCGGTGACACCGAGTCCTTCCGGGTCACGCTCGACCGCGTCCCCGCGAACATCCACAAGCTTTCCTTCACCGCGACGATCGACGGCGCCGGGCAGATGTCCCAGGTCGGGCCCGGGTACATCCGCATCGTCGCGGGCGGCGAGGAAGTGGCCCGGTACGCCTTCACGGGCGCCGAGTTCAGCACCGAGCGCGCGGTCATGCTTGGCGACTTCTACCGCAAGGACGTCTGGCGGTTCGCCGCCGTCGGCCAGGGCTTCGACGGCGGCCTGGAGGCGCTGCTCAAGAACTTCGGCGGCGAGGTCGCCGAGGAGGAGCCGGCCGCCCCGCAGCCGCCGCAGACCGCGGCGCCGGGGTTCGCCCCGCCCGCCTTCGCCGCACCGGCCGCTTCCGCACCCCCTGCACCGCCTGCCCAGCCGCAGGCTCAGCCGCCGCAGCCGGCACCGTCGTTCGGCGCGCCGGTCGCCCCCGCGGCACCGGCCCCGGTGCCCGCGCCCGCCCCGGAGCCCCCGGCGCAGCCCGTGCACGCCGCCCCCACCATGGCCGCACCGATGGCCCCGCCGGTCGCGCCGACCCCGCCGCCCGGGCCGTTCCCGTACGGACAGTCGCCGCAGCAGCCGCACTTCGGCCAGGGCCAGGTCCCCGGCCAGACCCCGCCGTACGGCCAGCAGGCCCCGGCCCCGTACGGCCAGCAGGCTCCGGCCCACACCCCGGCCCCGGCCCCGTACGGCCAACAGCAGTACGGCCAGCCCGCCTACGGCCAGCCTCAGTACGGCCAGCAGCCGCCCGTCGGCATGGCGTCGCCGGGCGTCGGCGCCGGACTGGAGGCGGCGCTCCAGAAGTACCGCGAAACCCCCACCGGTCAGCGCTGGACCCCGCAGAACCAGCAGCTCATGCGGGTGGACCTCGCCATGGGCGGCATGCCCGTCCTCGCCCGCCAGGGCAGCATGGTCATGTACCAGGGCAAGGTCGAGTTCGGGTACAAGGGCGCGGGCTTCTCCGGCCGCATCGTCGGCAACGCCACCGGCCAGGAGATGCAGCTCATGCGCTGCACCGGCCGCGGCCAGGTCTTCCTCGCCGAGAACGGCGCCCACCTGCACCCCATCGAGCTCCAGGGCGACGGCATCTGCGTCTCCGCCGAGAACGTCCTCGCGTTCGACGAGTCGCTCCAGTACGAGGTGCGCCGCATCGAGGGCCACGGCATTCCGGGCGGTGCGCTGTTCACCATGCAGTTCACCGGCACGGGCACGGTCGTCGTCAAGACGCACGGCGTCCCCGTCGTCCTCCCCGTCACGCCGACCACCTTCGCCGACTGCAACGCCGTCGTCGCCTGGTCGTCCGCGTCCCAGGTGATCCTCTCCAGCCAGGTCCGGCTGCGCCGCAACGCCTACCCCGGCCACAGCGGGGAGACCGTCAACCTGCAGTTCCGGGGCGCCCCCGGCAACTTCATCGTCGTCCAGCCGTACGAGGTCTGAGGGAGCCCGAAGAATGAACCAGCAACTCGCGGGCTACGCCCCCACCCCCGTCGCGGCCCGGATGGAGAACCACGGCCGCCACATGCTCAAGGTGGCCATGGCCTCCGGCCAGGACCTGTACGCGCGCACCGGCTCGATGGTGTCCTACGAGGGCTTCGTCCAGTACGAGCCGAACCCGCCCGCCGTCCGCCAGATCGCCTCCCAGTGGATCACCGGCGAAGGCGCGCCGATCATGAAGTGCTCCGGCGACGGCCTGCTGTACCTCGCCGACTACGGCGCCGACGTCGTCGTCATCAACCTCGACAACGACGCGATCTCCGTCAACGGCACCAATGTGCTGGCCTTCGACGCGCACCTCCAGTGGGGCGCCGAGAGGGTGAAGGGCCTGGCCAAGTTCGCCGGACAGGGCCTGTGGAACGTACAGATCGCCGGCACCGGCTGGGTCGCCCTCACCTCGCGCGGCACCCCGGTGGTGGTCGACTGCGGCCGCGGCGAGGACGAGACCTACGTCGATCCCGACGCGCTCGTCGCCTGGTCGCCGACGCTCAAGGTGAAGGGCAAGCGCAGCTTCAAGGCCTCCTCCCTGATCGGGCGGGGCAGCGGGGAGGCGTACCAGATGGCCTTCTCCGGCCAGGGCATCGTCGTCGTACAGCCGAGCGAGGACAGCACCGACCGCCTGCGGATCCGGGGCTGAGGGGGAGCGAGAACACACCATGCAGAGCCCGCTTTTCAGCTACACGGAACAGCAGACCCAGGACCGGTACGCCGTCCAGAACCCGCAGCTGCTGCGGGTGGCGCTCACCGGCCACGACGACGTCCTCGCCCGCAAGGGGGCCATGGTCGCCTACCAGGGCCTGATCGACTTCGACGGCGAGATCCAGAACCAGACGCAGCGCCGCGCCCATGCCAACACCGGTGAGGGCCTGGACCTGATGCGCTGCTCCGGCCAGGGCACCGTCTACTTCGCCAACCTGGCGCAGTACATCCACGTCGTGGACGTGGACCAAGAGGGCATGACCGTGGACAGCGCCTATGTGCTGGCGCTCGACTCCACGCTGCACACCGAGGTCATCGCCGTGGACAGCCAGTACGGCATCTCCGGCTCCGGCAAGTACCAGCTCAACATCTCCGGCCGCGGCCAGGTCGCCCTGATGACGTCGGGGCAGCCGCTGATGATGCACGTCACGCCCGAGAAGTACGTCAGCGTCGACTCCGACGCGATCGTCGCCTGGTCGTCGTCGCTGCGCGTCCAGATGCAGGCCCAGACCCACTCCTCCAGCGTGCGCCGCCGCCGCGGCACCACGGGGGAGGGCTGGGAGCTCAGCTTCCTGGGGCAGGGCTTCGTGCTCGTCCAGCCCAGCGAGGTCATGCCGCCGCAGGCGGCCCAGATCGGGCAGGGCGTCGCCGCGCAGTTCGGCGTGGGCCAGCACGGTGCGCACGCCCAGAACCAGAACAACGCCTGGAACTGAGCGCCGCGGCGGGTAAGGGGCGGCCGCCAATGGCGACCGCCCCTTACCCGAAGGTCAGCGTGCCGCTTCCACCAGCCGTACGACCGAGCCGTCGGCCACCGCCGCCACCTCGTCGTACGCGAACCAGCGCAGGTCCAGCGACTCGTCGCTGATCGCCTCCACCGCGTCCGGCGGCGCGACCGCCACGTACTGGACGTCCAGATGCCAGTGGCAGGGCGCGGGAATCGGGTGCCGGTCCAGCCGGACCGGCCCGCCCGGGCGCAGTGTGAGCCCCGGGATCCCGGACTCCTCCGTCGCCTCCCGCAGCGCCGCCCCGGCCACCGTCTCGTCGCCGGGCTCGCAGTGGCCGCCCATCTGCAGCCACATGCCCAGCTTCTTGTGCAGGGTCAGCAGCACCCGGCCGCGCTCAGGATCGACCACCAGCGCGCTCGCCGTCAGGTGCCCGGCCTCGCACGCCTTCCACATGCCGTCCGGGTGCGCCGCCAGGTGGTCCAGATAGAGCTGTCGCAGCTCGGGCTGGTCCTCGTACGCCTTCAGTACGAGGACGGCGTCGTCGTGCAGGCTCACTTGTCGGTGTCGTCCTCGTCGTCGCCCTGGGGCCCCTTGGGCCGGTCCTGGTTGCCCGCGGCCTCGCCGAGCATCTTGTCGAGCTCCGAGAAGTCCAGGTGCTCGCGGTGGACGAAGCCGTCCGGGTCGTCCAGGTCGGACGCCGTCGGCAGCATGTCCGGGTGCTGCCACAGGTCGTCGCGGCCGTCCACGCCCCGCGCGTCCGTCAGCGACGCCCACAGCCGGGAGGCGTCCCGCAGGCGGCGGGGGCGCAGCTCCAGGCCGATCAGCGTGGCGAAGGTCTGCTCGGCCGGACCGCCCGAGGCCCGCCGTCGGCGCAGCGTCTCGCGCAGCGCGGCCGCCGACGTCAGCCGGGACTTCGCGGCCTCGTGCACCACGGCGTCCACCCAGCCCTCGACCAGCGCCAGCGCCGTCTCCAGGCGGGCCAGCGCGGCCTTCTGCTCGGCCGTGTCCTCGGGCTGGAACATGCCCTGCTGGAGCGCTTCCTGGAGCTGCTCCGGGTTGGACGGGTCGAGTCCGCTGACCGCGTCCTCCAGCTTGGACGTGTCGACCTTGATCCCGCGTGCGTACCCCTCGACCGCGCCGAACAGGTGCGAGCGCAGCCACGGCACGTGCGCGAAGAGCCGCTGGTGGGCGGCCTCCCGCAGCGCCAGGTACAGCCGCACCTCGTCCTTCGGGACGCCCAGGTCCTTGCCGAACGCCTCCATGTTCAGGGGGAGCAGCGCGGCCTTGCCGGCCGGGCCCAGGGGGAGGCCGATGTCGGTCGAGCCGACCACTTCGCCCGCCAGCACGCCCACGGCCTGACCGATCTGCTGACCGAACATGGCGCCGCCCATGGAGCGCATCATGCCGAGCAGCGGCCCGGCCATGGCCTGCATCTCCTCGGGGAGGACGTCGCCCATGGCCGCGCCGACCCGCTCGGCTACCGGGTCCACCAGCTGCTGCCAGGCGGGGAGCGTCGCCTCGACCCACTCCGCGCGGCTCCACGCGACGGCCGTGTGCGCACCGGACGGCAGGGACGTCACGCCGTCCAGCCACAGGTCCGCCAGGCGCACGGCCTCCTCGACCGCGGCGCGCTCGGCCGGACCCACGCTGGAGTCCTTGGTGCCGTCCGAGGTGCCCTGGGAGACGGTCTGGCGCGCGATCTGCTTGGCCATGTCCCAGTTGACGGGACCGCCCTCGTAGCTCAGCATCTGGCCGAGCTGCTGGAAGGCCGCCCCCAGGTCGTTCGGGTTCAGCGAGCCGAACATCGCGGCGAACGGGTTGTCCGCGCCGCCCATGCCGCCCGGCAGACCGCCGAACCCGAAGGGGTTGCCACCGGCACCACCGGCACCCTTGTCACCTTCGGAGGGCTTCTTCTTGCCCTCGTCGCCGTCCTCCGGCTCCTCCGGCGGAAGGCCGAATCCGAATGGGGTGTCACTCACGGGTTTCCTCGGCTCGTAGGGCCGCCGGCTTCTGCCGGCGGCGGCTGCCCGACAACACCACCAGCGTAGACATCCGAGCCGGACATGGGCTCGGTGCTCCGCTGAGTCCTGGCCTGCGGCAGGATGGACGCCACCTGGTACGTACGCGTCATTCGCGTACGTACTGAAGACAACCGCTGGAGACGCCCGGTGAGTTCCCCAGATCCGCAGGTTCGCGCAGCGCGAAACCTCTCAACCCAGTCCGCCGCCCGCCGCCCCGTCGTCGCGGTCACCGGTGCCGCGTCCGGCGTCGGTGACCTGCTGACCCGGCGCCTCGTCGGGTCCGAGGAGGTCAAGCAGGTCATCGCCATCGACGAGCGCCGAGGCGAGGTCGCCGAGGCGCACTGGAACATCCTGGACGTACGGGACCCGGCCATCGCCGAGAAACTGCGGGGCGCGGACGTCGTGGTGCACCTCGCTCTCGACCTCGACCTGGAGACCGACGCGGCCGCCCGTACGGCGTACAACGTCCGGGGCACCCAGACCGTGCTGACCGCGGCCGCGGCCGCGGGGGTCCACCGGGTGGTCCTGTGCACGTCGGCCATGGTCTACGGGGCCCTGCCCGACAACGACGTCCCGCTCTCCGAGGACGCCGAGCTGCGGGCGACCGCCGAGGCCACCGGGGTGGGGGACCTCCTGGAGATCGAGCGCCTCGCGCGCCGGGCACCCCGCGCGCACCCCGGACTGAACGTCACGGTCGTGCGCCCCACGGTCCTGGTCGGCGGCGGTACGGACACGGCGCTGACCCGCTACTTCGAGTCGCCGCGCCTGCTCGTGGTGGCCGGATCCCACCCGACCTGGCAGTTCTGCCACGTCGAAGACCTGGTCAGTGCGCTGGAGTACGCCGCCCTGGAGAAGGTCGAGGGGGACTTCGCCGTCGGCTGCGACGGCTGGCTGGAGCAGGAGGAGGTCGAGGAGCTCAGCGGCATCCGCCGCATGGAGCTCCCCTCCGCCGTGGCCCTCGGCGCGGCGGCGCGACTGCACCGGATCGGCCTCACGCCGTCGCCGGCCGGTGACCTGGCGTACACGATGCACCCGTGGGTGGTGAGCGTCGGGAGGCTGCACGACGCCGGCTGGCGGCCGCGGTGGACCAATGAGGAGGTCCTCGCGGCGCTCCTGGAGGAGGTCCAGGGCCGCCACACGGTCGCCGGCCGCCGCCTCGGCCGCAAGGACGCCACCGCGGCGGGCGCGGCCGGTGCGACGGTGGCCCTGCTCGGCACGGCGGCCCTGGTACGGCGCGCCCGCAGGCGCCGTGGTCTGTAGCCGGCGGCCCGAGGCCCGGCCCGCGCGGGCGGCCGAGCTGTAGAAGGCTCCAACGCGCGCGGGGACGGGCCGGGCGAAAACGCTATTCCGTGATGTCAGTGCCGTACGGCACGATGGGCGGCATGGCACCCACGTACGACCACCCCGGCGAGCACGCGGCGGCGGACCCGATCCGGCTGCTGGAGATCCGCGACACCCCGCTGTCCCTGGACGAGGTCTTCACGGCCGTCGGTGACGACGCGGCCGGCGGCACCGCGCTCTTCGTGGGCACCGTGCGCAACCACGACGGCGGCACCGACGTCGACTCCCTCGGGTACTCCAGCCACCCGAGCGCCGAGGCCGAGCTGCGCCGGGTCGCCGAGAAGGTCGTCGCGGAGTTCCCGGTCCGCGCCCTGGCCGCCGTGCACCGCGTGGGAGACCTGGCCGTCGGGGACCTGGCGGTGGTCGTGGGCGTGTCGTGCCCGCACCGCGCGGAGGCCTTCGCGGCCTGCCGCAAGCTGATCGACGACCTCAAGCACGAGGTGCCGATATGGAAGCACCAGCGCTTCTCGGACGGGACGGAGGAGTGGGTAGGGGCCTGCTGAGCCTCTGGCGCCGGTCGGGTGGGACGATCGTCCGATTTGCGTAACCGCACCCCGGGCACGAGCGTTGAAACGGCGGATGGTTAATCTGCTGATCAGCCAGTGGCGTATGAGCCGGTGGCGTTCGCTCATGGGGACGGGAGGTCGCGATGGCAGTACTGGCGTGGTTGCTGATTCCGCTGTTCGCTGCCGTCGGTGCCGCGATATGGGGGAGCTGGGCCTCGCGCACCCGTACCACGGAGGACGTGGCCGAGCTCGCGGGGTACGCCCGCTTCCGTGACGCGATGGAGAAGTCCCACTCCCGCGGCGGTCCCGCCTGAGGGCCCGGGAGTCACCCCGTACGGACCGGCCCCAGGGGTGTACTGACAGACGCGTCCCGTACTGTCGTTCCATGCCACGCCGCACTGCGACGATGCTCGCTTCGACCCTCATCCTCATCGGGCTGCTCTGCGCGGGTGTGTTCATCAAGGTGCCGTACTCCGAGATGAGCCCGGGACCGACGGTCAACACGCTCGGTGAGTCCGGCGGCGAGCCGGTGCTGCAGATCTCCGGCCACAAGACGTACCCGGCGTCCGGGCACCTCAATATGACGACGGTCAGGGTCACCGGTGCGGACTACAGGATGAACCTGGTCGAAGCCGTGTACGGATGGCTCGCCCACGACAGCGTCGTGGTGCCGCACGAGACCCTCTACCCGAACGGCAAGACCGAGGAGCAGTCCACCCAGGAGAACGCCGAGGAGTTCAGCCAGTCCCAGGAGAGCGCCAAGGTGGCCGCGCTCGGGCAGCTCGGCATCCCGGTGGCCTCGCGGGTCGTGGTCTCCTCCGTCCAGAAGGGCAGTCCCGCCGAGAGCGCGCTCCACGCCGGCGACGTGATCAAGGCGGTGGACGGCACGGCCGTCAAGGAGCCGCAGGACGTCGCGAAGCTGGTGACCAAGCACAAGCCGGGCGAGAAGGTCGTCTTCACCATCGTCCCGGCCAAGGCGGCGGCCGCGGCGGAGAAGGCGGGCCGGGAGCCCACCGCCACCGAGCAGCTCACGATCACCACGAAGAAGTCCGCCGAGGGCGACCGGGCGATCGTCGGCATCCAGGCGGGCGTCGATCACGCGTTCCCGTTCCCCATCGACATCTCCCTCGCCGACGTGGGCGGCCCCAGCGCGGGCCTGATGTTCTCGCTGGGCATCCTCGACAAGCTGACGCCGGGTGACCTGACGGGCGGCACCTTCGTCGCCGGCACGGGCACCATCGACGACAAGGGCAAGGTCGGCCCGATCGGCGGCATCGAGATGAAGCTGGTCGGCGCGCGGAACGCGGGCGCCCGCTACTTCCTGACGCCCGCCGACAACTGCGCCGCGGCGGCCTCGGACACGCCCGAGGGCCTCACCCTGATCAAGGTGGAGACGATCGATGGCGCGGTGAAGGCCCTGGACAAGGTCCGCAAGGGCGACACCGCCGGCCTCCCGAGCTGCTCGGCGTCGTAAGGCCCCACAGCCTCTTCACGCCGTAAAGACCCGGAGCCGCGGGGAGCCCGGGCGGCCCCCCGCCCCCGGGCCCGTACCCGCCCCTCGGGCCCGTACCTGCGCGTCCTCAGCCCTCGAACGTCGCCGACAGCGCCTCCGCCAGGCCCGGGACCAGGTCGGCGCCGGTGAGGACCTCCGTCGGGGAGTCCTTCTCGCGCAGCCGCAGCGCCGACTCCCGGGCGCCGTTGCGCAGCACGGCCACCGTCATCCGGACCTCCTGGCGGTCCGGGTGGTCGCCGACCCACTTCGCCAGCGCCGCCTCGTCGAGGCCCTCCGGCACGGACGCCTCGGCGGACGGCGGCAGCATCAGCCGCTCCACCGTCATCGCGCACCCGGCGACCGCCTCCGGCCAGGCGATCGTGGCGAGGAACTCGTCGAGGGGCCGGTCGGCGGGGATCTCGTCCTGCTCGATCGGGGTGAGCGGCGCGGCGGCCTCGTCGGCGTCGAGACCGAGCTGGGACGCCAGCCCCGGCTCCTGGGAGCGCAGCTGCGCGGTGTCGACGAGGGCGAAGAGCCGGGCCGGCTGGTCCCAGCCGAGGCCGGACGCGTACTCGTCGATTTCGAGCACCGCGCGGGTGAGTGGACTGGCGGCCATCGGGGGGCCGGAGGGAGAAACGTTGGACATGGGCAATATCCTGCCTCCTTTCCACCCGGATACGGGAACTAGGTAAAGCCTGAGTAAGTTGCATCAGTGGGCCCTACGCTCACTGGGCCCGCTCAGACACGACCGCGAACTTCGAGGGGCGTACGTTGGCTTTCCAGATGCCGGACCGCGGCGGAGGCCCGACCGGGCCACGGATCAGAGTCGGCCGGCCGTCCCGGCGGGCCCGCACCCTGCTCATGACGCTGGGGGTGCTGGCCGTGCTGGCCATGCTCTTCGTCATGTTCGCCGGGTTCTGGACGGACTGGCTCTGGTACCGGTCGCTCCACTACTCCTCCGTCTTCACCACCACCCTGTGGACCAAGATCGGCTTGTTCGCCGTCTTCGGCCTGCTCATGGCGACCGCCGTCGGGCTGAACATCTGGCTCGCCCACCGGCTGCGCCCGCCGCTCAGCGCCATGTCGCTGGAGCAGCAGAGCCTGGACCGCTACCGGATGGGCGTGGCGCCCTACAAGAAGTGGGTGCTCCTGGCGATCACCGCCCTCGTCGGGCTGATCGCCGGCGCCTCCGCCTCCGGCCAGTGGCGCACCTGGCTGATGTGGGTGAACGGCGTGTCGTTCGGCCAGAAGGACCCGCAGTTCGGGCTGGACGTCTCCTTCTTCACGTTCGACCTGCCCTGGTACCGGTTCCTGCTCGGCTTCGGCTTCGCCGCCACCGTGCTGTCGCTGATCGCCGCGGCCCTGACGCACTACCTGTACGGCGGGCTGCGCATCACCAGCCCCGGCGCGCGTGCCACCGCGGCCGCCACCGGCCACCTCTCCGTCCTGCTCGGCGTCTTCGTCTCGCTCAAGGCCGTGGCGTACTGGCTCGACCGGTACGGCCTCGCCGTGAAGTCCAGTGACTTCAAGGCGACCGGCAACTGGACGGGCCTGCGGTACGTCGACGCCAACGCCTACCTGCCGGCCAAGACGATCCTCTTCTGCATCGCCGTCATCTGCGCCGTGCTGTTCTTCGCGACCCTCTGGCGCCGCACCTGGCAGCTGCCCGTCATCGGCTTCGGCCTGATGGTGCTGTCGGCGATCCTGATCGGCGGGCTGTACCCGGCGATCGTGCAGAAGTTCCAGGTCCAGCCGAACGAGCAGGCCAAGGAAGCCCCGTACATCGCCAAGAACATCGAGGCGACGCGCAAGGCGTACGACATCGACGAGGCGGAGCCGGAGAACTACTCCGGCAAGTCCACCGTCAAGGCCAAGGACCGGCTGCGCAGCGACGCCGACTCGGCCGCCAGCTACCGCGTGGTGGACCCGAACATCGTCTCGCCCACCTTCCAGCAGCTCGAACAGCGCCGGAAGTACTACCAGTTCCCGACCACCCTCGACGTCGACCGGTACCAGGGCAAGGACACGGTCGTCGGTCTGCGCGAGCTCAACATCCGCGGCATCCCGAAGCGGAACTGGATCAACGACCACTTCACGTACACCCACGGCTACGGCGCGATCATGGCCACGGGCACGGGGACGGACGCCAACGGCTCGCCCATCTTCACCGAGGCCGGTCTGCCCACCTCGGGCCAGCTCAAGACGTACGAGCAGCGGATCTACTACGGCGAGAAGACCGAGCAGTACTCGATCGTCGGCGGCCCGCAGAAGGAGCTCGACTACGAGCAGAACGGCGAGAAGACCACCAGCTACAAGGGCAAGAGCGGCGTCAGCCTCGAGAACACCTTCAACCGGGCGGCGTACGCGGTGGCCTTCAGCGAGCCGCAGATCCTCTACTCCGGAGCCATCGGCGACGGTTCGCGGATCCTCTACAACCGCACGCCCAAGCAGCGCGTCGAGGCGGTCGCCCCGTGGCTGACCATCGACGGTGACGCCTACCCGGCGGTCGTCGGCGGCCGCATCCAGTGGATCGTCGACGCCTACACGACGACGAACGGCTACCCGTACGCGTCCCGTACGACGCTGGGGGCGACGACCACGGACTCGCTGACCGCCGGCAACGAGACCCGCGCGGTGGTCGCCCAGCAGAACCAGGTCAACTACATCCGCAACTCGGTGAAGGCCACCGTCGACGCCTACGACGGCACGGTGAAGCTGTACCAGTGGGACACCGAGGACCCGGTCCTGAAGACCTGGATGAAGGCGTTCCCGGGGACCGTCCTGCCGAAGGACGCCATCAAGCCGGACCTCAAGGAGCACCTGCGCTACCCGCAGGACATGTTCAAGGTCCAGCGCGAGCTGCTCACCCGCTACCACGTCAAGGACCCCGCGCAGTTCTACAGCGGCAGTGACGCCTGGCAGGTGCCGGACGACCCGACCAACAAGAACGGCAACGCCGTTCCGCCGTACTACCTGAGCATGAAGATGCCGGGCGACACGGCGCAGCGCTTCTCGCTGACGACGACGTTCACCCCCAACGGGCGGCCCAACCTGGGCGGCTTCATGGCGGTCGACGCCGATGCCAACAGCAAGGAGTACGGCCGGATAAGGCTGCTGCGGGTGACGCAGGACGTGCCGGGACCGGCGCAGGTGCAGAGCAAGCTCAACGGTCTGCCGTCCGTCGCCCAGTTCGTCCGCGACATGAAGGGCGCGGACTCCGACATCCAGTACGGCAACCTGCTGACGGTGCCGCTCGACGGCGGGTTCCTGTACGTCGAGCCGGTGTACGCGCAGGGCCGCAACGCGCTCTACCCGCTGCTGAAGAAGGTGGCCGTGTCGTACGTCGACGCGGACCAGCCGGAGGGCGACACCACCAAGGACACCACGGTGTTCGAGGACAACCTCGGCAAGGCGCTGAACGCGGTCTTCGGGGTGGAGGGCGAGACGCCCACCACGCCGCCCCCGCCCGGCGACACCACCAAGCCGCCGGCCACCGGTGACGCGGCGCTGAAGCAGGCCATCGCGGACGCGCAGAAGGCGTTCACGGACGGCGAGGAGGCGCTGAAGAAGGGCGACTGGACGGCGTACGGCAAGGCCCAGGAGGCCCTCGCGGACGCGCTGCGGCGCGCGGCGGCGGCGGACGCGGCGGCCAAGGCCGACCAGAAGCCGGCGGACCAGAAGCCGGCCGACGGAAAGCCCGCGGACCAGAAGCCCGCCGACGGAAAGCCCGCGGACCAGAAGCCCGCCGACCAGAAACCCGCAGGCTAAGAGCCCGCCCCGCGTCGTGATACTGTGGTTTCACCGACGCGGGGTGGAGCAGCTCGGTAGCTCGCTGGGCTCATAACCCAGAGGTCGCAGGTTCAAATCCTGTCCCCGCTACTGAAGCCAAGGGCCCGGATCTTTCGAGATCCGGGCCCTTGGTGTGTGCTGGGGGAGAGGGGTAAGGAAGGGGGCGTCAAGCCGCGTCCCGAGGGGGGCAGTTGGAGTGACTCGTGTTTGACTTGTCTCCCTGTGGGCATGTCGACAAAACGCTGAAGTGACCTCACTGGCTGCGGTATACCAGGTGTACGCGGGTTGCGGGTGGTGCGACGATGGAATTCATGGGGGACAGGGCAACGCTTTTGGAAACAGGGCGGTTTGTGGACGGCGCGGAGACCGGCGACGCCGTCGAGACCGAGGCACGGCACCGCCGCGCCGCCGACGACGGCAACACCGCGTCGATGAGCATCCTCGGAGCCATGCTGCTGCGCCGCGGCGACCTCGACGGCGCCGAGCCGTACCTGCGCGCCGCCACCGCCGACGGCGACCGTGCCGCCGCCAACAACCTCGGCGTCCTGCTGCACCAGCGCGGGTACACCGAAGAGGCCGCCGGCTGGTGGCGCATCGCCGCCGTGGCCGGCTCCGCCGCCGCCGCACACGCGCTGGGCCGCTACCACCGCGAGCGCGGCGACGAACCCGCCGCCGAGTACTGGCTGCGCCAGTCCGCCGAGCAGGGCCACGCCCTCGGCGCGTACGCCCTCGCCGACCTGCTGGAGCACCGCAGCGACGTCGGCGCCGAGCGCTGGCTGCGCGCCGCCGCCGAGCAGGGCCACCGCGAGGCCGCCTACCGCCTCGCCCGCGCGCTGGAGCGCAAGGCGGAGGAGCAGGGTGACGGCGCCACCGAGACCGGCACCGGCCCCAGCACCGGCACCCGCCTCGGGAGCAGCACCGGCACCCGCCTCCGCGCCGGTACCGGCACCGGCGCCGCGACCGAGACCGCCGAGCAGTGGTACCGGCAGGCCGCCGCCCGCGGGCACCGCCGCGCCGCGCTCCACCTCGGCGCCATCCTCGAGAAGCGCGGCGAGCTCAAGGAGGCCGGCCGCTGGTACCTCACCTCCGCCAAGGACGGCGAGCCCCGCGCCGCCTGCGCGCTGGGCTTCCTCCTGCGTGACGCGGGCGACGAGGAGAGCGCCGCCGTGTGGTGGCTGCGCGCCGCCCAGGACGGCGACGGCAACGCCGCCAACGCGCTGGGTGCCCTGCATGCCGCCCGCGGCGAGCACCAGACCGCCGAGCGCTGGTACCGCGCGGCCACCGACGCGGGCGACGTCAACGGCGCCTACAACCTCGGGCTGCTGTACGCCGCCCAGAACCGCGTCGCCCAGGCCGAGCAGTGGTACCGCCGCGCCGCCTACGCCGGCCACCGCGAGGCCGCCAACGCCCTCGCCATCCTGCTGCTCCAGAGCGGCGACCCGAACGGCGCCGAGCCGTGGTTCTCCAAGGCGGCCGAGGCGGGCAGCGTCGACGCCGCCTTCAACCTCGGCATCCTCTACGCGGGTCGCGACGACGACCGTACGGCGCTGACCTGGTACGAGCGGGCCGCCGCGGCCGGCCACACCGAGGCCGCGCTCCAGGTCGGCATCGCCAGGCTCCGCGACGGCGACGAGCAGGAGGCCGAGCGCCACCTGCGGATCGCCGCGGGCGGCGGCAGCGCCGAGGCGGCGTTCCGCCTGGCCAGCGTCCTCGACGCGCGCCAGCCGCCTCCGGGCGCACCCGCGCTGGGCGAGCCGCAGGCGGCGAAGAGCGAGTGCGAGGAGTGGTACGAGCGGGCGGCCGAGCAGGGCCACCGCCGTGCCCAGGTGCGGATCGGCATGCTCGCCGCCGCGCGCGGGGACACCACGGAGGCGGCCCGCTGGTACCGGGTGGCCGCCGAGGCGGGCAGCCGGAACGGCGCGTTCAACCTCGGCCTGCTGCTCGCCCGCGACGGGAACGAGCGCGAGGCGGCCCTGTGGTGGACCCGCGCCGCGCGCGCCGGGCACGGCCGGGCGGCCCTGCGCCTGGCGCTGCTCGCCGCCCGTCGGGGCGAACTGGCCGAGGGGCGCCGCTGGTGCACCCGCGCGGTCGAGCTGGGCCCGGCGGAGGTGGCCGAGCGGGCGGCGCGGCTCAGCGAGGCGCTGCACCAGGAGCTCACCGCGTAGCGCGACCCGTCGCGTAACGCAGCTCACTCTCCAAGGCCCGCTTATGGATTTGCACTGGTCCACGCCGTCCCGTAAGGTTGTGTTCAACGACGCGGGGTGGAGCAGCTCGGTAGCTCGCTGGGCTCATAACCCAGAGGTCGCAGGTTCAAATCCTGTCCCCGCTACTGAAACCGAAGGCCCGGATCCTCAGGATCCGGGCCTTCGGTGTTTCCGCCTGCAAGCGTGCAAGCCTGGCAACAGCACGGAAAAAGGCCCCCGGGAGAACCGGGGGCCTTTCACCCGAACGAGTCAGGCAGTCAACGTCAGGCCGTCAACGTCAGGCGGTCGCGCAGTTCGGGCACACGCCGCGGTACGTGACCTCCACGTCCGAGATCGTGAAGCCGAAGCGCTCCGTGTCCGGCAGGTCGGACAGCGGGTCGCCGGACGGATGCACGTCGCGGATCGCGCCGCACTGGGCGCAGACCAGGTGGTGGTGCGGCCGGTGGGCGTTCGGGTCGTACCGCTTGGCGCGGCGGTCCGTGGAGACCTCCAGGACCTCGCCCAGGGACACCAGCTCACCCAGCGTGTTGTACACGGTCGCTCGGGAGATCTCCGGGAGTCGTTCCACCGCGCGCGCGTGGACCTCGTCAGCCGTCAGATGGACGTGTTCGCCATCGAGGACCTCGGCCACGACACGGCGCTGCGCGGTCATACGCCAGCCGCGTCCGCGCAGTCGTTCCAACAGGTCGCTCATGGAAACCAGCCTAACAGGGAGGGGACTCAGTCCCGAACGGGTGTGGCTTTGGATAGACGCTTGACTTAGACAATGTCCATTGTAGGATCGGGGACGGCATTAGCCAAGGGACAGGACTTGCAGGAATGACGCAGGAGGCGCACGTGACGCAGGGACCGCTTACCACGGAGGCCGGCGCGCCGGTGGCCGACAACCAGAACAGCGAGACCGCGGGCGTCGGTGGTCCCGTTCTGGTCCAGGACCAGCTGCTGCTGGAGAAGCTCGCGCACTTCAACCGCGAGCGCATCCCGGAGCGCGTGGTCCACGCGCGTGGCGCCGGTGCGTACGGCACGTTCAAGGTGACGGCCGACGTCACCCCGTACACCCGCGCGAAGTTCCTCTCGGAGGTCGGCAAGGAGACCGAGGTCTTCCTCCGCTTCTCGACCGTCGCGGGCAACCTCGGTGCGGCCGACGCCGTGCGCGACCCGCGCGGCTTCGCGCTGAAGTTCTACACCGAAGAGGGCAACTACGACCTCGTCGGCAACAACACCCCGGTGTTCTTCATCAAGGACGCCATCAAGTTCCCCGACTTCATCCACACCCAGAAGCGCGACCCGTACACCGGCTCGCAGGAGGCGGACAACGTCTGGGACTTCTGGAGCCTGTCGCCCGAGTCGACGCACCAGGTGACCTGGCTCTTCGGCGACCGCGGCATCCCCGCCTCGTACCGCCACATGGACGGCTTCGGCTCGCACACCTTCCAGTGGAACAACGAGGCCGGCGAGGTCTTCTGGGTCAAGTACCACTTCAAGACCGACCAGGGGATCAAGAACCTCACGCAGGCCGAGGCCAACAAGCTCGCCGGTGAGGACCCGGACTCGCACCAGCGCGACCTGCGCGAGGCGATCGAGCGCGGCGAGTACCCGTCCTGGACCGTCGGTGTGCAGATCATGCCCGCCGCCGACGCCGCGACGTACCGCTTCAACCCGTTCGACCTGACCAAGGTGTGGCCGCACGCGGACTACCCGGTCATCGAGATCGGCAAGCTGGAGCTCAACCGCAACCCGGAGAACATCTTCGCCGAGGTCGAGCAGTCGATCTTCAGCCCCGCCCACTTCGTGCCGGGCATCGGTCCGTCGCCGGACAAGATGCTCCAGGGCCGCCTCTTCGCGTACGGCGACGCCCACCGCTACCGCGTCGGCATCAACGCCGACCACCTGCCGGTGAACCGCCCGCACGCCACCGAGGCGCGGACGAACAGCCGTGACGGCTTCCTGTACGACGGCCGCCACAAGGGCGCGAAGAACTACGAGCCGAACAGCTTCGGCGGCCCGCACCAGATCGACCGCCCGCTGTGGGCGCCGATCCCGGTGACCGGCGCGACCGGCGAGCAGCCGGCGCCCATCCACGCCGAGGACAACGACTTCGTCCAGGCGGGGAACCTCTACCGGCTGATGTCGGAGGACGAGAAGAACCGTCTGATCGAGAACCTCTCCGGCTTCATCGCCAAGGTCTCGCGTGACGACATCGTCGAGCGTGCGATCAACAACTTCCGTCAGGCCGACGGAGACTACGGCAAGCGGCTGGAGGCCGCGGTCCAGGCCCTGCGCGGCTGAACAGCACTGGATCGCTTGTCGTAGGCAGAGGGCCGGCTCCCGCACGGGGGCCGGCCCTCAGGCCTGTCCGTGGCCGTGGCGTGGCGCCTCCTACGCCAGGGCCGCCGCCGCCTCGCGCCGCCGCACGGGCGACGCCCAGCAGCGGATGATGTCGCGTACGGAGACGATGCCGACCGGCCCGGTGCCGTCCAGCACGATCAGATGCCGGAAACCGCCGTGGGCCATGGCGGTGGCGGCCTCGTCCAGGGTCCACGACGGTGCGGCGAAGACCACGTCGGTCGTCGTGTGCGCGCCGGCGGTCTCCAGGTCCGGGTTCTGACCGGCGCCGACGGATACGAGGATGTCGCGTTCGGTGAGGATGCCGAGGCCGCTGGTGTCGTGGTCCAGGACGACGGCCGCGCCGACGCGGCGCGCCGCCATCAGGGCGGCCGCCTGGCGGAGTGTGTGGGCGGGTCCGATGGTGAGGACCACCGTGCTCATGGCGTCACGGACGAGCATGGATGGAGCCACCTCCTTGGGTGAACCTTCTCTTCGAGAACGGATTCACAAGTTCACAAGTGGGGGGACTCTCAGAGTGGCAGCCCGGCCGGGCTGCAACAAGGGGTCTGCGTCACCTGGCGCACATACGCCACGACGCTCCGTGCTCGGTGGCCTCGGGGGCCTCAGGAACGCTGGTTCAGATACCCCAGCAGCTCCTCGTGCAGCAGGCCGTTCGACGCCGCCGCGTTCCCGCTGTGCGGGCCCGGCTTCCCGTCCAGACCGGTGAAGACACCGCCCGCCTCCTGGACCACGATCGCGTTCGCCGCCATGTCCCACAGGGACAGCTCCGGCTCCGCGCACATGTCCACCGAGCCCTCGGCGACCATCATGTACGGCCAGAAGTCGCCGTAGCCGCGCGTACGCCAGCACGCGCGCGTGAGGTCCAGGAAGCCGTCCAGGCGGCCCTGCTCCTCCCAGCCGCTCAGCGAGGAGTACGCGAACGACGCGTCGGACACGTCCGCCACCTTCGACACGTGGATGCGCGTCGCCGACGACAGGCTCCGCCCGGTGTACGCGCCCAGCCCCTTCGCCGCCCACCAGCGGCGCCCGAGCGCCGGCGCCGACACCACGCCCACCACCGGCTGGAAGCCGCCCTCGCCCGCCTCCATGAGGGAGATCAGCGTCGCCCACACCGGCACGCCCCGGACGTAGTTCTTGGTGCCGTCGATCGGGTCGATCACCCAGCGGCGCGGCCCCGTGCCCTCGACGCCGTACTCCTCGCCGAGGATCGCGTCGCGCGGCCTCGCCCGCTGGAGCTGGCCCCGGATCAGCTCTTCGGCGGCCCGGTCGGCCTCGCTCACCGGCGTCATGTCCGGTTTGGTCTCGACCTTGAGGTCGAGCGCCTTGAACCGGTCCATGGTGGCGGCGTCGGCGGCATCCGCGAGGACGTGGGCAAGACGCAGATCATCGTGGTAATCGGCCATGGCCCGCACTCTATCCCGGCGGACCAGCGCCTTCCGCGGGGAGTCTTGACAGTGCGTGGCCACCCGTCAACTCTGAGCACAGAGCCGCCTGGTGCAGAGCCGCTGGTCTGGGAGGCGACGTTGCCCACTGCCCGAGACGCCCTGCTCGACGCCGCGTTCGCGGTGCTCGCCGACCTGCCCTGGCCGGCGGTGCGGATGGTGGAGGTGGCGGCCGTCGCGGGAGTGTCGAGGCAGACGCTCTACAACGAGTTCGGCAGCAAGGAGGGCCTGGCCCGCGCCCTGGTGCGGCATGAGACGGACGCGTACCTGCGCGGTGTCGAACGGGTCCTGGCCGAGCGGACCGACCCCGTCGACCGGTTCCTCTCACTGACCGAATGGACCGTCCGGGAGGCTCGGGCGAAACCCCTGCTGCGCGCCCTGCTCACCGGCTGCTGGACCGAGCGGCTCCCGGCGCCCCGCCCCGCCCGCCCCCGCGCCCGCGTGGCGGCCGCCCCGCCCGCGCAGCGCCGCGCCGACGAGGGGCCCCCGGAGCCGGGACAGCTGGTGGCGGCGGTGCGGGACCGGCTGCGGGCGGCGGCGGGCCCGGGCATGGACCGGGACGCGTGCGAGCTGCTCGTACGGCTGGCGCTGTCGTACGTCGTCGCGCCTCAGTGGGAGGAGCCGGACAGCTGGAGGCCGATGACCCCGACGATCACCAGCGTGATCGAGATGATCTTCAGCGTCGACACCAGGTCGCCGAGGAAGATCATGCCGTAGATGGCGGTCCCCGCCGCCCCGATGCCGGTCCACACGGCGTACGCCGGACCGACGTCCAGCTTCCGCAGCGAGAGGGTCAGCAGCCCGAAGCTGCCGAGCGCGAAACAGGCGAAGGCGACCGTCGGCCACAGCCGGGTGAAGCCGTGCGAGAGCTTGAGGCAGACCGCGAAACCCGTCTCCAGTAAACCGGCGACAATCACCAGCAGCCACGCCGTCCTCACAGTGCCTCCCGCGTCCGTGGTGATCCGTGACTGCTTCGTCCGACTTGGTGCGATTATGCACTCGCCGGGCGGCGGGAAACGCAGACGTGCGCGCGTCAGTCGCCTTCGCGTCGCTCGCGCGTGGCGAGAAGTCGCCGCAGCGAGTACAGCCGCGCCGGATCCGCGTGGCCCTCGGCCACCCACTCGTCCAGCGCGCAGTCCGGCTCGTCGTGGCTGCACGCGCGCGGGCAGCCCTCCGTGCCCGGCACCAGATCGGGGAAGGCGTTGATGACCCGGGACGGGTCCACGTGGTGCAGTCCGAAGGACCGCACGCCCGGGGTGTCGATCACCCATCCGTCCGCGCGGTCGAGCGGCAGCGCCAGCGCCGAGGTGGTGGTGTGCCGGCCGCGTCCCGTCACCGCGTTGACGTCACCGGTGAGCCGGCGCCTGTCCTCCGGCACCAGCGCGTTGACGAGCGTCGTCTTGCCGACGCCCGAGTGGCCGACGAACGCGGTGGTGCGGCCGGCGAGGTACTCGCGGACCCGGTCGGCGGCGGTGTGCCCGTCGTACAGCTCCTCGCGGCTGGTCACCACGTACGGGATGTCGAGGGCGCCGTACAGCTCCAGCAGCTTCTCGGGCGGCGCCAGGTCCGACTTGGTCAGCACCAGTAGCGGTTCGAGTCCGCCGTCGAACGCCGCGACCAGGCAGCGGTCGACCAGCCGGGGCCGGGGCTCCGGGTCGGCTAGGGCGGTGACGATGGCCAGCTGGTCGGCGTTGGCCACCACGACCCGCTCGAACGGATCGTCGTCATCGGCCGTACGGCGCAGGACGGAGGCGCGGGGTTCGATCCGTACGATCCGGGCCAGCGTGTCCTTCTTGCCGGACAAGTCGCCGACGAGCGAGACCCGGTCGCCCACCACGGCGGCCTTGCGGCCCAGCTCGCGGGCCTTCATCGCCATGACCGTACGGCCGTCGACGAGCACCGTCAGACGGCCCCGGTCCACGGTCAGGACCATCCCCTCCGCCGCGTCCTCGTGCTTCGGGCGGATGCTGGTGCGGGGACGGTTGCCCTTGCGGTTGGGCCGCGAACGGATGTCGTCCTCGTCCGTGTGCTTGCCGTAGCGGCGCATGTCGTCAGGCCTCGAGCATTCCGGTCCACATCTGCGGGAAGTCCGGCAGGGTCTTGGCGGTCGTCGCCACGTTCTCGATCAGTACGCCGTCGACGGCGAGGCCGATGATCGAACCGGCGGTCGCCATGCGGTGGTCGTCGTACGTGTGGAAGACGCCGCCGTGCAGCGGGCGGGGGCGGATGTGCAGCCCGTCCGCGGTCTCGGTGACATCGCCGCCCAGCTCGTTGATCTCCTTGGTGAGCGCGGCCAGGCGGTCCGTCTCGTGCAGCCGCAGATGGGCTACGCCGCGCAGGGTCGAGGGCGAGTCGGCGAGCGCGGCGACGGCGGCGATGCCGGGCGTGAGCTCGCCGACCTCGCTCAGGTCCACGTCGATGCCGTGGATCGTGCCCGTACCGGTGAAGGTCAGGCCCTGCTCGGTGAGCTCGCAGGAACCGCCCATCTCGGTGAAGATCTCGCGCAGCGCGTCACCGGGCTGCGTGGTGTGGGACGGCCAGTCGGGGATGGTGACCCGCCCGCCGGTGACCAGGGCGGCGGCCAGGAACGGCTGCGCGTTGGACAGGTCCGGCTCGACGGTCAGGTCGCGGCCGAGCAGCGCGGAGGGGGAGACCCGCCACACGTTCGGCTCGCCACCCGTCTCCGGCTCGTCGACCTGGGCGCCGACCGCGCGCAGCATGTCGACGGTCATCCGGATGTGCGGCATGGACGGCAGCTTGGCGCCGGTGTGGCGGACCTCGACGCCCTGGTTGAAGCGCGGCGCGGACAGCAGCAGGGCGCTGACAAACTGCGACGACGAGGAGGCGTCGATCTCCACCGCGCCGCCGTCCAGCGCGCCGCCGCCGTGCACGGTCAGCGGCAGGCAGCCGCGCCCGTCGTCGTCGATGCGGGCGCCCAGGGCGCGCAGGGCGTCGATCACGCCGTGCAGCGGCCGCTCGTGGGAGCGCGGGTCGCCGTCGAAGTGGACCGGGCCGTCGGCGAGCGCGGCGACCGGCGGGAGGAAGCGCATCACCGTGCCGGCGTTGCCGACGTCGACGGTGGCCGGGCCGTGCAGGCCCGCCGGGATGACGCGCCACCGCTCGCCGGTGCCGTCGGGGCCCACGCCCTCCTCGATGCCGACGCCCATGGTGCGCAGGGCCTCGGCCATCAGCAGGGTGTCGCGCGAGCGCAGCGGGCGGCGCAGCCAGCCGGGCTCGGAGGCGAGCGCGGCGAGGACCAGGCCACGGTTGGTGACCGACTTGGACCCGGGCACGGTGACGGTCGCGTCGACGGCGCCGCGTGCGTGGGGAGCGGGCCAGAAGTCGGAGGGCGCGGGGCTGCTATCGGTCATGCCCCTCACTTTAGACGGGCCCTATGGCCAGAGGTCACCTGCGCCGGGTTCTCATGATCAGCTGACCGGTCCGCTCCCCGCGGGGCTCACAGCCCCAGCATCCAGCGCGCCCCGCCGATCAGCGAGCACACCGACACCGCGTGGAACAGGAACAGCCACAGCGCGGGCGGTACGTGGGTGAGCCGGGAGAGCTGGTCGGCGTCCGAGTCCGGCGCCCCTCCGTGCCGCCGCTTCGCCTGGAGCTCGAAGGCGGGGCGGACACCGCCCAGAAGAAGGAACCACACGGCGCTGTACGCGAACGCCGACTGGACGTCCGGCCCCGTCAGCCACGACACCAGCAGGAAGGCGGCGCCGGTGACGATCACGGTGAGCGCGCCGTACGCGTTGCGGATCATGACGAGCATGGCCGCGAGGAGCGCCGTCGCCACCCACAGCAGCAGCGTGACGCGGTGCGCCGCCAGCAGCCAGGCGCCGCCGAGGCCGAGCAGGGGCGGCGCGGTGTAGCCGGCGGCCGCCGTGAGGATCATGCCGAGCCCGGTCGGCTTGCCGCGGCTGACGGTCAGGCCGCTGGTGTCGGAGTGCAGCCGGATGCCCTGGAGGCGGCGGCCGCTGACCAGGGCGACGAGGCCGTGGCCGCCCTCGTGGGCGATGGTGATGGCGTTGCGCGAGAGGCGCCAGAGTCCGGGCGGCGCCGTGACGGCGAGGGCGGCGACGGCCGTGGCGATCACGAGCCACCTGTCGGGGGCCGGCTGGGTACCGATGAGGCGGTCCCAGAGGTCGGCGAGGCTCGTGCTGTCCATGGTGGGGCTGCTCCCTGGGATCGTGGGCGTACGGAGCATCCTCCGCGTCCGGCGGGCCCGGGCTCAAGCCCCGCCCGTCCGGGGACAGGTCCTAGGCTCGTATCCGCACACACAGGAGGGGTGGTCACACGATGTGCGGACGGTACGCGGCGAGCCGGAGGCCCGAGGACCTGACGGGTCTCTTCGGCGTCGAGAAGTGGGATCCCAAGGAGAGCCTGGACGCCGACTGGAACGTGGCTCCCACCAAGGACGTCTACGCGGTCCTCGAACGCCCCCTCAAGGGAGCGGATACCCGGCGCCCGGTCCGGCAGCTGCGGGCCCTGAAGTGGGGGCTCGTCCCGTCCTGGGCGAAGAACCCGGAGGGCGCCGCCCGGATGATCAACGCACGGGCGGAGACCGTCCACGAGAAGCCCTCCTTCCGGCAGGCCTTCACCACGCGCCGGTGCATCCTGCCCGCCGACGGTTATTACGAGTGGGTGACCGGCGCCGACGAGCGGCAGCTGGAGGAGCAGGGCAAGCGCAAGCGCACGCGCAAGCAGCCGTACTTCGTCACGCCCGCCGACGGTTCGGTCTTCGCGATGGCGGGCCTGTACGAGTTCTGGCGCGACCCCACCCTTCCGCCCGACCATCCGCAGGCGTGGTGGGCCACCTGCTCCGTGATCACCACGGAGGCGGACACCGACCCCCTGGGCGTGGCCCCCGCGGAGGGACCGCGTTCGCTGGCCGACATCCACCCGCGCATGCCGCTGATGCTGACGCCCGACCGCTGGGACGCCTGGCTGGACCCGGCCCGTACGGAGGTGGAGGACCTGCGCTCGCTGCTCACGCCGCCGCCCGCCGGCCTGATGCGGGCCTACCCGGTGACGCCGGCCGTCAGCAACGTCCGCAACAACGGCCCCGAGCTGGTCGAGGAGCTGCCCGGCCCGGTGGAGGAAACCCTCTTCTAGAGAGGCTCACGGCCCGGGTTTCCGGGGCGGGCGCGGCACCATGGCACCGTGACAGAAGCTGAGATCGTGCCGACCGGTGTCGGCGACGCCCGTATCACCTGGTACGCCGCCGAGGGCGACGCCCGCCTCGTCCTGGCCCTCGGCCACGGCGCCGGGGGCGGCGTCGAGGCCCGGGACCTCCAGGCGCTCGCCGCGAGCCTGCCCGCCGCCGGGGTGACCGTCGCCCTCGTCGAACAGCCGTGGCGCGTCGCCGGGAAGAAGCTGGCCCCCGCGCCCAAGACCCTCGACGCCGCCTGGCGGGACCTCTGGCACGCCCTGCGCGTGCCCGGCCTGCCGATCGTGGCAGGAGGGCGCAGCGCCGGGGCCCGGGTCGCCTGTCGCACCGCCCGCGAGCTGGGCGCCCGGGCCGTTCTGGCGCTGAGCTTCCCGCTGCACCCGCCGGGCAGGCCGGAGAACTCCCGGGCGCAGGAGCTCCTCGGCGCGGGCGTACCGACCCTCGTCGTCCAGGGCGGGAACGACCCCTTCGGCAAGCCGGCGGAATTCCCGGAGGGGCGGGAGGAAGGCCGGTACGAGCTCGTGGAGGTCCCCTACGGGGACCATGGGTTCGCCGTGCCGAAGCGGGCGCCGCTGACCCAGGAGGAGGCGCTCGCGGTGATCACCGGCGCGGTCGGGAAGTGGGCGGGTGCCCTGCGGGAATGAGGAGCGGGCAGGACGTTGTTGTGACGGGCGTCGGTGAACAGAGCAGAGCCAGGAGAGGGAGTCCGTCGCATGGGTTCGATGATCTGCCCGAGCCGGTCCACGGCCACTGAGCTGGAGTGGACCGTGCTTCCCGCGGCCAGGACCGTCCCTGTCCGGGCACCGGGCGGAGCGAATCGGAAGGGACCGGCGCCGGAAGGTCGACTATTCTCCGATTCGAGCGGGTCCGCACTCGGTCTCGCCACAGCGCTGGAGGAGGTGGGTCCGGTCACTGGGACCGACACAGGGACCAACGAAGGCCCCGAGGAGACGGAGTCCGAGCGCAACGCGCGCTTCGAGCGGGACGCCCTCGGCTACCTCGACCAGATGTACTCCGCGGCCCTGCGCATGACGCGCAACCCGGCCGACGCCGAGGACCTGGTCCAGGAGACGTATGCCAAGGCGTACGGGTCCTTCCACCAGTTCCGGGAGGGGACCAACCTCAAGGCCTGGCTGTACCGGATCCTCACCAACACCTTCATCAACTCGTACCGCAAGAAGCAGCGGGAGCCCCAGCGCAGCGCCGCCGAGGAGATCGAGGACTGGCAGCTCGCCCGCGCCGAGTCGCACATGTCCACCGGTCTGCGCTCCGCCGAGTCGCAGGCGCTGGACCACCTGCCCGACTCCGACGTGAAGGAAGCCCTCCAGGCCATCCCGGAGGAGTTCCGCATCGCCGTGTATCTGGCCGACGTAGAGGGCTTTGCGTACAAGGAGATCGCGGACATCATGGGGACACCCATCGGTACGGTGATGTCCCGACTGCACCGTGGCCGCCGCCAGCTGCGCGGCATGCTCGAGGACTACGCCCGCGAACGCGGGCTGGTCCCCGCGGGCGCCGGAGAGTCGTCGAACAACGGGAAAGGCTCGGGCTCATGAGCTGCGGAGAGCCGCACGAGACGGAATGCGCAGAGGTCCTGGACCATCTCTACGAGTTCCTCGACCGTGAGATGCCCGACAGCGACTGCACCAAGTTCGAGGTGCACTTCGAGGAGTGCTCCCCGTGCCTGGAGAAGTACGGGCTGGAGCAGGCCGTGAAGAAGCTGGTCAAGCGGTGCTGCGGCCATGACGACGTACCGAGCGACCTGCGGGCCAAGGTCATGGGGCGGATCGAGCTGATCCGCGCCGGCGAGACCGTGCCCGACCACGACGTGTCCGCCGGGCCCGCACCCGCCACCCAGGAGTGAGCGCGGGGCCGATCCGCGGGTCGGTCACCCGAAGGGGCTAATCGATTCCGTCCGCCGCCACCGGGAGGGCACCGGCTCGTAGCCTGGCGCTCGATTCGGAGGGCCGGCGGGAGGCGGAAACGGTGGCGGGCATTCCGGTGGGGGCGTGCGCATACCTCGCGGGCGCCGTGCTGTGCGCCTCCGCGTGCGCGCTGCCCGCGCTCGACCCGGCCGCCGAGACCCCGTGGGGAGCGGTCGCGCTCCTCGCCGCGCTCTACGCCTTCTGCGAGTGGCCCGCCCGGTGGTCGGCCACCGGCCGCGCGACCTGGCGGGTGCCCGGCGGCTCCTCCGTACCGGTGAGCGCCGGGTCGTTCTTCCCCGTCCTGCTCGCCGCCGCGCTGCTGCTGCCGCCCGCCGCGGCCGCCCTCGTCGCCGTACCCGGGGCCCTGGCCGCCCCCGTCGAGCAGCGGCCCGCCGCACCCCGGCGGATCTGGCGCGCCGCACGGCTGGCCATCGCCGCATGGGCGGCAGCGTGGGCCGCCGCCCGGACGTCGGTCGCCTTCGGCGGCGGCCCCGACGCCCTGTCGGCCGCGCCCGGCTTCCCGTACGTGCTGCTCCCCGCGAGCGTCTCGGCGCTCGCCTTCTGCCTCGTCCTCACCGCCCTCGACGGCGGGATCCTCGCCACCGCCGAGCGCCTGCCGCTGCGCAGCGCCTGGCGCGGGCTGCTGCCGCGCTCGCTGGCGCCGCACGCCGTGCACGGGCTGGCCGGGCTGATGATGGCCGTCCTGTGGCGCAGCCCGTACGGCTGGCCCGCCGCGCTCTTCGTGCTGCTGCCCATGTACGTCTCCTGCTGGATGTTCGCGCAAGTCCACCGCGAGCGCGCCGCGCACCAGGCGACGATCCGGGCCCTGGTCCAGGCCGTCGACATCAAGGACACCTACACCCGCGGCCACAGCGAGCGCGTCGGCCACGCGTCGGTGCTCATCGCCCGCGAGCTGGGCATGGACGAGGCGCGCCTTGAGGTGATCCGCTTCGCCGGGATCCTGCACGACGTCGGAAAGCTCGGCGTGCCGACGCGGGTACTGCGCAAGGACGGGCCGCTGACCCCGGAGGAGCGGCGGGTGATCGAGCTGCACCCGGAGTACGGGCACGAGATGGTGCGCGGCATCGGGTTCCTGGGCGAGGCGCGGGCGGCGATCCTCCACCACCACGAACGGATGGACGGCAGCGGCTACCCGTACGGGCTGAGCGGCCGCCAGATCCCCGAGTTCGCCCGGGTCGTGGCCGTGGCGGACGCCTTCGACGCGATGACGTCGACCCGCTCCTACCGCCGCGCGCGGCCGGTCGCCACGGCGCTGGCGGAGCTGGAGCGGTGCGCGGGCACGCAGTTCGACCCCCGGATGGTACGGGCCCTGGTGAGGGCGCTGGAGCGGTACGGCTGGGAGCCGGCCGTCACCGCCGACGACTCCCGCGACCCGGCACGCCGAAACGTCCCTCCACCGCGTGACCGGCCGCGCCCCCCGGAGCCGCCGCCCTCCGGCACGTCCGAGGGCGCCCCCGACACCGCGCCGGACCGCGCCCGGGGCCGGGCCCGGTGAGGGCGCTCAGGGCCGTCCACGCGACGGCCGCCGCGCTCACCGCCGCCGGGCTCGCCTGGACGCTGTGGCACGGCGTCGCCGAGCCCGGCACCGCGCTCGCCTTCGGCCTGCTCATCGCCGTCGGGGAGCTCGCCCGCTGGGCCGCCCGGCCCGGCGTGGCGGCGCCCGTGCTCGCGGAGCCGTGGGGCCGCGAAGCCGCGCCCCTCGGTGCCGCCGGGGCACTCGCGTACGCCCTGCTCGGCGAGTCCGCCGGGCGGCCCACCACGCACGGGGTGCTCCAGACGGTCGCCGTCGTCTTCGCCGCGGCGCTCGCCGGAGCCGTACCGCACGTCGCCCGGGGCTGCGGTCCGGCGCTGGACCACCTGGCCCGTCGGGTGCTGACCACGGCGTTCGCGGCCGTCTGCTTCCAGCCCCTCTACAACTCCGGCCGGCTCGACCAGACCGTCGGGCAGGGCCCCTTCTATGCCCTGTTCCTGGTCCTCCTGCTGGTGCTGACCGCCCTGTGCGACGCCGTGCTCGCCGCCCTCATGCTGCGGGCCCGCACCGGCTACCGCTTCGGGCCCCTCCTCCGCGACGAACTGCGCGCCCTGCTCGGCGTCGGTTCCGCGGTGTGCGCGACCGGCGCCGTCATCGCCCTCGCCGTCGCGGCGGCCGGGCTGTGGGCGCTGCCCCTCTTCTGCGTACCCCTGCTCCTGACCCAGCTGTCCTTCCGCCGGTACGCCGCCGTCCGGGCCACGTACCGCCAGACCATCGCCTCCCTCGCGCGTGCCACCGAGATCGCCGGGTACACGACCCCGGGACATGCCCATCGGGTTGCCGCGCTCAGCCTCGCCGTGGGGCGGGAGCTGGGGCTGTCGGAACCCGACCTGACCGTGCTGGAGTACGCCGCGCTGATGCACGACATCGGACAGCTGTCCCTGGTCGACCCCGTACCCGAGGGGGCCACCGCCCTCCTCCCGGCCGCCGAGCAGCGGCGTATCGCCCTCCTCGGCGGGGCCGTGGTCCGCCAGACCGGCGTCCCGGCGGCCGTCGCGGTCGTCGTCGAGCGGCAGGCCGACCCGTACCGGGAGCAGCCGCTGCCCGCCCGGATCGTCCGCGCCGTCAACGCGTACGACGACCTGGCGGGGGAAACCGCCCAGGGGTCCCTCACCGCCCTGGAGCAGCTGAGGCTGGGCACCGCGCGCGACTACCACCCCGCGGTGGTGGAATCCCTGGCCAGAGTGGTGGCCCGGGGCTGCGTCACCGGTCGCACACCTGGGTAACCCATGGGTAATGAGCGGGCGCCCGACCCGGCATGGTTGGATGCGAACAAGAGGGTGTCCGGGGGCAGAGACCTTCAGCGAAAGCGACCGGCAGACCGGCAGGCGGGAATCGTGAGGATCTTCGGGAAGGTACGGCATCGGCCCTCCGCCTCGTGGCGGCAGGCCACCGACCGCGCGTTCACGCTGATCGGGGACGGGCGGTACGAGGACGCGGGGGCGCTGCTGACGCGCGCGGCGGACCTGGAGCCCTGGCTCTCGGAGTCCTGGTTCAACCTGGCGCTGCTGCACAAGTTCCGGCACGACTGGGAGCAGGCGCGCACGGCGGGCCTGCGGGCGGTCGCGCTGCTCGACAAGGACACCGGCGCCCCGGACTGGTGGAACGTCGGCATCGCCGCCACCGCGCTCCAGGACTGGCCGCTGGCGCGCCGCGCCTGGCAGGCGTACGGCCTGAAGGTGCCGGGGGACGCCGCGGCGAGCGGTGAGCCGACCGGGATGGAGCTGGGCAGCGCCGCCGTACGGCTGTCGCCGGAGGGCGAGGCCGAGGTGGTGTGGGGCCGCAGGCTCGACCCGGCCCGGATAGAGGTGCTCTCCATTCCGCTGCCGTCCTCGGGCCGGCGCTGGGGCGAGGTCGTCCTGCACGACGGGGTCCCCAATGGAGAGCGCACCACGTCCGCCGGGCACAGCTTCCCGGTGTTCGACGAGATCGAGCTGTGGGCGCCGTCGCCCGTACCGACCTGGGTGGTGCTCCTGGAGGCGGCCACCGAGGCCGACCGGGACGCCCTGGAGCAGCTGGCGGCCGACGCCGGGTTCGCCGCAGAGGACTGGTCCTCGTCGGTACGGCTGTTGTGCCGGCCCTGCTCCGAGTCGCGCATGCCGAGCGCCGAGGGCGAGGGCGAGCACCTGGACCCGCACGACCACAGCGAGCCGGGGCACCCGGGGCCGCTCGGGCACCGCTCGCCGGGCGAGCTGTGGGTCCCGGAGCGCGAGTGCGGCATCGCGGCGCCCGCCGGGCTGGTGCGCGGGCTGCTGGACGGCTGGGTGGCGGACAGCCCGGACAGCCGCGAGTGGCGGGATCTCGAAGAGGTCTGCTGAGCCGGGCCGTAGGCTGTACCAGCACATCAGGCATGCATGCATCGGGTACTGAGAAAGGCGCAGAGGCGGACATGGCGCAGCAGGAGACGGTTCCGTACGTCGACGACGAGGGTTTCATCATCGACACGGAGGACTGCGAGGAGCGCGAGCGCGCCCACCGGGAGCGCGGCACGTCCCGCCCGATCACCGTCGTCGGGAACCCGGTGCTCCACAAGGAGTGCAAGGACGTCACCGAGTTCGACGACTCGCTGGCCCAGCTGATCGACGACATGTTCGCCAGCCAGCGGACCGCGGAGGGCGTCGGCCTGGCGGCCAACCAGATCGGTGTGGACCTGAAGGTGTTCGTCTACGACTGCCCGGACGACGAGGGCGTCCGGCACGTGGGCGTCGTCTGCAACCCCGTGCTGGAGGAGCTGCCGCCGGAGCTGCGCGTGCTCGACGACTCCAACGAGGGCTGCCTGTCCGTCCCGACGGCGTACGCCTCGCTGGCGCGGCCGGACTACGCCGTGGTGCGCGGCCAGGACGCCAAGGGCAACCCCATCAAGGTGCGCGGGACCGGGTACTTCGCCCGCTGCCTCCAGCACGAGACGGACCACCTGTACGGCTACCTGTACATCGACCGGCTGTCGAAGCGGGACCGCAAGGACGCGCTGAAGCAGATGGAGGCGGGTACGCCGCGCTACCCGGTCGTCGCCAACGACTGACCTCTACGAGCCCGATGGGCCCCGCTCACCCGGTGAGCGGGGCCCTCCTCGTACGTCAGAAGTCCTCGTCGAGGTCCACCGAGCCTTCGACCGCCACCTGGTAGGCGGACGGACGGCGCTCGAAGAAGTTCGTGAGCTCCTGGACGCCCTGGAGCTCCATGAACGAGAACGGGTTCTCCGAGCCGTACACCGGCGCGAAGCCGAGGCGCATCAGGCGCTGGTCGGCGACGCACTCCAGGTAGGCGCGCATGGAGTCCGTGTTCATGCCGGGCAGGCCGTCGCCGCACAGGTCGCGGGCGAACTGCAGCTCCGCCTCGACGGCTTCCCGCAGCATGTCGGTGACCTGCTGCTGGAGCTGGTCGTCGAAGAGGTCCGGCTCCTCCTTGCGGACCGTGTCCACCACGTCGAAGGCGAAGCTCATGTGCATCGTCTCGTCGCGGAACACCCAGTTGGTGCCGGTCGCCAGGCCGTGCAGCAGCCCGCGCGACCGGAACCAGTACACGTAGGCGAAGGCCCCGTAGAAGAACAGGCCCTCGATGCACGCGGCGAAGCAGATGAGGTTGAGCAGGAAGCGGCGGCGGTCGGCCTTCGACTCCAGCCGGTCCAGCTTCTCGACGGAGTCCATCCACCGGAAGCAGAACTCCGCCTTCTCGCGGATGGAGGGGATGTTCTCCACGGCGTCGAAGGCGGCCGCCCGGTCCTCCGGGTCGGGGAGGTAGGTGTCGAGCAGCGTCAGATAGAACTGGACGTGCACGGCCTCCTCGAACAGCTGCCGCGACAGGTACAGGCGCGCCTCGGGGGAGTTGATGTGCTTGTAGAGCGTCAGCACCAGGTTGTTCGCGACGATCGAGTCGCCGGTCGCGAAGAACGCGACCAGCCGGCCGATCAGGTGCTGCTCGCCGGGCGTCAGCTTGGCGAGGTCGGCGACGTCGGAGTGGAGGTCGACCTCCTCCACGGTCCAGGTGTTCTTGATGGCGTCCCGGTAGCGCTCGTAGAAGTCCGGGTAGCGCATGGGGCGGAGGGTGAGCTCGAAGCCCGGGTCGAGAAGGTTTTTCGCAACGGACATTACTGGCAGGCCTCGCAGGACTCGGGGTTTTCCAGGGAGCAGGCGACCGCGTCCTCCGGGGTCACCTGGGCGGGTACGGGGGCGGACGCCTGGGCGGCGCGCGCGATACGGGTCGCCGGGCGCGAGCGCAGGTAGTACGTCGTCTTCAGGCCCTGCTTCCAGGCGTACGCGTACATCGACGACAGCTTCCCGATGGTCGGCGTCTCCATGAACAGGTTCAGCGACTGCGACTGGTCCAGGAACGGCGTACGCGCCGCCGCCATGTCGATCAGGCCGCGCTGGGGGATCTCCCACGCCGTGCGGTACAGCGTGCGGATCTCCTCCGGCACCCACGAGAAGCCCTGGACCGAGCCGCTCGCCTCGCGCAGCGCCTCGCGGGTCTGCGCGTCCCACACGCCGAGCCGCTTGAGGTCCTCCACCAGGTACGAGTTGACCTGGAGGAACTCGCCGGACAGCGTCTCGCGCTTGAAGAGGTTGGAGACCTGCGGCTCGATGCACTCGTACACACCGGCGATCGAGGCGATCGTCGCGGTCGGCGCGATGGCGAGCAGCAGCGAGTTGCGCAGGCCGACGGCGGCGATGCGCGCGCGCAGGGCGGCCCACCGCTCCGGCCAGGTCGGCTCGGTGTCGTAGTGGTCCGGGTGCAGCACGCCGCGCGCGGTGCGGGTCTGCTCCCAGGCGGGCAGCGGGCCGTTGCGCTCGGCGAGGTCGGCGGAGGCCTCGTACGCCGCCAGCATGATCCGCTCGGCGATACGCGTGGACAGGGCGCGCGCCTCGGGGGAGTCGAACGGCAGCCGCAGCTTGAAGAAGACGTCCTGGAGGCCCATCGCGCCCAGGCCGACCGGCCGCCACCGGGCGTTGGACCGCCCGGCCTGCTCGGTCGGGTAGAAGTTGATGTCGACGACCCGGTCGAGGAAGGTCACGGCCGTGCGGACGGCCTCGTCCAGCCGCTCCCAGTCGATGTCCCCGCCGCTGACGAACGCGCCGAGGTTGACCGAGCCGAGGTTGCAGACGGCGGTCTCGCCGTCGTTCGTCACCTCGATGATCTCGGTGCAGAGGTTGGAGGAGTGGACGACCGCGCCGGGCTCGGCGGTCTGGTTGGCCGTACGGTTCGAGGCGTCCTTGAACGTCATCCAGCCGTTGCCGGTCTGGGCCAGGGTCCGCATCATCCGCCCGTACAGGTCACGGGCCGGCATGGTCTTGCGGGCGAGACCCTTGGCCTCGGCGGCGCGGTACGCGGCGTCGAACTCGTCGCCCCACAGGTCGACCAGCTCGGGCACGTCCGACGGCGAGAACAGGGACCACTCGGCGTCGGCGTTGACCCGGCGCATGAACTCGTCCGGGATCCAGTGCGCGAGGTTGAGGTTGTGGGTGCGCCGGGCGTCCTCGCCCGTGTTGTCGCGCAGCTCCAGGAACTCCTCGATGTCCGCGTGCCACGTCTCCAGGTACACGGCGGCCGCGCCCTTGCGCCGCCCGCCCTGGTTCACGGCCGCGACCGAGGCGTCGAGGGTCTTCAGGAACGGCACGATGCCGTTGGAGTGCCCGTTCGTGCCCCGGATCAGCGAACCGCGGGCGCGGATGCGCGAGTACGACAGGCCGATGCCGCCCGCGTGCTTCGACAGCCGCGCCACCTGGTGGTAGCGGTCGTAGAGGGAGTCCAGCTCGTCCAGCGGCGAGTCCAGGAGGTAGCACGACGACATCTGCGGATGGCGCGTACCGGAGTTGAAGAGCGTGGGGGAGGAGGGCAGGTAGTCGAGGCGGCTCATCAGGCCGTACAGCGCGGCGACCTCGTCCAGGGCGCGCACGCTGTCGTCCTCGGCCAGCCCGCAGGCGACCCGCAGCATGAAGTGCTGCGGCGTCTCGATCACCTTGCGCGTGATCGGATGCCGGAGCAGATAGCGCGAGTAGAGCGTGCGCAGCCCGAAGTAGCCGAACCGGTCGTCGGCCGCCGGATCGACCAGCCCGTCCAGCCGCTCGCGGTGTACGCGGACGAACGCGGCGGTGCGGTCGGCGATCAGCCCCTCGCGGTGGCCCACGGCGACGGACCCGGAGAAGGACGTGACCCCCTGCGAGGCCGCCTCCGCCGCGATGCCGATGGTCAGCAGCCGGGCCGCGAGCCGCGAGTACGCCGGGTCCTCGGCGATCAGGCCGGCGGCCGCCTCGGTGGCGAGCTCCCGCAGCTCCGCCTCGTCCGATCCGGCGTGCCGGCCGCGCAGCGCGGCGGCGGCGACCCGGCCGGGGTCGGTGTCGGGCAGGTCGGCGGTCAGGTCGGTCAGGGTGCGGAGCAGTACGGTCCCGGGACCGTCGCTCGTGTCGTTCCCGTCGCTCTGGCTCGCTGACACCGGATCGGCTGGCGCGATGGTCACGTGGGGCTCTCCCTCGCTCGGCTCGGGGCCACCGGCGGCGCGGGCAGGGGAGCGGGGCGCCACCGGGCACAGGGGCGCACGAATCCGCGTCCACCGGCCCACTCCGCGAGGCCCGGACGTCTGGGCACCCGGACCGGACGGCCGGGCGCGCTGTCGGCAGGTGCTCGGACTCGTGGAGGCACAAAGGCACACCAACACACCGTTGCGGGACAGTTCCGGATTCGCACCGGATTCCCCTGCGGCGACAGCGAGATGAGCATACATGTGGGGGGCGGTCGCTGGACCACCCCCCACATCTTGTGTCGGCCGACACAAGTCACGCTGTTACAGCGGTAGCGCGTATGTGTGCAGCGTGACCCCCGGAACCGGCACCCAGTCGCGCTCCGGGGTCCGTACGAACCCCAGCCGCTCGTACACGCGGTGCGCGGTCCGCATCGCCTGCTGCGAGGAGAGCACCACCCGGCGGCAGCCGTCCGCCGCCCGCGCCCGCTCGACGCACGCCCGGACGAGCGCCTCCCCGGCGCCGCGCCGCCGGTCCGCCCGCGCGACCGCGAGCATCCGGATCTCGGCCTCGCCGTCGCCGGCCAGCTCGGCGAGGGGCCCGCCGCCCGCGGTGAACGTCACGCCGCCCAGCAGCCGCTCGGCCTGCTGCACGGCGCCCGGCTCCACGGCGCCTCGCTCCACGGCCACGAGGACCTCGGCCTCGGCGGCCCGGCGGGCCACGTCCCGCAGTTCGATCAGATACTCGTCGCTGTCGGCGAAGGCCAGCAGCCCGTCGCCGAGGTACGCCTGCGCCGTGAGCTCGCCCAGCGCCTCGTACTCCTCCGGCCGTACCGCCCTGATGGTGATGTCCATGGGGTCAGAGTGCACAAGAACGGGCCGCCGCGCTTCCGCTGGGGAAGCGTGACGGCCCGTCGTACGCGGATGGGTCAGTGGTGCGGCCTCAGTGGCCGGAGCCCGCCGTGGCCTTGGGGAGCTCGACCTGGACGCCCGGGTCGCCCGCGTCCGCCGTGTAGTCCTCCGGCGACGTCTCGTCGATGCCCTCCGGAGCCTTGACGGCCTTGAGGACGAAGGTGAGGACGACCACGACCAGGACGTTGAGGACGAACGCCGTCAGGCCGATGTAGCCGATCTCGCCGATGCCGGGGATCTCGGCGGACGAGCCGCCGAAATGCTTCTGGGTCGGGCTCGCGACGCCGTACGCGGCGGCCGTGCCGTAGACCATGCCGACCGCCCAGCCGGCGAGCAGCGCCCAGCGGTGGAACCAGCGGGTGAACAGGCCGCCCACCAGCGCCGGCAGGGTCTGGAGGATCCAGATGCCGCCCAGCAGCTGGAAGTTGATGGCGACGGTCTTGTCCATGGTGAGGACGAAGGCCAGGGCGCCGACCTTCACCAGCAGCGACACCAGCTTGGACACCTTCGTCTCCTGCTCCGGGGTGGCGTCCGGCTTCAGGAAGTCCTTGTAGATGTTGCGGGTGAAGAGGTTGGCCGCGGCGATGGACATGATGGCCGCGGGGACCAGCGCGCCGATGCCGATGGCCGCGAAGGCGACGCCCGCGAACCAGTCCGGGAACATGTTCTCGAACAGCTGCGGGATGGCCAGCTGGCCGTTCTGCACCTTCACGCCCGCCGCGATCGCCATGAAGCCGAGCAGCGCCAGCAGACCCAGCATCAGCGAGTACAGCGGCAGGATCGTGGTGTTGCGGCGGATCACGTCACGGCTGCGCGAGGAGAGCGTCGCCGTGATCGAGTGCGGGTACATGAAGAGCGCCAGCGCCGAGCCGAGCGCGAGGGTCGCGTACCCCCACTGGCCCATCTCGCCCGGCACCAGGGCACCGCGCGGCTTGTCGGTCGCCGGGTTGATCTGCGCGTACGCCTCGCCCGCCTTGCTGAAGATCTCGTCGAAGCCGCCCAGCTTGATGGGGATGTAGATGATCGCCACCGCGATGACGATGTAGATGAGCGTGTCCTTGACGAAGGCGATCATCGCGGGCGCGCGCAGCCCGGAGGAGTACGTGTACGCCGCGAGGACGCCGAAGGCGATCAGCAGCGGCAGGTCCTTGATGAACCAGTGCGTGGTCTCGCCGCCGCCCACGCCCATCACGTCCAGCACCGCCTGGATGCCGACGAGTTGGAGCGCGATGTACGGCATGGTGGCGAGGATGCCGGTCAGGGCCACCGCCAGCGACAGGCCCTTCGAACCGAAGCGGCCGCGCACGAAGTCGGAGGTGGTGACGTACCCGTGCTTGTGCGACACCGACCACAGGCGCGGCAGGAAGGTGAAGATCAGCGGGTAGACGAGGATCGTGTACGGGACGGCGAAGAAGCCCGCCGCGCCCGCAGCGTAGATGGCCGCGGGGACGGCGACGAAGGTGTACGCCGTGTAGAGGTCGCCGCCCAGCAGGAACCAGGTGATCCAGGTGCCGAACGACCGGCCGCCCAGACCCCATTCGTCCAGGCTGTGCTCGTTCTCGGCCTTGCGCCAGCGGGAGGCCATGAAGCCCATGACCGTGACGGCCAGGAAGAAGAAGATGAAGACGGCGAGTGCGACGCCGTTCACGCCGTCCTTCACTGCGACGCACCCCCCTTGCGGGACCGCTGGTCACGGTGCCACAGCTTGTACGCCACCATCGTCAGCAGGGTCGATATGACGACCCAGGCCATCTGGTACCAGTAGAAGAACGGGATCCCGATGAGCGTCGGCTCGACCTTCGCGTACGAGTCGACCCAGAGCATCGCCACGAACGGCGCGAGCAGGCAGAGCGCCACCACCACCCGCACCGGGGTGACCACTGGTTGTTTCTCCTGTGTCATACGGCGTCCCGTCCCCTCACTGATCACCTGGCGTCGTGCGCACGCAATCTAAGGGACCGTTCCGCGGCATGGAACCCCGGTCCGCATAACGGACGGGTCTCGGGCGGACCGGGGGCCAGTGGGGGAGGGTCAGCCGTTCGGGCGCTTCAGCCGCGCCACGAACTTGTACCGGTCGCCCCGGTACACGGAGCGCACCCACTCCACCGGCCGCCCGTGCTCGTCCAGCGAGTGGCGCGACAGCATCAGCATCGGCAGGCCGACGTCCGTGCCGAGCAGCCCCGCCTCGCGCGGTGTGGCCAGCGAGGTCTCGATGGTCTCCTCGGCCTCCGCGAGCCGGACGTCGTACACCTCCGCCAGCGCCGTGTACAGCGAGGTGTACTTGACCAGCGACCGCCGCAGCGCCGGGAAGCGCTTCGCGCTCAGGTGCGTGGTCTCGATGGCCATCGGCTCGCCGCTCGCCAGCCGCAGCCGCTCGATGCGCAGCACGCGCCCGCCGGCCGAGATGTCGAGCAGCCCGGCGAGGGTGTCGTCGGCCGTGACGTACCCGATGTCCAGGAGCTGCGAGGTGGGTTCGAGGCCCTGTGCGCGCATGTCCTCGGTGTACGAGGTGAGCTGGAGCGCCTGCGACACCTTCGGCTTCGCGACGAACGTGCCCTTGCCCTGGATGCGTTCCAGGCGGCCCTCGACGACCAGCTCCTGAAGCGCCTGGCGCACGGTGGTGCGAGAGGTGTCGAACTCGGCGGCGAGCGTGCGCTCCGGGGGCACCGGGGTGCCCGGGGGCATGGTCTGCGTCATGTCGAGCAGATGCCGCTTGAGCCGGTAGTACTTGGGCACGCGTGCGGTGCGAGTGGCCGTCCCGTTCTCGCTCTCGGTGCTGCCGCCCCCGTCCGTGGCCATGGCCGCCCGCCTTCCCGACTCCTGTGCTGCTGCCGTCACCGGCTCCTCCGTCCCTTGCGGCTCACATGGTGGCACGGACCGGTCACGGGTCGTCGCCCCTCCTCAGGTGTCGGTCTCGTAACGGAGCCGACTGCCCTTCTTATACACCCTTGACACCCCAGAAGGTCTAGGCCAAGCTCCGGGCTACTGGTCTAAACCATTAAAGACCGGTCCCAGTCCCACGGGCAGCACGGGCAGTACACGTACACGTCGTATGGCCGTCGTATGGCTTCGCGGTGGGGGCAAAGGGTTGCAGGCATCCTGAGGAGGGTGGCGTGAAGCGCAAGCTCATCGCGGCGATCGGCGTCGCGGGCATGATGGTCGGCGTGGCGGCGTGTGGTTCCGACAAGGGCGGGGACGCCGCGGGGGGCGGCGCCAAGGAGCTCACCGTCTGGCTGACGGTCGACGCCCAGAACAACTGGCCGGACCTGGTGAAGGCGGCCGACGACGCGATAGCGCAGAAGTACCCCGGCATCAAGATCAAGCACGAGTACTACGGCTGGCCGGACAAGAACGCCAAGCTCGACGCCGTACTCGCCACGGACAAGGCGCCGGACGTGGTCGAGATGGGCAACACCGAGATGCTCGGCTACATGGTGAAGGGCGCCTTCGCCGAGGTCGACCCCAAGAAGTTCGAGCAGTCGGACCAGTGGCTGGACGGACTCAAGGAGTCCGTCACCTACGAGGGCAAGACCTACGGCGTCCCCTACTACGCCGGCGGCCGCGTGGCCACGTGGCGCAAGGACGTCGCCGCCGAGGTCGGCGTGAAGACCCCGCCGAAGACGTACGCCGAGCTGACCGCCGCCCTGGACAAGATCCAGGCGAAGAAGGGCGACAAGTTCAGCGGCTGGTACCAGCCTTCGCCGGACTGGTACGCCGCGATGTCCTTCGTGTACGACGCGGGCGGCTCCATCGCCAAGAAGGACGGCGACACCTGGAAGGCCAACCTGTCCTCGCCCGAGTCCCTCAAGGGCCTCAACGAGTACAAGAAGGTCCTCGACACCTACATGAAGGCCGACAAGACCAAGGACGAGTCCGACCGTCCGATCGTCTTCGGTCAGGGCAACGCCGCGATGATCTTCGCGGCCGCCTGGGAGGGCGGCACCGCCGCCGACCCGAAGAACGACAAGACGGGCAAGCTCAAGGACTCCCTCGAGAACTTCGTGATGCCCGGCCCGTCCGGCAAGAACATCCCCGTCTTCCTCGGCGGTTCGGACCTCGCCATCCCGGTCAAGTCCAAGGCGCAGGACGTCGCGGCCGAGTGGATCAACGCCTACACCGGCGCCAAGGGCCAGAAGGGCCTGCTCGCCAAGGGCAACCTGCCCAACAACAAGACCGACCTCGCGACCCTGAAGGCCGACCCGAAGACGGCGGTCGCCGCCACCGCGGCCGAGTCCAACTGGTTCGTCCCCATGGCACCCGGCTGGGGCCAGGTCGAGAAGGCGCAGACCCTCAAGACCCTGCTCCAGGAGATCGGTACCGGCAAGAAGTCGGTCGAGGCCGCCGCGAAGGACGCGGACGCCGCGATCGACAAGGTCATCAACACCAAGTGACCTGACGCCGAGGCCCCGCCGCCGCCGGGCGGGGCCTCGGCGCCCGTACGAGAAGAGGGACCGCTGTCGCGATGAGTGCCGCCGACACAACCACTGCCAAGGTGCCGCCCACGCGGCCATCGCCGGTACGGGATTCCGCCCCGACCGGCGGCCCCGCGAAGGGGCCCGGGAAGCGGGCCGGGAAGCCCGGAACCGGGGGAGCCGCGGTGCCGTGGGCGCTGCTCGCGCCCTGCCTGCTCGTTCTCCTGCTGGTCCTCGGCTATCCGCTGGTGCGGCTGGTCACCCTCGCCTTCCAGAAGTTCGAACAGCCCCAGCTGTGGGGCTTCAAGGAGCCCGAGTCCGTCGGCTTCGGGAACTTCGCCAAGATCCTCGGGGACGGCGAGTTCTGGGCCGTCGTGCTGCGGACCGTGGTCTTCGCCGCCGGCGCGGTGGTCTTCACCATGGTCATCGGCATGCTGATCGCCCTGCTGCTCCAGCGCGTCTCCGGCTGGGTCAAGACCCTGATCAACATCGCGCTGGTCGCGAGCTGGGGCATGCCCATCATCGTCGCCACCGCCATCTTCAAGTGGCTCTTCGACGCCGACTACGGCGTCCTGAACTGGCTGCTCAGCAAGGTGCCCGGCGTCGACATGATCGGGCACAACTGGTTCGCCAGCGGCCCCCAGGGCCTGGCCGTGATCATGCTGCTGGTCGTGTGGGGCGCGGTGCCCTTCGTCGTCATCACGCTCAGCGCCGGCCTCACCCAGGTGCCCAAGGAGCTGGAGGAGGCCGCGCGCCTCGACGGCGCCGGCGCCTGGGGCGTCTTCCGGTACGTCACGCTGCCGATCCTCAAGCCGATCATCGTGATGCTCACGACGCTGTCGGTGATCTGGGACATGGGCGTCTTCCCGCAGGTCTTCGTGATGCGCAACGGCCACCCGGAGGCCGAGTTCCAGCTCCTGACGACGTACTCGTACGACAAGGCCTTCGTGGTCAACGACTACGGCGGCGGTTCGGCGATCGCGGTCGTCACCGTGGTCCTGCTGCTCGGTGTCGTCGCCGTGTACATGCGTCAGATGCTCAAGATCGGAGAAGTCGAGTGAGCGCCACGACCACCGCGCCGCGCACCAAGCCCGGGGGCACGTCCGGGGGCACGTCCGCGCGCAAGCCCGGCGGCAAGCTCGGCTGGAACCTGATCGGCCTGTTCGTCTTCGTCTCCATCGGCTTCCCCGTCTACTGGATGCTGAACACGGCGTTCAAGCCGGCCAAGGACGCCATCGACCCCGATCCGCACTTCTTCCCCCGCACGTTCACCCTGGAGAACTTCGAGCGCGCCCTCCAGATCGCGGACTTCTGGGGGCCGGTCGGCCGCTCGCTGATCGTCTCGTTCGTCGTCGTCCTCATCGGCATCGTCGTCGGCCTGCTGGCCGCGCTCGCCATCTCGCGCTTCGCCTTCCGCGGCCGCAAGATCGTGATCGTCGGCATCCTCGCGATCCAGATGGTCCCGCTCGTCGCGATGATCATCCCGGTCTTCCTGCTGCTCAACGACCTCGGTCAGTACGACAAGCTCACCGGCCTGATCATCACGTACCTCACCTTCATCCTCCCCTTCACGGTGTGGACCCTGCGCGGCTTCATCGTCAACATCCCCAAGGAGCTGGAGGAGGCGGCGATGGTCGACGGCTGCACCCGCACCGGCGCCTTCGTCCGGGTGGTGTTCCCGCTGCTCGCCCCCGGCATGGTCGCGACCTCCGTCTACGGCTTCATCCAGGCCTGGAACGAGTACCTGTACGCCCTGATGCTGATGAGCCAGCAGAACCAGACGGCCACCGTCTGGCTGGGCAACTTCACCACCAAGAACGGGACCGAGTACGCCCCGATGATGGCCGGCGCCACGATGATGGCCGTTCCCGTCGTCATCCTCTTCCTCCTCGTCCAGCGCAAGATGGCCGCGGGTCTGACCGCCGGCGCAGTGAAGGGATAACGGCCCTCCATGACGACCCTCGTACGCGGTGCCTCGCCGACCCTGGTCCGGGACGCGCTCACCGTCCTGCAGCCGGGCTTCACCGGTACCACGCCGCCCGACTGGCTGCTGCGCCGTATCGGCGAAGGGCTCGCCTCCGTCGGCGTGTTCGGGCGCAACGTCACCGACCCCGAGCAGCTGACCGCGCTGACCGCACGCCTGCGGGCCGAGCGGGACGACCTCCTCGTCGCGATCGACGAGGAGAGCGGCGACGTCACCCGCCTGGAAGTGCGCACCGGCTCGTCCTTCCCCGGCAACTACGCGCTCGGCACGGTCGACGACACCGACCTGACCCGGGCGGTGGCGGCGGAGCTCGGCCGCCGGCTCGCCGCCTGCGGCATCGACTTCGACTGGGCGCCCTCCGCGGACGTCAACTCCGACCCGGACAACCCGGTCATCGGCGTACGCTCCTTCGGCGCCGACCCGCAGCTGGCCGCCCGCCACACCGTGGCCTACATCGAGGGCCTGCAGTCCGCCGGCGTCGTCGCCTGCACCAAGCACTTCCCCGGGCACGGCGACACCAATGTCGACTCGCACCACGCGATTCCCCGCATCGATGTGGACCTCGCCACACTGCACGCCCGTGAGCTGGTACCTTTCCGCGCCGCCATCGCCGCGGGTTCCAAATCGGTGATGAGCGCGCATATCCTGCTTCCCGCGCTCGACCCGGACCGCCCGGCCACCCTGAGCCCGCAGATCCTCACGGGTCTGCTGCGCCAGGAGCTGGGCTACGACGGCCTGATCGTCACCGACGGCATGGAGATGCAGGCCATCGCCTCGACGTACGGGATCGAGCGCGGCTCCGTCCTCGCGCTCGCGGCGGGCGCCGACGCCCTCTGCGTCGGCGGCGGCCTGGCGGACGAGGGGACCGTACTGCGGCTGCGCGACGCGCTGGTGGCGGCGGTACGGACCGGCGAACTGCCCGAGGAGCGGCTGGCCGACGCGGCGGCGCGGGTGCGCGCGCTCGCGTCCTGGACCCAGGCGCACCGGGCCAGGGGGGCTGAGACGGGGCCGGGCGCGGCTTCAGAGGAGGGGACCGCGCCCGGCGCCGACATCGGTCTCGTGGCGGCGCGGCGGGCGCTGCGCGTCACGGGCACGCGCGAGCCGCTCACCGGTCCGGCGTACGTCGCCGCCTTCACCCCCGTCACCAACTTCGCGGTGGGCGACGAGACCCCGTGGGGCGTCGGCCCCGAGCTGGCGCGGCTGCTGCCGTCCACGACGACCGGTACGTACGCCTCCGACGTGGCCGTGGACCGGGTGCTGCGGGACGCGGGGGAGCGGCCGATCGTCGCGGTGGTGCGGGACACCCACCGCCACCCGTGGATGGCGCGGACGCTGGACGCCCTGGTGACGGCCCGCCCCGACACGGTCGTGGTGGAGATGGGCCTGAACCAGGCGCCGCCGCGCGGGGCCCTGCACATCGCCACGCACGGCGCGGCGCGGGTGTGCGGCACCGCGGCGGCGGAGGTCATCGCGGGCGTCGCCTGAGCGTGTGGCGTACGCCGAGGGCCCGGCTCCGGGGGGAAGCCGGGCCCTCGGTGTGTGCGTGAGCCGTACGCGCGCGTCAGATGCCCTGCCAGGCGGGCTTGTTCGCGTAGGTGTGCCGGAAGTAGTCGGCGAGCTTCAGCTTGGACGCGGCGGCCTCGTCGACGACGACCGTGGCGTGCGGGTGCAGCTGCAGCGCGGAGGCGGGTACGAGCGCGGCGACCGGCCCCTCGACCGTCTGCGCGACCGCCTCCGCCTTGCCCTCGCCGGTGGCGAGCAGCACGAGGTGGCGGGCTTCCAGGATGGTGCCGATGCCCTGCGTGATCACGTGGTGCGGCACCTGGTCGATGTCACCCTCGAAGAAGCGCGCGTTGTCCACGCGGGTCTGCTCGGTGAGGGTCTTGATGCGGGTGCGGGAGGCGAGCGAGGAGCACGGCTCGTTGAAGCCGATGTGCCCGTCGGTGCCGATGCCGAGGATCTGGAGGTCCACGCCGCCCGCCTCGGCGAGGGCCCTGTCGTACGCCTCGCAGGCGGCCTGCACGTCCTCGGCGGAGCCGTCGGGGCCCATGAAGGCGTCGGGGCTCAGCCCGAGCGGCTCGACGACCTGGCGCAGCACGGTCGACCGGTACGACTCGGGGTGGCCCGCGGGCAGCCCGACGTACTCGTCGAGCTGGGCTATGCGGGCGCGCGAGGCGTCCACGGCCCCGGAGCGGACCTTCGCGATCAGCGCGTCGTAGATGGGCAGCGGGGTCGAGCCGGTGGCCACGCCGAGCAGAGCGTCGGGCTTGCGGCGCAGGAGGGCGGCGATGCCCTCGGCGATGAGCTCGCCGCCTGCCTTGGCGTCCTGGACGATGACAACTTCCACGCTGGGCCTGCCGATCTGATGGGTGACGGATGACGATGTGGTATAGACCAATCTAGCAGAATGGCCCTCTCCGCTGGCGGGTTCTCAGAGGCCCGTGTTCGACTGGTGCGCATGAGCGAGCAGCCGGGCCGGATCATGGCGGGGGAGATGGCGGAGCAGCCCGCGGTGCTGCGACGGATCCTCGACCAGGGAGCGCCGCGGATCCGGGCCGTCGCCGAGGCGATCCGGGAGCGCCGGCCGCGCTTCGTCCTGCTGACGGCGCGCGGCACGTCGGACAACGCCGCGCTGTACGCCAAGTACCTGCTGGAGATCCGGCTGGGCCTGCCCTGCGGCCTGACCTCCATGTCCACGACCACGGCGTACGGCGCCAAGCCCGACTACGCCGACGTCCTGGTCGTCACCGTCAGCCAGTCCGGCGGCTCCCCGGACCTCGTCGCCTCCACGCGGGCGGCGCGGGAGGCGGGCGCGATCACCCTGGCGGTCACCAACAACCCCGACTCGTCGCTCGCGGCGGTCTCCGAGCACCACATCGACATCCTGGCGGGCCCCGAGAAGGCGCTGCCCGCCACCAAGACCTACACCGCCTCGCTCCTCTCGCTCTACCTCCTGGTCGAGGGCCTGGCCGGCGACGGCGGCCCCACCGCCGCCGAGCCCCTCCCGGACCGGGCGGCGTCCGTCCTGGAACGGCGCGACGAGGTCCGGGCCCTGGCTGCCCGGTACCGCTTCGCCGAGCGCATGGTCATCACCTCGCGCGGCTACGGCTACCCCACCGCGAAGGAAGCGGCCCTGAAACTGATGGAGACCAGCTACATCCCGGCTCTCTCCTACTCCGGTGCCGACCTGCTGCACGGCCCGCTCGCCATGGTCGACAACATCTCGCCCGTCATCGCCGTCGTCCCGGACGGCAAGGGCGGCGAGGCCCTCCAGCCGGTCCTCGACCGCCTCCGCGGCCGCGGCGCGGACCTCGTGGTCGTCGGCCCCCGCCCCCAGGTCGAAGCGGCCTCCGCGGGCTTCGTCCTCCCGACGGAGGGCATCCCGGAGGAGCTCCAGCCGATCCTGGAGATCCTCCCGCTCCAGCTCCTCGCCTACGAGGTCACCATCGCCCGCGGCCAGGACCCGGACGCCCCCCGCGCCCTGGCGAAGGTCACCGAGACGCGCTGAACGGTCCGGGCGAGCGCTCCCCCGGCGGGCGGTCCCCCAGCGAGGCGGTCCTACGGCAGCGAGCCGTTCGTCGCGTCCAGCCAGTGCCCCGTTATCGCGCGGGCGTCGTCCGACGCGAGGAAGGCCACCACGTCCGCGATGTCGGCGGGGGCGCCGACGCGGCCCAGCGCCGAGAAGGCGGCCGCGCCCGCCCACGCCGCCTCGTCGGCGCGCAGCCACGCCGCGTTGACGTCCGTGTCGACGATGCCGGGCGCCACCGTGTTGACGGTGATACCTCGCGCGCCCACCACCTTCGCCAGGTACCGCGTAAAGGTGTCCAGCGCGCTCTTGCTCATCGCGTACGCGATCACGTCCGGCATCAACGCCGCCCGCGACAGGCCCGTCGACACGTTGACGACCCGGCCGCCGTCCCGCATCCGGTCCAGGCCCAGCCGCGTCACGAAGAACGGCGCCTTCGTGTTGACCGCGAACACCCGGTCGTACTCGGCCTCACCGATCGTGCCGAAGGGCTCGGAGGCGCCGATGCCCGCGTTGTTGACGAGGATGTCCAGGCCCTCGGCGTGCCGGTCGAACGCCGCCCACAGCGCCTCCGCGTCCCCCGGTACGCCGAGCTCCTGCCCGATCGCGAAGGCGGAGCCGCCGGCCGCCTCGATCGCGGCGACCGTCTCCTTCGCGGCCGCCTCGTCGGTGCCGTAGTGCACCGCGACCCGCGCCCCGTCGCGGCCGAGCCGCTTCGCGATGCCCCGTCCGATGCCCCGGCTGCCGCCCGTGACCAGCGCTGTCCTGCCCGTGAGCACGCCCATGGCGCCGCCCTCCCCGTTTCTGTAGTGGTCGGTACAGAAAGACCGTACCAGACTTTCTTTAGTGCGCGCTATAGAATGAAGCCATGGCGACGAAACAGCGCGGCAGGCCCCGCTCCTTCGACCGTGCCACCGCCCTGGAGAAGGCGGTGATGGCCTTCTGGGAGCACGGGTACGAGACGACGTCCGTGGCCGATCTCACCCACGCGATGGGCATCGGCGCGCCGAGCCTCTACGCGGCGTTCGGTGACAAGAAGACGCTGTTCGAGGAGGCCCTCGGTGTGTACGCGGAGAGGTACGGCTCCTTCGGGAGCCGCGCCCTGGACGCCGAGCCCACCGCCCGCGCCGGTGTCGCGCGGATGCTGCGGGAGGCGGCGAGCGAGTACACCGACCCGGCCCACCCGCGCGGCTGCCTGGTGATCTCGGCCGCGATCAACTGCTCGACACCCGAGGTGGAGCAGGACCTCCGCGAGCGCCGCAACGCCAATCTGGCCGGCATGGAGTCCCGTATACGCGCCGACATCGCGTCGGGCCGGCTCCCGGCCGACACGGACGCCGCCGCGCTGGCCCGCCTCAGCGGAGCCGTACTGCAGGGCATGTCGCAGCAGGCGCGCGACGGCGCGACGAAGGAGGAGCTGGAGGCGGTGGCGGAAGCCGCGATGCGCGCCTGGCCGGCGTAGCCCGGCGTAGCGCCCAGCACGCGCCCTGGGCACGTGAACACGGCCCCGAACGCACCCGCGGGCCGCGGCGCCCGACGGGACCCTCAACCCGTCCGGCACCGCAGCCCGGAGTTGCCCGGCCGTCGGGTGTGCGGTCCCGCGGCCGTATGGGAGGTCCCGGACGCAGTCAGGGCAGAGAGCGCCGGGTCCTCGATCCACCCTCCTGTGCGGGGAGGGCGGAGGTCGTGTGTCGCATTCTGGACTAGACCAATCGGGTCTGTCCATCGGTAAGCAGATGGTAATCCCGCGCCCATCCTCCCTCACCGGCCGACAGAACACCAGGCGCGGCCGCACAGGTACGCTCGCACACGTGCCCTCCATGAACGACCTCGTACGCCAGCACACCGCCCTCAGCGACTCGGACCTCGAGTGGCTCCACCTGCTGGTGTCGGAGTGGCAGCTGCTCTCCGACCTCTCCTTCGCCGACCTCGTCCTCTGGGTCCCCACACTCGACGGCACCCGCTACGTCTCCGTGGCCCAGATGAGGCCCAACACCGGCCCGACCTCCTACCAGGACGACATGGTCGGCCACCTGGTCCCGCGCGGCCGCCGCCCGCTGCTCGACGCCGCCCTCGACGAGGGCCGCATCGTCCGCGAGGGCGACCCCGAATGGCGCGAGGAGGTCCCGGTCCGGGTCGAGTCCATCCCCGTACGCAGGGAGGGGCGCGTCCTCGGCGTCATCGCGCGCAACACCAACCTGCTCACTGTCCGTACCCCCAGCCGCCTGGAGCTCACCTACCTCCAGTCCGCGTCCGACCTCGCGCAGATGATCGCGAACGGCACCTTCCCCTACCCGGGGCAGCAGGTCGACATGGACGCATCGCCCCGCGCCGGCGACGGGCTGATCAGGCTCGACGCGGACGGCGTCGTCCAGTACGCGTCACCCAACGCCCTCTCCGCGTACCACCGCCTCGGCCTCGCCGCCGACCTCGTCGGCCAGCACCTCGGCCAGATCACCGCCGAACTGGCCCCCTCCCGCGGGCCGGTCGACGAGGCGCTGGTCAAACTGGCCAGCGGCTACGCCCCGCGCGAGACGGAGGTCGAGGGCAGCGGCGGCGTCATCCAGCTGCGCGCCATCCCGCTCAAGCCCAAGGGGACCCGCATCGGTTCACTCGTGCTGCTGCGGGACGTGACCGAACTGCGCCGCCGCGAGCGCGAGTTGATTACGAAGGACGCCACCATCCGGGAGATCCACCACCGGGTGAAGAACAACCTCCAGACGGTCGCCGCGCTCCTGCGCCTCCAGGCCCGCCGCATGGACTCCGACCGCGGCCGGGAGGCGCTCAACGAGGCGGTGCGGCGCGTCGGTTCGATCGCGATCGTGCACGAGACCCTTTCGCAGAACCTCGACGAGCGCGTCGAGTTCGACGACATCGCCGACCGGGTCATCTCGATGGTCGCGGAGATCTCGCCCGGCAAGGTGACCTGCCGCCGCAACGGCCGCTTCGGCATCCTCGACGCCGAGGTCGCGACCCCGCTGTCGATGGTCCTCACCGAGATCCTTCAGAACGCCCTCGAACACGCCTTCGCTCCGGGCGAGCTCGGCACCGTCGAGGTCTCCGCCGTACGCGGCGACCCGCGCGCCGCCGACGCCCGCCTCCTGATCACCGTTCAGGACGACGGGCGCGGGCTGCCGGAGGACTTCGATCCGCAGCGCGCCGGCAACCTCGGTCTGCAAATCGTACGGACGCTGGTGGAGGGGGAGTTGGGCGGAACGTTCGACATGCAGCCCGCCCCCGGTCGCGGCACGCGCGTAGTGCTCGACGTCCCCGTACAGGCGCAGAAGTAGCGCGGACGCAGCGAGGGGGAACAGCAGCGAGCGGGAACAGCAGCGAGCCCCGGACCGTGGGAGACGGTCCGGGGCTCGAACGCTTTGGGTTACTGCTGCGCGCTGCGGCTCGGGAGGCGGGTGGGTGCGTACTCGCTGTACGCGCCGCCGGGCCTCAGGCTCGTCGCGGTGGCGTCGCTCAGGCGCTGGCGTTGCGCGCCCGGTTGCGGGCGGCGCGGCGCTTCATCGCGCGGCGCTCGTCCTCGCTGAGGCCACCCCAGACGCCGGAGTCCTGGCCGGACTCGAGCGCCCACTGCAGGCACTGCTCCATGACGGGGCAGCGACGGCAGACAGCCTTGGCTTCCTCGATCTGCAGCAGCGCAGGACCGGTGTTGCCGATGGGGAAGAACAGCTCGGGGTCTTCCTCACGACAAACGGCGTTGTGACGCCAGTCCATGGCTGCTACCTCTCCTTGGTGTTGCATTCAGGTTGCTTGTGAATGTGAACGCTTTCACGAATCCCTCAACAAGTGAAGGGCCTACCGCCGGGTGGGCGTGTGGTCCTGTGATTTGAGGAGGGGTTCTGGCTTTCCCTGGAGGCCGGTTCTGCGGGCCGTCCCGATCGCCATGTAGAGATTCGCAAACCTCGGCTGCGGATACAACCCCTTCCGAGAAGTTTTTTTTGATTCCTCGGTGTCGGCTAGGTCACAGCCGTACTTCTATGGGGTGGATCCTGGCCCATACGTTCGAGATAAAGGGTCCGAGGCTCTTCCACTCACACAATCACACGCAGTGCACGGCGAACGCCTGTGAACGTCACGCTCGTCCGCAGCCCCAGGTGGTCTCCGTCCATCTGGAACGGCAGTGGAACCTTCGAATGCAAGGTGAAGTCGGTCAGGTCGTGCAGGGACAGGGCGTGCTTGCCACGCGGTCCGCGCTCCGGGGTCGAGGTGAGCAGCTGCGTCGCGTACCGCGCCACCGCGGCCGTCGACAGCCTGCTCAGTCCGAGCACGTCGAGCCCCGTGTCGAAGGACGCCTCGGGTGCCGCGTACACCGGGCGATTGCCCAGGTAGGTCCAGGGGGCGGTGTTGCAGACTATCGACAGCGCCAGGTCGTGGACCGGGTCCGCGCCGGGGCGCTCCAGCGTGATCACGCCCTGCCGGCGGTGCGGCTCGTCCAGGAACTGGCGCATCGCCTGCCGGATGTACAGCGCGTGCGTCGACCTCCGGCCGCGCTCCCGCTGCTGCTCGACACGGCCGATCACGCCCGCGTCGAAGCCGAAACCGGCACAGAACGTGAACCAGCGGGCCGGCACCGCCTCGTCCTCCGACCCCGGAGTGCCGGAGGCCAGCCCGAGCCCCACGGTCCGCTCGCGCCGCTCGCTCAGCGCGTCCAGGATCGCGCCGGTCGCCTCGACGGCGTCGTTCGGCAGCCCCAGCGCGCGGGCGAAGACATTGGTGGAGCCGCCGGGCACCACCGCGAGGAGCGGCAGCCGCTCCGGGTCCGGGCCGTGGTGCAGCAGCCCGTTGACCACCTCGTTGACGGTGCCGTCGCCGCCGAGCGCGACGACCAGGTCGATGTCGGCGGACTCGGCCGCCCGGCGCCCCACGTCGCGGGCGTGGCCCCGGTACTCGGTCGTCACCGCCTCCAGCTTCATCTCGCTGGCCAGCGCGTGGATCAGTACGTCACGGGTGCGGGCACTGGTGGTGGTGGCTGCCGGGTTGACCACGAGAAGTGCGCGCATGCCCGCCAGGTTACCTACCGCGCGGTACCGGGCCCAGGTGCTCCCGACCCCTGTCCAGTACGTGGACGGGGCCGGCCGCTACCCTGCTGGGGTGAGCAGTACCGAGCCGAACCCCGTCCAGACCGCCGCCGGCGCCCCGCGCCCCGCCCGTGTCACGGCCGCCGCGGCCGTGGCGGGGCTGGAAGCGCTCGCCCTGTTCGCGGGCGGCGCGTACCTGCTCGTGACGAGCCTCACGGGCAAGCCCGACGGCCTCACGCAGGCGGTGACCGGTGGTGTGACACTCATCGCACTCGGTCTGATCCCGCTCTTCGCCGCCCGGGGCCTGCTGCGCTGCCGCAGCTGGAGCCGCGGCCCGGCGATCATCACGCAGCTGATGGCCCTGCCCGTCGCCTGGACCCTGCTCCAGGCGGACAGCGCCGCCATCCCGGGCGGTATCGCCCTGGCGGCCGCCGCGGTCACCGGCCTGGCGCTGCTGCTCCACCCGCAGACCCCGAAGGCCCTCGGCATCCGCGGCCGGGCCTGACCGCCGTCGGGGTCCGGGTCCCGGGGGTCCGGGTCCCGCGCCTCGACCGGCGTCCTACTCTTCGACCAGCAGTTTCTCGCGCAGCTGCGCCAGCGTGCGGGCCAGCAGCCGCGAGACGTGCATCTGCGAGATGCCGACCTCCTGCGCGATCTGCGACTGGGTCATGTTCCCGAAGAAGCGAAGCAGCAGGATCCGCTTCTCGCGCGGCGGCAGGTCCTCCAGCAGCGGCTTGAGGGACTCGCGGTACTCGACGCCCTCCAGCGCCTCGTCCTCCGCGCCCAGGGTGTCCGCGACCGCCGGGGACTCGTCGTCCGTGTCCGGAACGTCCAGCGAGAGCGTCGAGTACGCGTTGGCGGACTCCAGGCCCTCCAGGACCTCCTCCTCCGAGATCCCGAGCCGCTCGGCCAGCTCGTGCACGGTCGGCGAGCGGCCGTGCAGCTGCGACAGCTCCGCCGTCGCGGTGGTCAGCGACAGCCGCAGCTCCTGGAGCCGGCGCGGCACCCGCACCGCCCACCCCTTGTCCCGGAAGTGGCGCTTGATCTCGCCGACCACCGTGGGGGTCGCGTACGTCGAGAACTCGACGCCGCGCTCCGGGTCGAACCGGTCCACCGACTTGATCAGACCGATCGTGGCGACCTGCGTCAGGTCGTCCAGCGGTTCGCCGCGGTTGCGGAACCGGCGCGCCAGGTGCTCCACGAGCGGCAGGTGCATGCGGACGAGCTGGTTGCGCAGCTCGGCCCGCTGGGGCGAGCCGTCCGGCAGCTCGCGCAGCCGGATGAACATCGCCCGCGCGCCGCTGCGGTCCTGCGGGTCGTGCCGCGGCGCCTGCCGCTGCCGGTCCCGCTGCTCGTGTTGCTCGTGTTGCTCGCTCATCCGGTCCGCCTGATCTGCCCGCGCCGTCGCGGCCCCCTCCGACGTCTCCACGAGACCGTCCACCGGGTGTGGCCGCGCCTGCTGTTCCGGGATGCCCTCCGGCGAGCTCAGCGCCCGGGGCCCGCGCTCCTCGTTTCGCACCGGACCGTCCCCGTTCCTCACGCCGGCCCGGGTCCCGCGCCGCGCTGTTTGTACAGGTTGATGGAGACCGTCCGGTCGTCGGCGACGGACGAGTCGACCTTGCCGGCCAGTGCGGAGAGCACCGTCCAGGCGAACGTGTCCCGCTCCGGGGCCCGGCCGTCGGTCGTGGGCGCCGAGACGGTCACGTCAAGGGAGTCGTCGACGAGGCGGAACACACAGCTCAGGACCGAGCCGGGCACGGCTTGCTGGAGCAGGATCGCGCAGGCCTCGTCGACCGCGATGCGCAAGTCCTCGATCTCGTCGAGGGTGAAGTCCAAGCGCGCCGCGAGACCGGCCGTGGCCGTACGCAGCACGGACAGGTAGGCACCCGCAGCGGGCAGCCGGACTTCCACGAAGTCCTGGGTCCCGGGCTCGCCTGCGATCTGGGACACCCTCACCTCCAAGGTGGCACAAGCTCAATCGGGGCTCGGCTCGCGGAAGGAAGCTCCTCCCGGGGCCGGGCCGTGCGGTACGCGGGTGTGCGTAGTCCGCCGTGACGCTATCGCGATTCCATGGTGCCGTGTCGCCGGGGACCCCCGCTCCGACGCCTGTCACTCATGGTAAGCACATGAGTACGGACAGTGGCTAGGGGTTTGCGGGACCCAATCGCGAGAAACCGGCGGAGGGTTGACGTACCCAGGCCTCGGACGATCGAACCGTCGACACGGCACCAACGCCGTCTCCGCCGGCTTCCGGGCGCGGTCGGCCGGGTGGGGATGAGGGGACGTCCGGCCGGCCGGTGATCACGGCGGCGAGCGTGGTCCCGCGCGGGAACGTGCCCTCCGCGGCCAGGGTGAACAGTCCGTACAGCATTTTGGCGACATATATGCGCTCGATGGCGAGTCCATGCCGCTGGGCGAAGTCGTCGGCGAAGTCGTCGAGGGCGGGCGTGCTCCGGGCGTAACCGCCGAAGTGGAACCGCTCGTCCAGGCTCCAGTCGCCCACGGGGCCGCCGAAGGCCCGCTCCTGGAGCGTCCGTATCTCCGCGCCGAGGAAACCGCCCTTGAGCACCGGTATGCCGAGCGTGCGCTGTCCGGGGCCAAGCCCGGCGGCCAGACCGGCCAGCGTGCCGCCCGTGCCGCAGGCCACCGCCACCACGTCCACGGCCACGTCCGCGTCGGTGCCTGCCCGTCCGTGCGGGGCGCGCAGTTCGCGCCCGAGCTCCACGCAGCCGCGCACCGCGAGGGCGTTGCTGCCGCCCTCCGGCACGACGAAACAGCCCTCGGGGGCGCGCTCCAGCAGGCGCGCGAGCACCTCCGGGTCGTCCTTGGCGCGGTACGTCGCCCGGTCCACGAACAGCAGCCGCATCCCGTCCGCCGCGCACCGCGCGAGGGACGGGTTCAGCGGGCGGTCGGCGAGCTCCTCACCCCGTACGACCCCGACGGTGGGGAAACCCAGCAGGCGGCCGGCGGCGGCCGTGGCACGCAGGTGGTTGGAGTACGCGCCGCCGAAGGTGAGGACCGGACGGCCGGCCGCGGCGGCCAGGTTCGGGGCGAGCTTGCGCCACTTGTTGCCGACGAGGTCCGGGTGGATCAGGTCGTCCCGCTTGAGCAGCAGCCGTACGCCGTGCCGGGCGAGGCGCTCGTCCTCGGCGGCCCGCAGGGGGGAGGGGAGCAGCGGGTCGAGGGAGGACAGGTCGAACGCGGTCACCCGGCCATTGTCACGCAGCCTCCGGTCGAGCAGTCGAGCGATGGAGCAGCCGCTCAGTTCAGCCGCTCCTGGATGCGCGTGCGCATCGTGTTCATGGAGAAGCCGCGCGGATCGATCTTCCCCGGCTGCCACTCCTTGTGACCGATGACCGAGCGGGCCGACCAGCCGTGGCGGCGGCAGATCGCGGCCGCCGCCTTCTCGATCGCCTCCAGCTGGACGGCGGGCCACGGGTCCTCGCCGTCGCCGAGGTTCTCGCACTCGAAGCCGTAGAAGTACCGGTTGCCGTCCCGGTTCGCCTCGTTGTCCCGGGGCAGCCGCCTCTCCCCGATCACGGCGCGCAGGACGTCGTCGTCGCCCTTGCCCGCATGGTTCGCGCGGCCGTAGCCGACGAGATGGACGCGGCCGTCCTTGGTGATCACGCCGTGGCACAGCGGCCCCGGTAGCCCCGGGCGGCCCTCCCGGCAGACCCGGACGGTCTGCTCGCTGCCCTTGGAGGCGGTGTGGTGCAGCATCACGCCGTACACCGGCCCCCAGGGCCCCTTGTGGTTGCGGTTGTGCGAGCGCCAATCGCCGGCCTCCACGACCGTGAGGCCTTCGTCGCACAGCGCGTCGAGAAAACTGTTCGCGGACAGGGGTGTGGCCACTCCGCCTCCTTCGTGAGTGAGCCGTACCGGGCTCCTGCCGGAGGCATCCCCACCCGGCCCCGCCGCGCGACGGCGTTCGGGCGGCGTACGAACCGATCCGGACATGAAACCCCTGTCATGCCCCGTGACGGGTGATTCATTCTCGCTCATTTGTGTAATGGCGTGACAACGGAACGTGCTGAAAGGCTTTTCCTCGGAAGTTCGGATGATGATCGAGAGGGAAGTACATGTCGGTTGGGCCGGTCGGCGAGGACGTTCGCACCGAGCAGCAGGCGCCGCAGCAGAGCCTCGGCACCGCCGCCGCGCGGAACCTGGCGACCACCACCAAGTCGGTCCCGCAGATGCAGGAGATCACCTCCCGGTGGCTCCTGCGGATGCTGCCGTGGGTGCAGGTGCAGGGCGGCACGTACCGGGTGAACCGGCGGCTCAGTTACGCGGTCGGCGACGGACGGGTCACCTTCGTCCAGACCGGCGAGCGGGTCGCCGTGATCCCGAACGAGCTGCGGGAGCTGCCCGCCCTGCGCGGGTACGAGGACGACGCGGCGCTCGGCGAGCTGGCGCAGCGGTGCACCCAGCGGGAGTTCGCGCCCGGTGACGTCATCGCCGAGGCGGGCGCGCCCACGGACCGGGTGATCCTGCTGGCGCACGGCAGGATCGAGCAGATCGGCACCGGCCCGTACGGCGACGAGGCGGTCCTCGGCGTCCTCGCCGACGGGGCGTACCTCGGCGACGACTCCCTCACCGACCGGGACGCCACCTGGGAGTGGACGGCCCGCGCGGCGACCGCCTGCACCGTGCTGGAGCTCACCCGCGCGGACGTGACCAGCCTCGCCGAACGGGCCGAGTCCCTGGCCGGACACCTCGCAAGCCTGGCGGCCCTGCCGCGGCAGCGCACCAACGCACACGGCGAGAAGGCCATCGACCTCTCCGCCGGCCACGTCGGCGAGGCGGTCGTCCCGCACACGTACGTCGACTACGAGGCCTCGCCGCGCGAGTACGAACTGAGCGTCGCCCAGACCGTGCTGAAGGTCCACAGCCGCGTCGCCGACCTCTACAACCAGCCCATGAACCAGACCGAGCAGCAGTTGCGGCTCACCGTCGAGGCGCTGCGCGAGCGCCAGGAGCACGAGCTCGTCAACAACAAGGAGTTCGGCCTGCTCGCCAACTGCGACTACGGGCAGCGGCTCCAGCCGCACGACGGAGTGCCCAGCCCCGACGACATGGACGAGCTGCTCTCCCGCCGCCGCGGCAACAAGCTCTTCCTCGCCCACCCGCGCGCCATCGCCGCGTTCGGACGCGAGTGCAACAGGCGCGGGCTCGTCCCCGACACCGTCGAGGTGGCAGGCCATCAGATCCCGGCCTGGCGCGGCGTACCGATCTTCCCCTGCAACAAGATCCCGATCTCCGAGGCCCGCACCACCTCGATCCTCTGCATGCGTACGGGCGAGGCCGACCAGGGCGTCATCGGCCTGCACCAGACCGGCATCCCGGACGAGATCGAGCCGAGCCTCTCGGTGCGGTTCATGGGCATCGACGAGCAGGCGATCATCTCGTACCTGGTCACCGCCTACTACTCGGCGGCGATCCTGGTCCCGGACGCCCTCGGCGTGCTGGAGAACGTCGAAGTCAGCCGCTGGCGATGACCCCGATGACCGCGACGAACACAAGCACGAGCGCGAGCGCGGACACCGCGGCGTCGCTCCTCGACCGCACCCGTACCGCCGTCCAGCCCCGGCTGCGCGCGGGCGTGGAGTCGCTGCCCGGCTCCATACGGCGGGTGGCGATGTACCACTTCGGCTGGGAGCACGCCGACGGCACCCCGGCCGCCGGGCAGCAGGGCGGCAAGGCGATCCGGCCCGCGCTGGTGCTCGCCGCCGCCCGGGCCCTGGGCGGCGGCCCGCACACCGCCGTCCGGGCGGCCGCCGCCGTGGAGCTCGCGCACAACTTCACGCTGCTCCACGACGACATCGTCGACGCGGACGCCACCCGCCGCTCCCGGCCGACCGCGTGGACCGTCTTCGGCATGCCGGACGCCCTGATGGCCGGGGACGCCATGCTCGCCCTCGCGCTGCGGCTGCTCGCCGAGGACGGCCACCCGGCCGCCGCCGCGGCGGCGGCGCGGCTCGCCGCCTGCGTGATCGAGCTGTGCGCGGGCCAGCAGGCGGACTGCGCCTTCGAGGGGCGCGGCCCCGACGAGGTGTCGCTGGAGGAGTGCCTCGCCATGGCGACCGCCAAGACGGGCGCGCTACTGGGGTGCGCGTGCGCCCTGGGCGCGCTGTACGCGGGCGCGGGGGAGGAGGAGGTCGCGGCGATGGACGCGTTCGGGCGGGAGGCAGGCCTGGCGTTCCAGCTGATCGACGACCTCATCGGCATCTGGGGCGACCCGGACCGGACGGGGAAGCCCGCCGGGGCGGACCTCGCCGCGCACAAGAAGTCGCTGCCGGTGGTCGCCGCGCTCCGATCCGGGACGGCCGCCGGGGCCGAGCTGGCCGCGCTGTACGGGCGGCCCGCGCTGGACGAGGACGGCGTACGGCGCGCGGCCGACGCCGTGGAGCGGGCGGGCGGGCGCGACTGGGCCCAGGCGCAGGCCGCCGACCGGATGGCCCGGGCGGTGCACCAGCTGTCGCGGGCCGTACCGGACCTGGCGGCGGCCGGGGACCTGCTGGCCCTGGCGGAGTTCGTCACCCGCCGTACGCGCTGAGGCGCCCGGCGTGCCCGTCCGGAGGCCCGCGGGCCCACCGGACGGGCGCGCTCCCCGCCCCTGGGCGGGGGCTCGCCCGGCCGGCCGTACCGGCCTGTCCGAGTGGCGGAAACCGCCCTATCCTTATTCCATGGGCAGCAGCGAAGGACGCCCCACCGTCCGCCGCCCCCAGGAAGGGCCCGAGCACGTGTGCCCCGCCTGTGGACAGCCTGTCGGTACGGCGCTCAAACGACGCAAGATCCTCGGTGTCTGGGCACCCGTTTGGCAGCCCCAGCCATGCCGCAACCCCGGCTGTGACCTCTTCCAGGAGGAGGGCGACGCGGACGAGTCGGGCAAGACGGCGAAGACCGGCTGAAGTCCGGCTGAGGGGGTGTCCGGCCGCACGCCGGAGGCAGTCATACCGCTACAGTCCGCGCCATGTCATCGGAGTCGACGGAAGTCTGGACCGGCTGGTACCGGGACCGCCGGGGTGCGGAAGCCATCACCATCACGTCCGACGGGAAGCGCATCGCCACCCGTATCAGGGGCGTGGAGTACGCGGGCGCGAGCTGCGCCGCGCTGCGGGCGGCGGAGGAGAACGGCGGCCTGCCGTTGGCCGGCTGCGTACTGGAGTGGGACCTGCCACTGCCCGTCATCATCGACGGCACGCCCCAACGATCCACGCTCAGCTGTCTGTTGGCGCTCGGCGAAGCCCTGTCCGACGGCTCACCCGAGCGGGTGGATCTTCAGTTGACCCTGCACTTCGGCGGCGCGGCGTACGAGTCCGGCCTGGCCGGCGGCGACTTCGACCTGGCGCTGGACCGCATTCTGCGCCAGCTGCCGCCCGGCGCGCGGTTCGACCGGAAGCTCCTGGAAGCCGCCTGACGGCGGACGAGGCGCCCCGCGCGGCCGCGGGGCGCCCGCAGGCGGGTCAGGACACCTTCGCCGCCGCGGCCTCCGTCGCCGCCGCGAGACCGTTGCGCCACAGGTAGTCCACGCGGCTGCGCTCCTGCGCGTTCGGCTGGGCGTTCTGGCAGGACGGGCCGGGGCCGCCGCCCGACATCAGCTCGCTGCACGGGCCCGAGTAGTGGTCCGGCAGGCCGAGGACGTGGCCGGTCTCGTGGGCGGTGACCCGGGTGGAGTTGTAGATCTGGTTCTGCCGGTAGTCGAGGAAGATGTAGCCGCGGCCGTGCCCGTCGGTCGACGCGTACGAGCCGCGCGAGTCGTTGCCCTCGTAGTACCGGAAGTCCGGGTTGCTGCCCTCCTGCAGCTTCACGTTGCTGACGGAGCTGTTCCAGATCTGCGTGGAGCGGGCTATCTGGGTGCGGAAGCTCGGGGCGTTGGCCGCCGAGTAGACGACGGTGACGGCGAGCGCGCCGGGGTCGGCGGCACGCTTCTCGGCGACCGAGCGCATCACGGCCTCGTAGAAGGCCTTGTTGGCCTTGGCGTTCTCGCCCGAACCGGCGTAGGCGGCATAGCCGGATGCGGCGGCGGATGCGGCGGCGGGGCCGCTGGCGGGCGAGGGCGCGGCGGTGGCGGTGGCGGTCGTGGCGGGTACGGCCGCCAGAGCCGCGGTCAGGCTCAGGGCAGCGGCCAGCACGGCCTGGGGGTGTCTCATGGGGGGCTCCTACTCGGTCCTGAACGGTTGGGTGGACGCGTTCGGCCGGACGTCGGCGGGACGTCGGTGGGACAGAGTGTCGAGCAGCGCACCGCGCGCACGGATGATGTCAGCGGGCGATAGGACGAGGGCATCACCCGCCGACGGCCACCGCCAACAGGCGCTTTCCGCCCCGTCCTTGAGTCTGGTGTGACGCCAGGGACCGCCCTACCCTCGGGGCATGGAGCTGGAGGTGAGGCACCTGCGGGCGCTGTGCGCCATCGCCGACACGGGCAGCCTGCACAAGGCCGCCCGCCATCTGGGCATCAGCCAGCCGTCCCTGACGACCCAGTTGCGCCGCATCGAACACGCCCTGGGCGCCGAACTCTTCGCCCACGAGCGGACCGGCTGCCGGCCGACGCCCCTCGGCCACGCCGTACTGAGCCGCGCCCGCCCCCTGGTGGCGCAGCTGGACCGGCTCGTCAGCGAGACCCGTGCCGCCGCCGCCCGCGCCGACGGCGTGGCCCGGCTCCGTATCGGCTCCACCGCCAGCCGTGCGCTCGCGGGCTGGCTGCGCCGGCTGCGCGGGCGGCTGCCCGGCACGGACATCTCGCTGCACATGGACGTCTCGGCGGGCGCCCTGCTGCGCGGCCTCGCCGCCGGGCGGCTCGACGTCGCCTTCGTCCACGAGGTGGAGGGCTGTCCGCTGCGTGTGCCGGACGGGCTGGAGCGGCGCGTGCTGGTGGAGCGGGAGCCGCAGTTCATCTCCCTGCCGCGGGACCATCCGGCCGCCGCCGGACCCGTCGTGGACCTCGCCGACCTGGCCGGTGACCGGTGGATGGTCGACCCGACCGTGGACGGTGAGTGGGACGGGCTGCGGCGGGTGCTCTGGGCGGCCGGGATCGACCCGCCCGTCCTGCACGGCGACTACCACACGGCCGCCTCGCTCATCGTGGCCGGAGAGGCCGTGGCCCCGTGCCAGCCGACCTCGGGGCCGCGCGACGACATGGCGATCCGGCCGTTACGCGACGACCCCCTCGCCGTACGCCTGCTGCTGTACCACCGGCCGGGCGCCGAGGCCGCCGACGCGGCGTACGCCGAACTGGCGGCCGCCTACCGCGAGGCGGCCCTGCGCGCGGCCCCGTACCGGCAGTGGCTGCTGCGCCACGGCAGCCCTCTGCCGGGCGTGCCGCACGCGGCCTGAGAGCACCGCTCGGGGCCGGCCAGGGGCGGGCGTCAGGCACATGGTCGCGGCCCCGGACCTGTTGGGATCCGGAGGTCGTCGACGGCGACGACTACTTGCTCACACCGGACCAGCAGCCGTCTTCGGCCGGCTCGCCAACGACCTGCCGGGCCACTCGCGCCCGACCCTCGACCTGCTGCCCCACGGCCGACGAAGAGCGGTAAGGCCGGGCGTCACCAGGCCGGAGCCCCCGCGAGCAGCCGCCTGGCCTCCGCGACGATCGCTTCCGCCAGCCGCTCCCGGTCGCCCTGCCGCAGCGCCGCCCAGGCGTTGTACGCGTCGACGCTGTCGACCAGCGGCCGAAGGACCTCGGGGCGGTCCAGGGCGGCCCAGCCCTCGTAGGTGATCAGGTCGCCGCCGGGGCCGGGGGCCAGGCTGCCGTTCACGATGAGGCGCAGCCACCAGCGGACGAGCCGGCGGCGGGCCGCTTCGACGGGGAGGTCCTGGCGGAGGCCCAGTTCGGCGAGGACCTGCTCGAAGAGGGCATCGGCCTCTTCCCGTTCGGCGCGCGCCAGGCCCGCGAGGAGGGGGAGCGACGGGGACTCGACGTCGAGGAGTAGGGCCGTGAGGCCGGCTTCGATCAGCTGCTCCGGAGAGGGGTGTCGGCCGATCAGGCGTTCCAGGGCCAGCATCCGGAGGCACTCGACGGCCTCCTCGGCGGTCACGGCGTACGGGGTGAACGGCGTGGGCGCGGTGACGTCGATGCCCGGGCCGCCCTCGACGAAGTACGACCAGAAGTCGACGGTCGCGCGGGCGGGGCCGCGGCTCGCGCGGCCGGTGAACTCATGGCGGATGTAGTCGGCGAGGTCGTTGCCGTACACGATGATGTCCGTCTGGTGGACGGACAGCACGGGGTGGCCCCACTCACCCGCCGTGCCGGGCAGGTACCGGTGGCCGTAGACCGGGACCAGTGCGGGAACCGTCGCGAGCTCGGAGCGTGCGACCCGCAGCGCGGCGGACGTGTCCGCGGGCCGCGGGCTCCAGGCGGGATGCCAGAACCCGCTGTGCTCCACGTCGAAGAGCACGCCCTCGACCGGTGCGGAGAGCCGCTCGGCCAGGTCCTCGGGGCCGCCGCCGCGCCAATCCGGCCAGCGGGCCGATCCGCGCGGGAGCCCGGCGGCCAGGAAGACCCGGTGGTCCGCCGAGAAGCGGAAGCCGAACCGGGCCTCGACCGCGTCGAGTTCCCGCTCGCCGAGGCCGGGAGCGATGTCGGCCCGGAGCATCCCTTGGAGGCTCCTGGCGGCTTCCAGGGTCAGCTGCGGGGTCATTCCCGGCAGCATAGAGAGACCCGGCGAAAACGGCCGCACCCGGCCCCCAAGGGGAACCGGGTGCGGTCGGGAACAGGAAGGAGGACCTGGGGTCAGGCCTTCTTCGTCTCCCAGAAGATCTTGTCGATCTCGGCGATGAGCTCCAGCGCCTTCTCACCCGTCTTCGGGTCCGTGGAGGCCTTCGCCGCCGACAGGGCCTTCAGGGTGTCGTTGACCAGCTGGTGCAGCTGCGGGTACTTCTCGAAGTGCGGGGGCTTGAAGTAGTCGCTCCACAGCACCGAGACGTGGTGCTTGGCCAGCTCCGCGCGCTGCTCCTTGATGACCGTGGCGCGGGCCTGGAAGTGCGGGTCGTCGTTGGCGGCCATCTTCTCCTGGACGGCCTTGACCGACTCGGCCTCGATGCGGGCCTGGGCCGGGTCGTAGACACCGCAGGGGAGGTCGCAGTGCGCGCTGACCTTCACCTTCGGGGCAAACAGGCGGGAGAGCATTGAGCTGTCCTTCCTCGTGATCGTCTTCTCAGGTGGGACATTACTCCGTGGGAGACGGGTTTTCGCGGGCGCCCCCGGGTGCTTAGGACAAAAGTCCAGGGTGACCATGGGACTCGTGGAGGAAGGACCGGGAGGTACCGGAATGGCGGAGCAGGGGCGGGGAACGAGGGTGTCGTTCGGGATTGCCGAGGTCACCGGGGTGTCCATGGTGCCGACGCTCCGGCACGGGGATCAGCTGCTGGTGCACTACGGGGCGGAGCTCAGGGCCGGGGACGTGGCGGTGCTGCGCCATCCGCTGCAGCAGGATCTGCTCATCGTGAAGCGTCTGGTCGAGCGGCGCGGTGAGGGCTGGTGGGTGCTCGGGGACAACCCGGACGCGGACGTGGTGGACAGCCGGGCGTTCGGCGCGGTGCCCGGCGAGCTGGTGCTGGGCCGGGTGCGGATCCGGTACCGGGGCATCCGGCCCGGGCGTCAGCGGTCGCTCGGGGTGGTGCTCTCCTGGCTGGTGTCTGCGGTACGGACCGTGCCCGCCGACCGCTCGCTCTCCAGGCGCTTGCGGGCCCGGTAGGCGGCGACGTTGGCGCGGGTGGCGCAGCGGTCGGAGCAGTAGCGGCGGGAGCGGTTGGTGGAGGTGTCCAGGTACGCGTTGCGGCAGGGCGCGGCCTGGCACAGGCCGAGCCGGTCGGCGCCGAACTCGGTCAGGTGGATGGCGAGGCCCATCGCGGCGATGGCGGCGTAGCCGGCGGTCGCGTTGGACGGGTGGTCGGCCAGGTGGAGGTGCCAGCGCGGCCGGCCCTCCTCGTCGAGGTAGTCGTGGCCGGAGATCTGCGGGCTGACCGGGAACTCCAGGAGCAGGGAGTTCAGCAGGTCCACGGCCTGCGTCTGGTCGCCGGCGTCCGCCGCCGTGAAGACCGCGCGCAGCCGGGCCCGTACCGAACGGAACCGGGTCACGTCCGCGTCCGTGGCGCGCCGGGCCATCTGCGACGCCTCGCCGAACAGCGCGCGCACCGCCTCCACCGAGGTGAGGGAGTCCTTGTTGCGCGCCGGCTCCTCGGTGTTCACCAGCCGAACGGCGTAATCCGAGTAAGAGGCCAGTTCCACTTGTAGTCCTTACGGCCGGAGTCTAAGGTCCTGTAAGAGATCCATCTCCTACGAGGGTATTACGGAGGTCCTGGTGACGGACGCGATCACGAGCACGGACTGGCGAGCCTGGCAGGAGAGCTGGGACCGCCAGCAGGAGTGGTACATGCCCGACCGCGAGGAGCGGTTCCGGGTCATGCTCGACATGGTGGAAGCGTTCGTCGGCCCGGCACCCAGGGTGCTCGACCTCGCGTGCGGTACGGGGAGTATCACGGACCGCCTCCTCAAAAGGTTCCCGGACGCCACCAGCACCGGCGTCGACCTCGACCCCGCGCTCCTCGCCATCGCCGAAGGCTACTTCGCCGGGGACGACCGGGTCCGCTTCGTACGGGCCGACCTGACCGACCCCGCGTGGGCCGAGGCGCTGCCGTACGACACGTACGACGCCGTCCTGACCGCCACGGCGCTGCACTGGCTGCGGACCGAACCGCTCGCCGCGCTCTACGGGCGGCTCGGCGGCCTCGTCCGCGAGGGCGGTGTCTTCATGAACGCCGACCACATGCGCGACGAGTCCACGCCCCGCATCAACGCCGCGGAGCGCGCCCACCGTCACGCCGCCATGGAGCGCGCCAAGGCCGCCGGCGCCCTCGACTGGACCCAGTGGTGGGAGCTCGCCGCCGAGGACCCGGTCCTCGCCGCGCCGACCGCCGAGCGGTTCGCGATCTACGGCGAGCACGCCGAGGGCGACACACCCTCCCTGGAGTGGCACGCGCGCACCCTGCGCGAGGCCGGGTTCGCCGAGGCCAGGGCCGTGTGGGCCTCGCCGTCGGACTCGCTCGTCCTGGCGCTGAAGTAGGGCCGACGCGACGAAGGGCGGTACGGGTGACCCGTACCGCCCTTCATCCGCGTACTACAGCACCTTCGACAGGAACGCCTTCGTCCGGTCGTGCTGCGGGTTGGTCAGGACGTCGCGCGGGTTGCCCGACTCGACGACCACGCCGCCGTCCATGAAGACGAGCGAGTCGCCCACCTCGCGGGCGAAGCCCATCTCGTGGGTGACCACGACCATCGTCATGCCCGACTCGGCGAGGTCCCGCATGACGTCCAGGACGTCACCCACCAGCTCCGGGTCGAGCGCCGACGTCGGCTCGTCGAAGAGCATCAGCTTCGGCTCCATCGCCAGCGCGCGGGCGATGGCCACGCGCTGCTGCTGGCCGCCGGAGAGCTGCGAGGGGTAGTTGGCGGCCTTGTCGCCGAGGCCCACCCGGTCCAGCAGCTTGGCGGCCCGCTCGCGGGCGACGGCCTTCGCCTCGCCCTTGACCTGGATGGGCGCCTCCATGACGTTCTCGAGGGCCGTCATGTGCGGGAACAGGTTGAAGCGCTGGAAGACCATGCCGATGTCGCGCCGCTTGAGCGCCACCTCGCTGTCCTTCAGCTCGTACAGCTTGTCGCCCTTCTGGCGGTAGCCGACGAGCTCGCCGTCGACGTACAGCCGTCCGGCGTTGATCTTCTCCAGGTGGTTGATGCACCGCAGGAAGGTCGACTTGCCGGAGCCGGACGGGCCGATGAGGCAGAACACCTCGCCCGCGGCGACCTCCAGGTCGATCCCCTTGAGGATGTGCGCGGCGCCGTAGGACTTGTGGACGCCCTCGGCCTTCACCATGGCGGTCATCGGGCCACCTCCGGGCGGCGGAACGTGGAGAGGGTCGTCTTGACCTTCTGCCAAGGGGTGGGCGGCAGGCTGCGGCTGGAGCCGCGCGCGTAGTACCGCTCCAGGTAGTACTGGCCGACGCTGAGCACCGAGGTCATGATCAGGTACCAGGCGGCGGCGACGAAGAGCATCTCCACCGGGGCGCCGGACGTCTGGCCGATGTCCTGCGCGTTGCGCAGCAGCTCGTAGTACTGCACGGCCGCCACCAGCGAGGTCGTCTTCAGCATGTTGATGACTTCGTTGCCCGTGGGCGGCACGATCACGCGCATCGCCTGCGGGATGACGATCCTGCGCAGCGTCTTGCCGTGGCTCATGCCCAGGGCGTGGGACGCCTCGGTCTGGCCCTCGTCGACCGCGAGGAGGCCCGCGCGGCAGATCTCGGCCATGTACGCGGCCTCGTTGAGGCCCAGGCCCAGCAGCGCCGTCAGGAACGGCGTCATGAAGTCGGACCACTCGTCCTTGTAGACCGGGCCGAGGTTGATGAACTCGAAGACCAGGCCCAGGTTGAACCAGAGGAACAGCTGGACCAGGACCGGGGTGCCCCGGAAGAACCAGATGTAGAACCAGGCGATGGAGGAGGTCACCGGGTTCTTCGACAGCCGCATCACCGCGAGGACGATGCCGCCGACGATGCCGATCGCCATAGAGAGGATGGTCAGCAGGAGCGTCTGGCCGACGCCCTCGATGATCCGGTCGTCGAAGAAGTAGGTGGGGACGGCGTCCCAGTTGATCTTGCCTTGCGAGAAGGCGTAGACGATCGCGACGAAGGCCGCGATGGCGACGAGCGCGGTGACGTACCGGCCGTAGTGGCGGACCGGGATCGCCTTGAGTGCTTCCGGTCCGGCGGGCGGCGTGGCGTCCGCCGCGTCCGTCTTCTTGATGTCAGTCACGGTGGTGCCTTTCAGAGGCCTACGCGGTGCTGGTGTGGCCGGCTGGTCAGGAACCGCCGTTGATCTTCGCTTCGGTCACCGCGCCGGCGGCGACACCCCACTTGTCCAGGACCGTCTTGTATTCGCCGGTGGCGATGATGGCGTCCAGGGCCGCCTTGATCGCGTCGCGCAGCTGCGTGTTGCCCTTGGCCACGGCGATGCCGTACGGCGCCGCCTCGACCTGCTCGCCGACGATCTGGAAGTCCTTGCCGCCGCCCGAGGTCTTCACGACGTACGCGGCGACCGGGTAGTCCGACGAACCGGCGTCGGCGCCGCCGGAGCGCAGGCGGGTCTGGGCCTGCTGGTCGGTGTCGAAGGCCTCGATCGCGATCGGGCCCTTCTTCGCCGCCACGCACTTCGCGGACTCGGCCTTCGCGAGGTCCTCGGAGACGGTGCCGCGCTGCAGGACGATCTTCTTCTCGCACAGGTCGGCCCAGGTCTTGATGCCCGTGTCGACGCCCTGCTTGGTGTAGATCGAGACGCCGGCGTTGAAGTAGTCGACGAAGTCGACGCCCTCGCCGACCTTCTTCTTCGTCGCGGAGTCGATGCCCATCTGGCGGTCCTTGGTGTCCGTCATCGCCGACATGGTGATGTCGTAGCGCTTGGCGCGGAGACCAGTGATCAGGGTGTCGAAGGTGCCGTTCTCGAACTCGAACCGCACGCCGAGCTGCTTGCTCAGCGCGTAGGCGAGGTCCGGGTCGATGCCGGTGACCTTGCCGGCCTTGTCCTTGAACTCGACCGGCGGGTACGCGATGTCCGAGCCGACCTTGATGACGCCCTTGTCGCGGATGTCCTGCGGCAGCAGGTGGGCCAGCGGGTGGGGCACGGCCGGGACACCCTTGGCCTCCTTGCCACCGGTGGCCGGCTTGTTGGTCTGATCACCGCAGGCGGTCAGCAGCATCGTGCCGGCGACCGCGATCGCGGCGACCGCGGCCATTTTGGACGTGCGTGGCGTCCGGGCCCTCGCGGCGGTCGTACAGCGGGTGGTGCTTGCGGTCATGGTCGGTTTCCTCCGGCTCAAAGCGGCGTATGAGGGGTGGCCCATCGGTCGGCACGGGGGTCGGGGCACGCACCTTCGGGTGTCGCGACCTCGTGTGATTACCGGCATCTTGCCATTCGGACTAGCCCGAACAGGGGCCTCCGCATGTCAAAATCGGATAACGGGAGACCCCCGAACCCCAACAGGCCGGTACATCAGGGCCGGACCTTCTACGGGGTTGCCTTCATCCGGCCGGAAAATCTTCGGTTGATCTCGTCATGCGGACGGGATTGCGGTCGCAATTCGGGTGGCGTGCGGACTTGTCCAGATAGTCGGTCATGAGTCGCACGATCGCCACCTGGGGAAACCCGCAAGCGGCGGCATCCTCCGGAACCTCCGGGGCCTCGGCTCACCGGATACCGACTCGTCCGCGGACAGGTCCGTCCGGTAAGAAGGACCTTTACACCCCTCATCCGGGGCTCAGGGCGCGTGTGCGGCGCGTCCGACGCGTCCGTACCTCCCCCCGGCAGCGCAGCACGCCCGGCCGGGGCGCGGACGCGGTGCCCGCCCACCCCTCCTCAACCAGGAGTGGCCACCCTCAACTGTAAAGACTTAAGGGGTCAAACAAATGGCAGCGGAGATCGTCAATCCTCGCACCGACAGCGGTGCCGGCGCGGAGGGCTCGGCCGACGAGTCCTTCGATCTGGACATCGACCCGGCATTCGCCCTCCACCGGGGCGGAAAGATGGCCGTTCAGGCCACGGTGCCGGTGCGGGACAAGGACGACCTGTCCCTCGCGTACACACCCGGCGTCGCCAAGGTGTGCAGCGCCATCGCCGAGCGTCCCGCGCTCGTGCACGACTACACCTGGAAGTCCCAGGTCGTCGCCGTCGTCACCGACGGTACGGCCGTGCTGGGACTCGGTGACATCGGTCCGGAGGCGTCGCTTCCGGTCATGGAGGGGAAAGCGATCCTCTTCAAGCAGTTCGGTGGCGTCGACGCCGTGCCGATCGCGCTCGCCACGACCGACGTGGACGAGATCGTCGACACCGTCGTCCGCCTCGCGCCCTCCTTCGGCGGAGTGAACCTCGAGGACATCTCGGCGCCCCGCTGCTTCGAGATCGAGCGCAAGCTCCAGGAGCGCGTCGACATCCCGATCTTCCACGACGACCAGCACGGCACCGCCGTCGTCACCCTCGCCGCGCTGCGCAACGCCGCGAAGCTCACCGGGCGGACACTCGGCGACCTGCGCGCCGTCATCTCCGGCGCCGGCGCGGCGGGTGTCGCCATCGCCAAGATGCTGCTCGAGGCCGGTCTCGGTGACGTCGCCGTCGCCGACCGCAAGGGCATCGTGAGCCGCGACCGCGACGACCTCACGGACGTCAAGCGCGAGCTCGCCGAGCTCACCAACCGCGCCGGGATCACCGGCTCGCTGGAGACCGCGCTCGCCGGCGCCGACGTCTTCATCGGCGTCTCGGGCGGCACGGTGCCGGAGGAGGCGGTCGCCTCCATGGCGCCGAACGCCTTCGTCTTCGCCATGGCCAACCCGAACCCCGAGGTGCACCCCGACGTGGCGCACAAGTACGCGGCGGTCGTCGCGACGGGCCGCTCGGACTACCCGAACCAGATCAACAACGTGCTGGCCTTCCCCGGCATCTTCGCCGGTGCGCTCCAGGTCCGGGCCTCCCGGATCACCGAGGGCATGAAGATCGCCGCGGCGAACGCGCTGGCCGACGTCGTCGGCGACCAGCTGGCGGCCGACTACGTGATCCCGTCGCCCTTCGACGAGCGCGTGGCCCCGGCGGTCACGGCGGCGGTCGCGGCGGCGGCGCGCGCGGAGGGTGTTGCCCGCGCGTAGCGCTGGCCGCCTGGCGCTTGCCGCTTGGGCGTAGCTGGTTTCGAGGGCCGTGCCGCATCCCTGCGAGGGGTGCGGCACGGCCCTTTTGCGTGCCCGCGGGCCGCTGCGGGCCGCTGCGCGGTGCTTGCTGCCCGGTGGGCGCGGGTCGGGTGCCGGGGGTTCCGGTGGGGGGTGGTCGGACTCTCGTTCACCGCGCTTCGCGCGAGTTCAGTCGTTTTTATAACGCACACCCCCCACCCACCAAAAAAGAAAAACAAAACGC
>NZ_JBEXNO010000028.1:0-98144 GCF_040611175.1 Streptomyces sp. NPDC003036 | reverse complement strand
ACACCTGGGAACGCGGACGCTGATATCCGCGTGCGCGGCGCCGGAAAGGGCGCTTACGGTACGGAGTCGGCGGCCGCCTTGGCCGGGCCGCGCATGGGCGGCAGCGGGCCGGGGAGCTCGGCGGGCGGTACGGCGTGGAGGCGGGCCAGCAGCGTCGCCGCCTCCTCCCAGGGAGCGGCGTCCGGGTCGGCGGGGTCGACGGGCGTGCCGTACGGCCAGGCCGTCACGGGGCGGCCCCGCACCTCGGCGGCGGTCACCGGCAGGGGCGGCAGCAGGATGCCGGACAGCCGCGGATGCGCGGCGACCGCCAGGCGCGTGCGGTGCGCGGCCTCGTCGGTGCCGGGCGCGTGCGCCTTGGCGACGGCGTGCCCGTGCCGTACGACGGTCCCGTCCGCCCGGTCGGCCAGCACGGCGGGCGCGACCCGGCCGCACGCGGGGCACCCCGCGCGCGCCGGCCCGCGTGGATGCGCGGCGCGCCGCGCGACCCCGGCGAGTTCCTGGACGAGTGCCTTCCCGGTCTCCATGCGCCGACCCTACGGCCCGGGAAAAACCTGGTGGCCGGCAGCTCCCCAGCTGCCGGCCACCCATAGCCGTCCGCCGCACCCCCGTCCCCACGGGGTTGTTGGCCGGATGTCCCCGACCCGGGCCGCTCTCCCGGATCCGGGGCGCCGCTCAGCGCCCCAGCATCACGCCCACGGACGACGCCTGTGTGAGCACCGCGTCCCAGCCGCCGAAGGCGACCACCAGCAGTGCCGCCAGGGGAAGAACCATCACCGTCGCCACCAGCGGGTGGCGCCTGCCGGACGGGCGGTCGCCGAACGTGGCGTAGGCCTTCCGTCCCCGCGTGCGGACCAGCGTCCGCGGTGCCGTGTCCGCCATGGTTCCTCTCCTGTCGATCTGGCAGCGGCGGGCGTCCGACCTCGGGGGACGAGTACCGCACCCGCCGCTTGACCTCAACATTAGGGACGCGGCGGGTCGAGGGCGTCATGCCCGCGTACCGATTGCCAGGCCTCCCGGAGGATGAGCCGCGGGCCCGGCGCGTACTCCCCTGGGTGGAGACGCGGGCCCGGCGGTGGGGGACATCCCCGAGGGGGCGGTAGGAGTCCCTCGGGGGGCGGGGGCCGGGGGTGACGTCGATCACCCCGTCCGGCGCCGGCGCGGGACGTTTCCCGGTCACGTCCCAACTCCCGCTCGCACGGCGGGTCGTGAGACGCGCGCCCGCCGGAAGCCGTCTCCGGGCGGCTTCCTGACCCCTCCTCAATCCGGCTGCCAGGGCGCGGCCTATGAGCACACCGGGGCGCGGGTACGTAAGCTGTGCCCGTCAAACGGATAACCGCGGCTGCGGGGTGGGGGCTCCCCACCGTAGGTAGGGGACGGACATGGCGATGATGCGGCTCCGGCGCGAGGATCCGCGTGTCGTCGGCTCGTTCCGGCTGCACCGGCGGCTGGGCGCCGGCGGCATGGGGGTCGTGTACCTGGGCTCCGACCGGCGTGGACAGCGGGTGGCCCTGAAGGTGATCCGGCCGGATCTCGCCGAGGACCAGGAGTTCAGGTCGCGGTTCGCCCGCGAGGTGTCGGCCGCGCGGCGCATCCGCGGCGGATGCACGGCGCGGCTCGTGGCGGCGGACCTGGAGGCGGACCGCCCGTGGTTCGCCACCCAGTACGTACCCGGCCCCTCCCTCCACGACAAGGTCGCCGAGGAGGGGCCGCTGTCGGCGGCCGACGTCGCCGCCATCGGCGCCGCGCTCTCCGAGGGACTGGTGGCCGTCCACGAGGCCGGGGTCGTCCACCGGGACCTCAAGCCGTCGAACATCCTGCTATCCCCCAAGGGTCCCCGGATCATCGACTTCGGCATCGCCTGGGCGACCGGCGCCTCCACCCTCACGCATGTCGGCACGGCGGTCGGCTCCCCCGGCTTCCTCGCGCCCGAGCAGGTGCGGGGCGCGGCGGTCACACCCGCCACGGACGTCTTCTCGCTGGGCGCGACCCTGGCGTACGCGGCGATGGCCGACTCGCCGTTCGGGCACGGCAGTTCCGAGGTCATGCTCTACCGGGTGGTGCACGAGGAGCCGCAGCTGCGCGGCGTACCGGACGCGCTCGCCCCGCTCGTACGGGCCTGCCTGGCGAAGGATCCGGAGGAGCGGCCCAGCACGCTGCAGCTGTCCATGCGGCTCAAGGAGATCGCCGCGCGGGAGGCGCAGGGCCTGTCGGAGCGGCCGCTCGCCCAGCGGTCGGCGGGGCGGGCCCTGGACGAGCGGCCCACGGACCGGCTCACCGAGCAGTACACGGAGCGGAACGGGGAACGGGCTCCCGGGCGGGACACGGAACGCAACACCGGCCGGAACAGCGGGGCGCGTACGACGCAGGGGCGCGGCGGGCCGCGTACGCCGGCGCCGCATCCCTCGCGTGGTGGCGCGCGTACCGGCGGCGCGCGTACCGGCGGCGGCCGCGCCGGGGCCCGACCCGCGGGGTCCCGCCCCGGTGTGCGGACCTCGCCCGGCGGGCGCCGGCCCGCGAACCCGCGGCTGCTGCGCCAGCGGATCGTCGTCTTCGTCGTCGTGACGCTGATCGTGCTGCTGGGGATCGCGGCCGCGCAGGGCCTTCAGGGCTAGGCGCTCAGGGCCAGGCGTTGAGGGCCGGCGGTCAGGACGCGGGGCGGCCGGTGGCCACCGCGTAGAACGCGACCGCGGCCGCCGCGCCCACGTTCAGCGAGTCCACCCCGTGCGCCATCGGGATGCGGACCCATGCGTCGGCCGCCCGCAGTGCCTTCGCCGACAGGCCCTCGCCCTCCGCGCCCAGCATCAGCGCCACCCGCTCCATGCGGTGCGGGGCCACCTCGTCGATCACCAACGCCTTCTCGTGCGGCGTCAGCGCGAGGAGCCGGAAGCCCGCCTCCCGTACCGTCTCCAGGCCCTGGGGCCAGGACTCCAGACGGGCGTACGGCACGGAGAACACCGCGCCCATCGAGACCTTCACCGAGCGGCGGTACAGCGGGTCCGCGCAGTCCGGCGACAGCAGGACCGCGTCCATGCCGAGCGCGGCGGCACTGCGGAAGATCGCGCCGATGTTGGTGTGGTCGTTCACGCCCTCCATAACGGCTACGCGGCGGGCGTCCGACAGCAGCTCGCCCGCCGTCGGCAGCGGCTTGCGCTGCATCGAGGCGAGCGCGCCGCGGTGCACGTGGTAGCCGGTCACCCGCTCGGCGAGGTCCGGGCTCACCACGTACACCGGCGCCTCGGACCGCTCGATGACGTCCCGCATGACGTCGACCCACTTCGCCGACAGCAGCATCGACCGCATCGCGTAACCGGCCTCCGCGGCCCGCCGGATGACCTTCTCGCCCTCGGCGATGAACAGTCCCTCGGCCGGTTCGCGCCTGCGGCGCAGCTCGACGTCGGTCAGGCCCGTGTAGTCGCGCAGGCGCGGGTCGTCGGGGTCGTCGAGGGTGAGGAGTTCCGCCACGGGAATGCTGCCTTGTCGTCGTCGGGAGGAAAGTTACGCGGAAGGCGCGAGGTGCTTGTGCGGGCCCTCGTGGACGACGTCTCCGATGACGATGACCGCCGGCGGGCGTACGTCCTCCGCCTCGACCTTCTCCGCCACCGTCGCGAGCGTCGCGTCCACGCGCCGCTGCGTGGCCGTCGTACCCTCCTGGATCAGCGCCAGCGGCGTCCGCGGGTCCTTGCCGTACGCGACCAGCGCCCGCGCGATCGCGCCGATCTTGTCCACGCCCATGAGGATCACCAGGGTGCCGCGCAGCTTCGCGAGGGATTCCCAGTCCACGAGCGAGCGGGGGTCGTCGGGCGCCACATGGCCGCTGACCACCGTGAACTCGTGCGCCACACCGCGGTGCGTCACCGGGATGCCCGCCGCGCCCGGCACGCTGATCGAGCTGGAGATACCCGGCACCACCGTGCACGCGATGCCCGCCTCCGCGAGCGCCTGCGCCTCCTCCATGCCCCGGCCGAAGACGAACGGGTCACCGCCCTTGAGGCGGACCACGGACTTGCCCGCCTTCGCGTGCTCGATCAGCGCGTTGTTGATCGCCTCCTGGGCCATGAAGCGGCCGTACGGGATCTTCGCCGCGTCGATCACCTCGACGTGCGGCGGCAGCTCGTCGAGGAGGTCACGCGGGCCCAGGCGGTCCGCGATGACGACGTCCGCCTCCGCGAGCAGGCGGCGGCCGCGGACCGTGATCAGGTCCGGGTCACCGGGGCCGCCGCCGACCAGGGCGACGAACGGCGTACGGGCGCGGTGGTGCGGCGCGCCGATCGAGCCGTCCCGCAGGCCCTCGAGGATCGCGTCCCGCACGGCGGCGGAGCGGCGCGGGTCGTGGCCCGTGAGGACCGCGACGGTGACGCCCTCGCCGCGGCCCGTCGCCGGGGTCCAGGCCGTGGCCGCCTCGGCGTCGTCCGAGCGCACGCACCACACGCGGTGGCGCTCCGCCTCGGCGGAGGCGCGGGCGTTGGCCTCGGGGTCGGTGGACGCGACCAGCGCGTACCAGGCGTCGGCGAGGTCGCCGTCCTCGTAACGCCGCCTCACCCAGGTGATCTCGCCCGCCTCCGCCATGGCCTCGACGGACGGGGTCGCGGACGGCGATACGAGGGTGATGTCGGCGCCGGCCGCGATGAGGGCGGGGAGGCGGCGCTGGGCGACCTGGCCGCCGCCGATGACGACGACCCGGCGCCCGGAGAGGCGAAGTCCGACGGGGTAGGCGGGCTGCTCGGCGTACTCGACCATGAGGGTGCGGCTCCTCGGCGGGGGCGTGGTGCGGTGTGCGGTCTGCGATGTGCTGTCTGCGAGGCCGCTGCGACGGTGAAGCGGCTGGTGGGGCAGGGGGTGGCGCGGGAGGCGCGCGGCGGTGGGGCGCTTGCGACCACCTTACGGTGCGGCCCGGCCGGGTGGTCCGGGGGCTTTCGCCGTGGAGGGCCCGTGGGGGTGGGGGTGGCTTGCGCCGGTGGGGCGCTTGCGGTCGGTGGTCGCTTGCGGCCAGGGCGCTTGTGCCGGTGGGCCCGGGCGGGGGCCGGGGTCTTCGGTGGGGGGTGCTCGGGCTCTCGTTCACCGCGCTTCGCGCGGGTTCAGTCGTTTTACGCCCGAGCACCTCCCACGCTCCGACCCCGTCCCCCTCACGTGAGTGGGTGGCCCCAAGGTCGTGCTCCGAGCTGTGGGGGGGCGTCCCCTACTTCTCCGTGACGCCCGCCGAGTCGAACGTCGCGACCTCGTGCATCGCGCGCGCCGCGCTCTGGACCACCGGGAGGGCCAGCAGCGCGCCCGTGCCCTCGCCGAGACGCAGGTCCAGGTCGACCAGCGGGCGCAGGCCCAGCTTGTTGAGGGCCGCGACGTGGCCCGGCTCCGCGCTGCGGTGGCCCGCGATGCACGCCGCCAGGGCCTCGGGCGCGATGGCGCGGGCCACGAGCGCCGCGGCGCCCGCGCTGACGCCGTCCAGGATGACGGGCGTACGCAGCGACGCCCCGCCGAGGATGAAGCCGGCCAGCGCCGCGTGCTCCAGGCCGCCGACGGCCGCGAGGACGCCGATGGGGTCGGCCGGGTCCGGCTGGTGCAGCTCCAAGGCCCGGCGGACGACGTCCACCTTCCGGGCGTGCATCTCATCGTTGATGCCCGTGCCGCGACCGGTGACCTCCGCCGGGTCGACCCCCGTGTACACGGAGATCAGCGCGGCGGACGAGGTGGTGTTCGCGATGCCCATCTCGCCGGTGAGCAGGCCCTTGTTGCCGGCCGCGACCAGGTCGCGGGCCGTCTCGATGCCCACCTCGATCGCGGCGAGCACCTCCTCGCGGCTGAGGGCGGGGCCGATGGTGAAGTCGGCCGTGCCGGGGCGCACCTTGCGGGGCAGCAGGCCCGGCGTGGCGGGCAGGTCGCCCGCGACGCCGACGTCGACGACGCAGACCTCCGCACCCACCTGGTTGGCGAAGGCGTTGCAGACCGCGCCGCCACCGAGGAAGTTGGCGACCATCTGGGCCGTCACTTCCTGCGGCCAGGCGGTGACCCCCTGGGCGTGGACGCCGTGGTCACCCGCGAAGATGGCCACGGCGGCGGGCTCCGGGATCGGCGGCGGGCACATCCGGGACAGGCCGGAGAGCTGGGCGGAGATGATCTCCAGCATGCCGAGCGCCCCGGCGGGCTTCGTCATGCGCTTCTGCCGCTCCCACGCCTCGCCGAGCGCCTTCGCGTCCAGCGGGCGGATGTTGGCGACGGTCTCCTGGAGGAGGTCGTGCGGCTCCTCGCCGGGCAGCGCGCGGCGGCCGTACGTCTCCTCGTGGACGACCCACGAGAGCGGGCGGCGCTTGGACCAGCCCGCCTGCATCAGCTCCGGCTCCTCCGGGAACTCGTCGACGTAACCGACGCAGAGGTACGCGACGACTTCCAGGTGTTCGGGCAGGCCGAGGGCGCGGACCATCTCGCGCTCGTCGAAGAAGCTGACCCAGCCGACGCCGAGGCCCTCGGCGCGGGCGGCGAGCCAGAGGTTCTCGACCGCGAGGGCCGAGGAGTACGGCGCCATCTGCGGCTGCGTGTGGCGGCCCAGCGTATGGCGGCCGCCCCGGGTCGGGTCGGCGGTGACGACGATGTTGACCGGGGTGTCGAGGATCGCCTCGATCTTCAGTTCCTTGAACTGCTTGGCCCGGCCCTTGGGCAGCGACTTCGCGTACGCGTCGCGCTGGCGCTGGGCGAGCTCGTGCATCGTGCGCCGGGTCTCGGCGGAGCGGATGACGACGAAGTCCCACGGCTGCGAGTGGCCGACGGACGGGGCCGTGTGGGCGGCTTCGAGGACCCGGAGCAGGACCTCGTGCGGGATCGGGTCGCTGCGGAAGCCGTTGCGGATGTCGCGGCGCTCCCGCATCACGCGCAGGACCGCCTCGCGCTCGGCGTCGTCGTAGCCGGGGGCGGGCGGGGTGGCGGCTTCGGTGGCCGGGGCCGTCTCCGGGACCGCTTCTTCGGTCGCTGGGGCCGTCTCCAGGACCGTGTCGGTGGCCGGGGCCGTCTCCGGGGCCGTGCCGGTAGCCGGGGCCGTTTCGGTCTCCTGAGCGGTGTCGGCCGTGGGCGCCTCGGCGGCGGGGGCCTCGGGCTGCTCGACCTGCTCCGGGGCTTCCTGGACCGGTTCCTCGATGACCGGAGGCTCGGCGACCGGAGGCTCGGCGACCGGAGGCTCAGCGACCGGTTCCTCGATGACCGGGGCCTCAGCCACCGGGGCCTCGACGGGCTGCTCCTCGACGGCCGGGGCCTGGGCCACGGGGGCCTCGGTCACAGGGGCCTCGGTCACCGGCTGCTCGATCGCCTCGGGGGCCACAGGCGCCACAGGCACCTCGGGGGCCACAGGGGCCTCGGGCACCTCGGGGGCCTCAGGGGCCTCGGGCACCTCGGGCGCCGCAGGCGCCTCGGCCACCGGCGGGGCCTCGGGCTCCTGCGGGGCCACCTCGACGGGAGCCGGGGCCTCCGCCGGCGCCACGGGCTCAGGGGCGGCCGCGCGCTGCGCCGGTACGGTCGCGACCGGCTCCGGAGCGGGCTCTGCGGCGGGCTCGGCGGCAGGCTCCGGGGCGGACGGCTCCACCGGCGGCTCCGGAACGACCGTTTCTGCTGGGACCGGGACTTCCGGCTGGGGCTCCTGTGCCGCGGGCGACGGCTGAACGGTCTCGACAGGCTCCACCGCCTCCACGGGCTGCGGGGACCACGGCTCCGCGCCCTGCGGCGGGATCTCCGTGAGCTGCGGCGCGGCCACGACGGGCGCCGGCTCCTCGTGGGCCGCCTCGAAGTACTCGGGGCCGGTCGCCGCCGGGCCCGGGTGCTGCACCGGCACCGGCTCCGGGGCCGGAGCAGGGGCGGGAGCGGGAGCGGGAGCCGACGGAGCGGCGGCCGGGCCGCGGTCGGCGAGGGAGCGGACCACACCGGACGGCGCGTCCGACACCGGCGGCCCCATGTGCAGCGGACGCCGCGCGGACGGCGGACCCTGGACAGCCGGGGCCGGCGCCGGGGCCGGGGCGGGCATGGGCGCGGGCGCGGGCGCGGGAGCCTGCGGCGGCATCCGTACGGCGCCGAGGTCGACCGACCCCGAGTCACGGCCGCCCGCCACGTGCGCGTCCGCCTCCGGGGCGGCCGGTTCGTACGCCGCCTGCGGCTGCGGCGGCTGCGGCTGCTCGGGGGCGATCGGTTCGTACGCCTCGTACGCCTCCGGCGCCTGGGGTGCCTCCGCGACCGGGGTCTCGTGCACCGGCATCGCCTGCGCCTGAGCGGGCATCTGCGGGGGCGGGGGCGCCACGGCGGCGGCCTGCGGGTCGCTGCCCCACGCGCCCTGGGCGCCCGGCATCAGCAGCAGGTCGTCGTCCTCGGCGGCGGTGTCGGCAGGGTCCAGGAAGGTGTACGCGTCCGGAGCGGGGATGCCCGGCTGCTCCACCATGCCCGGGCTCTCCGGCTGTCCCTCGCCCGGGACCTGGCCGGTGTCAGTCATGCGTACCCCTCGCCCATCGGTTGTGCTCCTTCAGACCTTCGCCCGCCCTCATCGAAGAGAACGAGCGTGCGCGCCGCGCGGCACGAAGGGCCCGCGGGACACCACGTATTCTCGCGGGCTTCGGCCAGGCATGGCAGCGGGTTCCGCCACCGTTGGCTGTGGACTGCGCCACGTCGCGCACCCCCCGATCGCGCCATACCACAGAGGCCACCCCAAACGGGGCTCCTTTTCCGGACATTGGCGTACGAAGTACTGAACGCCCGGCTGCGGTACAACAATCGGCCAGCCTACCTCCCGTGCCGTAGCGGCATGGTCACGGGGCCGGTGCCGACCTGGTCCCTGCCAGCAGGAACACCACGGAGCGGTCGCGCTCCCGCCAGGCGGAGGTGTCGAGTTCGACGCTCTGGAGCAGCGCGCACTCGACCGCGTATCCGCCCTCCGCCAGGGCGGCGCCGATCGCCTCGGCCTCGTCCCTGGTGGTGGCGTGCGCCACGATCCGCTCGGGGCGGCGGTCGGCGCAGGCGGCCACGACCGGCACTCCCCCGCCCCCGACGCGTACGACATCGGGCTCGGGCAGCCGTTCCAGGACGTGCGGCGCGCGGCCCGCGACGGTCTGGAGCTGGACGCCGAAGCGGCGCGCGGCGGCCTCGGTGCGGGCGCAGGCGTCCGGGTCGGAGTCGACGGCGATGACGGCGGCGCCGAAGCGGGCGGCCTCCACGGCGAGCGCGCCGGAGCCGCAGCCGATGTCCCAGACCAGGTCGCCGGGGCGGGGGCCGAGGCGGGCGAGCTGGGCGGCGCGCAGGTCCGCGGACTCGCCGCGGGAGGGTTCGCCGTCGTACGCGCCGGGCGGCAGCGCCCAGCCGCGTACGGGGCCGGGGTCGCGGCCCATCAGCCAGGGCCCGGTGGAGGCGGGGGGCGTGGTGCCGCCGATGACGATGACGACGTTGGGGTCGCGCCAGGCGTGGTCGGCGGCCTTGTCGGAGGTGAGGACCGTGACCTGTTCGCGCTCGGTGCCGAGCTCCTCGCAGATGACGAAGGTGCGGTGCACGCCGTCGAGGAGCAGGGCGAGTTCGGCGGGGCCGGCGCCCGGGGAGGTGAGGACGGCGACCTTGGTGTGGGCGCGGCACACGTTGACGGCCCGTCGCAGCGTACGGCTGTGGGCGACGACGACCTGCGCGTCGTCCCAGGGCATGCCGGCCCGGGCGAAGGCGGCGGCGACGGAGGAGACGGCGGGCACGACCTCCACCTCCAGCCCGTGCTCGGGTGCGCGCAGGGTGCGGACGACGCCGAAGAAGCCCGGGTCGCCGTCGGCGAGGACGACGGCGGTGCCGCGGTGGCCGGCGATGCGGCGCGCGGCGAGGTCGAGGCTGCCGAGCCGGATGCGCTCGGCGTTCGGCGGCACCTCGGGGAGCGCCAGGTGGTGGGCGGCTCCGGCCACCAGGGTGGCGGCCGAGAGGGCGGAGCGCGCGGCCGCGGTGAGGGGCGAGCCGTCCCAGCCGATCACCGTGACCCGGTCGGCCATCTTCGTCTGTCTCCTGGGGTGTTGGTGCAGGTGGGGGCAGCCTGAGGGTACCGCGCGGGGCGGCGGTCAGTTCCAGTCGGTGAAGCCGGAGTAGCCGGCGTCGGCGTGCTGGTCGGCGGCGCCTTCGAGGTCCTCGGGGAGCAGGCTCCAGACGATCAGGTCGGTGCGGATGTCGGTCCAGCCGCCGTCCTCCGTCCGGCTGCGGGCTATCCACGCGTTGCGCAGCACGCCCTCGCTGATGCAGCCGATCTTCTGGGCGACCTGCTGCGAGGCGGTGTTGCCGGCCGCGGTGCGCAGTTCGAGGCGCTCGAAGTGCCGGTCGCGGAAGAGCCACTGGGCGACGGCGAGGAGGGATTCGGTGGCGTAGCCCTCGCCGCGGGCCCAGGGGGCGGTGACGTAGGCGGCCTCGGTGGCGCGGGTGTGCCAGTTGGTGTTGCGGAGGTGGACGGTGCCGACGAGCCGCTGGGTGAGGAACTCGGTGACGGCGAGGACGATGCCGCGGCCTTCGGTGCGCTCCGCAGGAGCGATCCTGCTGACCCACTCCTCGGAGTGGGCGGTGGTGTAGGGGTGGGGGACGGAGGTCCAGGCGACGATCAGCTCGTCGTTCATCATCTCGGTGTGGGCGGGAATGTCCGCTTCGTCGTAGGGGCGCAGCACCAACCGCTCCGTGCTGATGGAGATGTCCGGAAAGGTGGATGTCATGCGCTGCTCCATGCCGAAGACCGTCCGTAAAGCCGTCCGTAAAGCCATGAACGCACAGCATGCAGCATGGGGCACGCGGTACGCATGGGCGGGTCGGTACGGCCGCGTCGTTACGTCACCGTTGTGACGCCGCAGGCCCCGCGTACCGGACGGGGTGCGCGGGGCCTGCGGGGTTCAGGGGTGTTACTTCGCGGCGCCGAAGGCGGGGATGACGGCGCCGTTGCTGTAGGTGTCCTCGATGTACTTCTTCACCTCGGGCGAGTTCAGCAGCTTGACGAGCTTCTGCACGCGGGCGTCGTTCTCGTTGCCCTTCTTGACGGCGAGGAAGTTGGCGTACGGGTTGCCGTCGGCCTTCTCCAGCGCCAGGGCGTCCTTGGCGGGGTTGAGCTTGGCCTCGATGGCGTAGTTGCCGTTGATGACGGCGGCGTCGACGTCGTTCAGGGCGCGGGGCACGGTGGCGGCCTCCAGCTCCTTGAACTCCAGGCCCTTCTTGTCCTTGATGTCGGAGAGCTTGGCGTCGGCGCCGACGCCGTCCTTGAGGGTGATGACACCGTGGTCCGCGAGCAGCTTGAGCGCGCGGCCCTCGTTGGTGGTGTCGTTGGGGACGGCGATGGTCTGGCCGGCCTTCAGCTCCTTCAGGTCCTTGACCTTCTTGGAGTAGAAGCCGAGCGGCTCCAGGTGGACGTTGACCACCGGGACGATGTGCGTGCCGTTCTTCTTGTTGAAGTCGTCGAGGTACGGCTTGTGCTGGAAGTAGTTCGCGTCGACCTGGCCCTGCTCGGTGGCGGTGTTCGGCAGGACGTAGTCGGTGAATTCCTTCACCTCCAGCTTCAGGCCGGCCTTCTCGGCCAGGTTGTCCTTGACGAAGGTGAGGATGTCGGCGTGCGGCGTCGGGGACGCTGCGACGACGAGCGCCTTCGACGGGTCGGCCTTGCCGGAGTCGGACTTCGCGCCCGGGTCGGAGGCCGTGCCGCAGGCGGTGAGGCCGAGGGCGAGGGCGGTGATGCCGGCGAACGCGGACGTGAGCTTGATGTTCTTACGCACGAAAAGTGCCTCTTTCTGGTGGTGCGGACAACGCCCGGACAAGGAGTGCGGGCTGTGTGGGGGAAAGTCAGGAAGCGGTACGCCCCCGGCGGGCGAGGAGCCGTACGGCGAGGTCGCCGATGAGCTGGACGACGGTGACGATGACGATCAGCAGCACCACGGTGATGAGCATGAACTCGGTCTCGAAGCGCTGGTAGCCGTAGGTGATGACCTTGGAGCCGAGCCCCTCGCCGCCGACCGCGCCGGCCAGCGCCGAGTAGCTGATCAGCGTGATGACCGTGGTGGTGAGGGCGGCGATCAGGGACGGCAGGGCCTGCGGGAGCAGCACCTTCCGCACGATCGTCGGGATGGAGCCGCCCATGGACTGGACGGCTTCGACCAGTCCGTGGTCAACCTCGCGGATCGCCGTCTCGACCAGGCGCGCGAAGAAGGGGATGGCGCCGATGGAGAGCGGCACGATCATCGCGCTCGGGCCGATGAAGGTGCCGACCACGAAGGTGGTGAAGGGGATCAGCGCGACGAGCAGGATGATGAACGGCAGCGAGCGGCCGACGTTCACGATCGCGCCGATGACCTTGTTCACCGGACGGTTCTGCAGCAGGCCGCCCTTGTCGGTGAGGACGAGGAGGACACCGAGCGGCAGACCGCCGATGACGGTGACGACGGTGGACCACAGCACCATGTAGAGCGTGTCGACGGTGCCCTGCTCCAGCAGGGGCCGCATCTCTTCCCAGGTCACTTCGCGATCTCCTTGACCAGCAGCGGCTCTTCGGTGGCGTCGACGACCTCGACCTGGAGGCCCTGCTCGCGCAGGAAGCCGACGGGCACGACGTTCTCCTCGTAACGGCCGGGCAGCTCGATGCGCATGCGCCCGATCTGCTTGCCGCCGACGGTGTCCATGGCGGCGCCGAGGATCGAGATGTCGACGTTGTACGTACGCGACAGCTGGGAGATCACCGGCTGGGTGGCCGCCTCGCCGTGGAAGGTGACGTCGAGGACCGTGCGGTCCGGGCCGGTGGCGGTGCCGGTGACCGGGAACAGCTCGTGGGCGAGCTCGGAGCCGGGGGTGGCGAGGAGCTCGGCGACCGTGCCGGACTCGACGATCCGGCCCTTCCTCATCAGGGCGGCGGAGTCGCAGATCTGCTTGACGACGTCCATCTCGTGCGTGATGAGCAGGACGGTCAGGCCGAGCTGCCGGTTGAGGTCGCGCAGCAGCTGGAGGATGGAGCGGGTGGTCTCCGGGTCCAGTGCGCTGGTCGCCTCGTCGGAGAGCAGCACCTTCGGGTTGCCGGCGAGCGCGCGGGCGATGCCGACGCGCTGCTTCTGGCCGCCGGAGAGCTGGCCGGGGTACGCCTTGGCCTTGTCGGCGAGGCCGACGAGGTCGAGGAGTTCGAGCGCGCGGGCCGAGCGCCTGGCGGCGGAGACGCCGAGGATCTCCAGGGGCAGCTCGATGTTGTCCTGGACGGTGCGCGAGGACAGCAGGTTGAAGTGCTGGAAGACCATGCCGATGCGGCTGCGCGCGCGGCGCAGTTCCTTGCCGGCGCGGCGGCCCCGGCCGGCCAGCGCGGTGAGGTCGGTGCCGTCGACCGTCACGGTGCCGGAGGTGGGGCGCTCCAGGAGGTTGACGCAGCGGATGAGCGAGGACTTGCCGGCGCCGCTCTGTCCGATGACGCCGAAGACCTCGCCTTCGCGGACGTGGAGGTCGACGCCGTCCAGAGCGGTGACCTGGCGGCCTCTCGTCTCGTAGACCTTGGTCAGGCCCGAGGTGGTGATCACAGGGGTTTCCGTCACTGTCGAGTGCGCGGCGCGGTGTCCGCCGGGCACGGGGCATTCGTCAATCGGACGCGTGGCACGGCTGGTTCGGCGGGTGGCCGGGGGTGGCACGTGCGCGGGGCGGGCGGCGTGGTCCGGCGGTCGCGGTGTGGGTTCCGCTTGCGTACGGACGCGGCGGCCGGCTCGGCTGTCGGTCTCGCTTCGGGGCGCGAGGCTCACGCGGGGGCCCTCAGAAGGCGCACATTCGACACATACAACGAGCACCGGGCGTCATCATCGCCTCGGTCGCAAGGGTGCGGCTGCTCGTCGTGGTCATGCGTGCCAGTAAAGCAGAGACCCCTGCGGGCTTCGGACGGTTGTCCGTATAGCGGACTGTCGCGTCGCGCCATCCGGACGGCGGCGTTCCGCTCGCCGCGCGGCGGCAGCGCCCCGGTGACCTGCGCGGATGCCGTGTGACGACCGCTGCGGCGGCTTCGGTGGCGGCCTCCGCCCGGTGGCATGTTGTGGTCAAGACCACGGCTGCCGGAGCGGCGGACCGAGCCGGGCGCCGCCGCCGGGGCCGGTCGCACCGGGCTTTTTGGCCCGTATTAGTCTCGGCGCATGCTCGACGCCCTGACGGTCGCGGTCTCCGTGGCCGCGCTCGCCCTCGCCGCCTGGTGCGGCTTCGCCGCCTACCGGGACCAGCCCACGAAGGACTGGCACTTCATCGGCATGGCGGTGGTGACGGTCCTGGCGCTGGCTCAGCTGGTCTTCGGCATCGTGCAGCTGGCGCGCGGCGAGAAGGCCGACGAGGGCACGGCCATCTTCGTGGCGTACCTGCTGGGCGCCTTCTGCGCGGTACCGGCGGCCGGCTTCATGTCGCTGGCGGAGCGCACCCGCTGGGGGTCGGCGACCGTCGCGGCGGGCGCGGTGGTGCTGGCCGTGCTGGAAGTGCGCCTCTTCGACATCTGGGGGGCCTGACATGGCGGCGGGCGCGGCGGGACGCAGGCTGGTCCAGGGCCCGGGCATGCTCGTGGTCTGGCTGTACGGGGTGATGTCGGTCGGCGCCGTGTCGCGGTCGGCGTACCAGATCGCGACCGAGTTCGACCGCGCGCCGCTGCCGTACACGCTGTCCGCGCTCGCGGCCCTGGTGTACGTCTTCATCACGTACACGCTCGTACGGGGCGGGGAGACGGCCCGCAAGGCGGCGCTGGTGTGCTGCGCCGCCGAGCTCGTGGGCGTGCTGGCCGTGGGCACCTGGACCCTGCTGGACCCCGGTGCGTTCCCGGACTCCACGGTGTGGTCCCGGTACGGGTACGGCTACGTCTTCATCCCGGTGCTGCTGCCGGTGACCGGGATCCTGTGGCTGCGGAAGGCGGCTACGCGGCCTTCTCCAGCGTGACCAGCGTGAGGCGCGGGCCCACCTGCCGGGTGGCGACCGCCTCGTACCCCTTCTTGCGGTAGAGGCGCAGGTTGCCGTCGCTGCGGTGGCCGGTGAAGAGCTGGTAGCGCTTGGCGGCGGGGTCGGCGGCGAAGTGCTGCTCGATGGCGTCGAGGAGGCGGCTGCCGAGGCCGTGGCGGCGCATGCGCGGGTGGACGATGAGCTTGGCGATGCGGGCCGTGCCGGTGTCGTCGATCTCGCCGCGCACGGAGGCGACGACCTCGCCGCCGAGCCGCGCCACGAGGGCGTGGCCGCGGGCGATCTCGGCCTTCAGGTCGTCGAGGGTCTGGGTGAGGGGCTCGATGGTGTAGTCGCCGTAGAGCTCGGCCTCGCTCTGGTAGCAGAGGTACTGCAGCTTGAGGATGTGTTCCGCGTCGTGCTCGTCCGCCGCTGAGATGGTCACGCTCATGCCCATGTGTGCATGCCTCCGGCTCACCTGATACGCCCTGTCGGTCTACCGCACCCTTCCCCGATGGGCGGGAGCGGCAACCTCTGCCGGCAGCATTCTGCGCAGACATCCCAGGCAACGGGAACGCATGGGCCCTAGACTCCCCTGTGAGATACCCAACTCTCCTGCGATTTCGCGGTAGGTCGGGTCGTTTGGGGACAACATCGCAGCCAGCAGCCTTCGACAGTGGGCGGGCGCGCGGTCGATCGCCTTCTCCAGGACGCGGCGCCGTTCGGCGGTGAGCGCGGCGCTCTCGGGCTCGGGCTCGCGCCCGGCGTCCGGGAACGGGGAGGGGGACGGCTCCTCGCCGCCGTACGGGTGCTCCCGTACGGCCGTACGGCGGGCGCGGCGGGCCTCCGCGCGTACGGCGCGGCGCAGCCAGTCGGCGGGGTCGTCCGGCACGCCGGGCCGGGAGGCGGGGCCGGAGCCGTCCAGCCGCTCCAGGAGTCGGAGCCACACCGCCTGTTCGAGGTCGCCCGGCTCGACCCCGGCCGCCGTGGCCTCGGCGTGGCACTCGGCGGCGAGGAGGGGCGCGAGGGCGCGGAAGGGCTCGGGGAGGTGGGGGGTGCCGGGAATGCCGGGGGTGCCGGGCGTCCCGGTCGGTGTCGTCGTCATGCCGGGCATGACTCGGGCGGTTCGGGCGGCGGTTTCCGCGTGCCGCCCAAACCGCCCGTGAGGGTGACCTCGGGTCAGCGGGTGCGGGCGTCCTCCGCCGCCAGCAGGGCCGTGTCCGGGTGGTCGGTGAAGATGCCGTCGATGCCCGTGGCGAAGTACGTCTCGTAGGCGCCGAAGACGTCCCCGAACGCCGCCGGGTCCGTGCCGCGCCGGAAGTCGGCGGGCAGGAAGGTGTTCTCGTTGCGCAGCGTGTACGGGTGGACCAGCAGCTTCGCCGCGTGCGCGTCCCGCACCAGGGTGGTCGGCCTGCCCAGCGTGCCGTCCTTGTCCTTCGGGATGACCAGGTCGAGCAGCGGGCCGATGCCCTGCGCGTACGACGCGATGCCCTTCAGGCCCTCGGGCGTGATCAGGTCGGCGACCGTGCGCGGGTCGCCCGTCTCGCGGAAGTCCCACGGGCGGTCGTCCGGGGTCCACAGCAGCACGACACGCGGCGTGGAGACGAGCTTCGCCATGCGCTCCATGCTGGTCGGCTCGAAGGACTGGAGGAAGGTCGACGAGTCGGCGCCGTGGCGCCCGTACCGGCGCAGCAGCCGGGCGAGCGGCTCCTCCAGGGGGAGGCCGAGCTTGCGGAAGTAGGTGGGGTGCTTGGTCTCGACGTACAGCCAGACCGGCCGGCCGCGCCGGCGGCCCTCCTTCTCGGCCCAGCGCAGCACCTCCTCGAAGGTGGGGACGGTCCAGCGCCCGTCGTAGAGGGTGTTCTCCTGGCGGGTGGCCGGGATGCGCTCCTTGGCGCGCAGCGTCTTCAGCTCCGCGAGCGTGAAGTCCTCGGTGAACCAGCCGGTGAGGGAGGTCCCGTCGACGGTCTTGGTCGTCTTGCGGGAGGCGAACTCGGGGCGGTCGGCGACGTCCGTGGTGCCGGTGATGTCGTTCTCGTGGCGGCAGACCAGGTGGCCGTCCTTCGTCGGGACGAGGTCCTGCTCGATGACGTGCGCCCCCATGTCGAGGGCCAGCTGGTAGGAGCCGAGGGTGTGCTCCGGCCGGTAGCCGCTGGCGCCGCGGTGCGCGATGACCGTGGGGACGGGCAGCCGCCGGTGCGGGGCGGATGGCCTGGCCTGCGCCGTACCGGCGCTCCCCGCCGAGAGGACGGCGGCCGAGCCGAGCACCGCCGCTCCGATGACGGCTCGCCTGCGCGCACCGTGTGTCATGAAGGCTCCTTACGTCAGCGTGATCGCCCTTTCGGACGAATGAGCGAGGCCCGATCGTAGGTAGTTACGCCTTACGTACGGGAGACCCCCGACGAACGTGTGGAAAACACAGGTCAACGTCGTGTATCGGGTATGTCAACCCGATGTGCGGCGCGGGGTGACCCGCGAGTATCGTCCTCACCCGCACATACTGGTCACGTACTCGGTTGGCTTTTCGGCTACTTCGTCGGAGGACTCGTTGTCCCGCTTCGCCCTCATCAAGGCAGTGCTCGGCCCCGTCATGCGCCTGATGTTCCGCCCTCAGGTGGAGGGCGCGGAGAACATCCCCGGCTCGGGGCCGGTCATCCTCGCGGGCAACCACCTGACCTTCATCGACTCGATCGTCCTGCCGATCGTCTGCGACCGGCAGGTCTGCTTCATCGGCAAGGACGAGTACGTCACGGGCAAGGGCCTCAAGGGCCGCCTGATGGCCTGGTTCTTCACCGGCGTCGGCATGATCCCGGTGGACCGCGACGGCGCCAACGGCGGCGTCGCCGCGCTGATGACCGGCCGCCGGATCCTGGAGGAGGGCCGGGTCTTCGGCATCTACCCGGAGGGCACCCGCTCCCCCGACGGCCGGCTCTACCGGGGCCGTACGGGCATCGCGCGGCTGACGCTGATGACGGGCGCGCCGGTGGTGCCGTTCGCGATGATCGGCACGGACAAGCTCCAGCCGGGCGGCGCCGGGCTGCCGCGCCCCGGCCGGGTGACGGTGCGCTTCGGCGAGCCGATGGAGTTCTCGCGGTACGAGGGCATGGACCGCGACCGGTATGTGCTGCGGGCGGTGACGGACTCCGTGATGGCGGAGGTCATGCGGCTGTCGGGCCAGGAGTACGTGGACATGTACGCCACGAAGGCGAAGGCCGCGTAGGGCGGCGTAGCCGGACGTATACGAAAAGGGCCGCACCCGGCGTGGGTGCGGCCCTTCTTTTCGGTGTTGGGCGGTGTTGCCCGGTGTGGGTTTTACGGGTGCTCGACGCCCTCCGCCAGCTTCTGGCCCCGCAGCAGGAACCACGCCGCGACCGCCGTCGCCAGCAGGACCACCGCGCCGGCGCCCGCCGCGATGCGCAGGCCGTCGACGAAGGCGTCCTGCGCGGCCGTGACGAGCGCGGTGGCCGTGGCGTCCGGCAGGCCGGCGGACGCCTCCACCGCGCCGCCCAGCGATTGGTGCGCGGCCGCGGCGGTACCGGCGGGCACGCCGTCCGGCGTGACGAAGTCGCTGTAGACGCCGGTGACGACGGAGCCGAGGAGCGCGATGCCGAGCGCCGCGCCGAGTTCGTACGCCGTCTCGGAGACCGCGGACGCGGCGCCCGCCTGCTCCCGGGGGACGCTGGAGAGGATGACGTCCGCGGTGACGGTGAACGCGAAGCCCGCGCCCACGCCCACGACGAGCAGCGACGCGCCGAGCAGCGGGTAGCCGGTGGAGCGGTCCAGCAGGGTCAGCGTGGCGAGCGCCAGGCCCACGGCGGCGAGGCCGCCGGAGACGACCGACCGCACCGTGAAGCGGCGGGCCACGGTGCCCGCGATCAGACCGGCCGTCACGGCGCCGATGGCGGCGGGCAGTTCGGCGAGGCCCGCCTCCAGCGGGTGGCGCCCCTGGACCAGCTGGAGGAACTGCGAGAGGAAGAACACCAGCCCGGACAGGCCCAGGATGGTCAGCAGGTCCGCGAGGACCGCCCCGGAGAAGCCCCGGTGGTGGAAGAGCCGCATGTCGAGCAGGGGCGACTCGAGCCGGAGCTGGCGCCGTACGAACCAGGTCAGCGCGGCGACACCGATCACGGCGGCGACGGCCATGTCGAGGCGCAGGCCGTGCGCGGCCGCTTCCTTGACGGCGTACACGACACCGATCATGCCGACGAGCGAGAGCGCGACGCTGGTCAGGTCCCAGGGGCCGGGCGCCGGGTTCTTGGACTCGGGGATGAACTTGGCGCCGACGACGACCAGGACCACCATCACGGGCAGGTTGATCAGGAAGACCGAGCCCCACCAGAAGTGCTCCAGCAGGAAGCCGCCGACGACCGGGCCGACGGCCGCGCCGGCCGACGCCATGGCACCCCAGATGCCGATGGCGAGGCTGCGCTCGCGCGGGTCGTGGAAGAGGTTGCGGATGAGCGCCAGCGTGGACGGCATGAGGGTCGCGCCGGCGACGCCGAGCAGCGCGCGGGCGACGATCATCAGCTCGGGGGTGGTGGCGTACGCGTTGAGGACGGACACCGCGCCGAAGGCGGCGGCACCGGTCAGCAGCAGCTTCTTGCGGCCGATGCGGTCGCCGAGGCTGCCCATGGAGACGAGCAGGCCGGCGATGACGAAGGAGTAGACGTCACCGATCCACAGCAGCTGGGTGCCGGTGGGGCGCAGATCCTCGCTGAGGAAGGGGGTGGCCAGGCCGAGCACGGTGGCGTCGACCGCGACGAGCAGCACGGCCAGGACGAGTACGGCGAGTGCCAGCCACCGCCCGGGGCGGCGTACAACCTCCGATCCCTTGGTGAGCTGTTCTGTACGGGTCATCTCTCCACGCTCCTGCGTGCTCCGCCGAGCAGCAACTCGGCGATCATGTACTGGAAGTCCTTGCCGGCGACCCGGCCGTCCTGCACGGCCCAGGCACAGGTGCCGATGAGGCCGTAGAGCGCCTCGGTCAGCCAGGCGGGCGTGAGGTCGATCCGGAACGCGCCCTCCTCCTGGCCGCGCCGGAAGAGCGCGGCCACGCGGGCGTCGAGGCGGGCCCAGCCCTCGTTCATCTGGTCGCCCTCGAAGAGCTGGTTCTCGGTGACGAGGAACGCGAGCAGCCCCGCGACGGGCTCCACTCCGGCGATGAGCCGGCGCAGCGCCGCCTCGGCGGGGCCGTCGTCGAGCCGTGCGGCGTCGATGGCCGCCTCGAACTCCTGGATGCCGAGCGCCTCCAGCGCCCTGACCAGCGCGTCCCGCCCGGCGAAGTGCCGGTGGAGGGTCGCCCGGCCGATGCCCGCGGCGCGGGCGACCTCGTCCATGGTGGCGGTCGCCTTGCGGGAGAGGAGGGCGGCGGCGGTGCGCAGCACCTGCTCACGATCGACTGTCATGAGACAACCATAGACCATGTGAGACATCAATGTCTCATGCGGTATGTGGGCGCCTCATCGGAAACGCCACAGCGCCGCCGCCCGGAGGGACCGGACGACGGCGCTGGTGCGGAAGGCGGGGACTACGGCTTGGCGGGGACTACTGCTTGGCGGTGGCCCAGGCGCGCTGGATCACCAGGTCGGCCTTGACCTCGGCGAGCTGGGTGGCGACGGCCGAGGGGGCCGTGCCGCCGCGGCCGTCCCGGGAGGCGAGGGCGCCGCGGACGTTGAGGACCGTGCGGACCTCGGGGGTGAGGTGCTCGGAGATCTTGGCGAACTGCTCGTCGGTGAGCTGGTGCAGCTCGATGCCGTGCGCCTCGCACTCCTTGACGCACTCGCCCGCGACCTCGTGCGCCACACGGAACGGCACGCCCCGCTTGACCAGCCACTCGGCGATGTCGGTGGCGAGCGAGAAGCCGGCCGGGGCCAGCTCCTCCATGCGCTCCCGGTTGACGGTGAGCGTGGCCATCATGCCGGTGAAGGCGGGGAGCAGGACCTCCAGCTGGTCGCAGGAGTCGAAGACCGGCTCCTTGTCCTCCTGGAGGTCGCGGTTGTAGGCGAGGGGCAGGGCCTTGAGGGTGGCCATGAGCCCGGTGAGGTTGCCGATCAGGCGGCCCGACTTGCCGCGCGCCAGCTCGGCGATGTCCGGGTTCTTCTTCTGCGGCATGATCGAGGAGCCGGTGGAGAAGGCGTCGTGGAGGGTGACGAAGGAGAACTCCTTCGTGTTCCAGATGATGATCTCCTCGGCGATGCGCGAGAGGTTGACGCCGATCATCGCGGTGATGAAGGCGAACTCGGCGACGAAGTCGCGGGACGCCGTGCCGTCGATGGAGTTGCCCGCGCTGCCGTTCTCGAAGCCCAGGTCCTTGGCGACCGCCTCCGGGTCGAGCCCGAGCGACGAGCCGGCGAGGGCGCCGGAGCCGTACGGGGAGACGGCCGTGCGCTTGTCCCACTGGCGCAGCCGCTCGGCGTCCCGGGAGAGCGACTGCACGTGCGCGAGGACGTGGTGGGCGAAGAGCACCGGCTGGGCGTGCTGGAGGTGCGTCCGGCCCGGCATGGCGACGTCCGGGTGCGCCTCGGCGAGGCCGACGAGGGCGTCCTGGAGGTCGGCGAGGAGGCCGCCGATGATCCGGGCGTGGTCGCGCAGGTACATCCGGAAGAGCGTGGCGACCTGGTCGTTGCGGGACCGGCCGGCCCGCAGCTTGCCGCCGAGGTCCGGACCGAGCCGCTCCAGCAGGCCGCGCTCGAGGGCGGTGTGGACGTCCTCGTCGGCGATGGTGCCCGTGAAGGAGCCGTCGGCGACGTCCGCCTCCAGCCGGTCGAGGCCCGCCAGCATGCGCGTCAGCTCGTCCTCGGTGAGCAACCCCGCCTTGTGGAGCACGCGCGCGTGGGCGCGGGAGCCGGCGATGTCGTACGGCGCGAGGCGCCAGTCGAAGTGCACGGACGCCGACAGCTTGGCCAGGGCCTCGGCGGGGCCGTCGGCGAAACGGCCGCCCCAGAGCCGGACGTCACCGGTGTTGCTGCTCACTTGCTCAAGCTCCTCAAGGCTGTGGAACGGCTACGGAAGGACGACGCCTCCCCCTCCGGGCGCGGACGGGGAGGCGGCTGTCGAACGAGTCGGCGTCAGGCCAGGTCACGCCGGGCGGCGATCTTCGCCGACAGGGCGAAGATGTCGATGAAGCCCTGCGCCTTCGACTGGTCGAAGGTGTCGCCGGTGTCGTACGTGGCGAGGTTGAAGTCGTACAGCGCCTGCTCCGACTTCCGGCCGGTGACGACGGCGCGGCCGCCGTGCAGGGTCATCCGGATGTCGCCGGAGACGTGCTGGTTGGCCTCGTCGATGAAGCCGTCCAGGGCCCGCTTGAGCGGGGAGAACCAGAGGCCGTCGTAGACGAGCTCGCCCCAGCGCTGCTCGACCTGCCGCTTGTAGCGCGCCAGCTCGCGCTCGACGGTGACGTTCTCCAGCTCCTGGTGGGCGGTGATCAGGGCGATCGCGCCGGGGGCCTCGTAGACCTCGCGGGACTTGATGCCGACGAGACGGTCCTCGACCATGTCGATCCGGCCGATGCCCTGGGCGCCGGCGCGCTCGTTGAGCTGCTGGATGGCCTGGAGGACGGTGACGGGCTTGCCGTCGATGGCGACCGGGACGCCTTCCTTGAAGGTGATGACGACCTCGTCGGCCTCGCGCGGGGTGGCGGGGTTCGAGGTGTACTCGTAGATGTCCTCGATCGGCGCGTTCCAGATGTCCTCGAGGAAGCCGGTCTCGATGGCGCGGCCGAAGACGTTCTGGTCGATGGAGTACGGGGACTTCTTGGTGGTGGCGATCGGCAGCTCCGCCTTCTCGGCGAAGGCGATGGCCTTGTCCCGGGTCATCGCGTAGTCCCGGACCGGGGCGATGCACTTCAGGTCGGGGCCGAGGGCCTGGATGCCGGCCTCGAAGCGGACCTGGTCGTTGCCCTTGCCGGTGCAGCCGTGCGCGACGATGCCGGCGTTGTGCTTCTTCGCGGCGGCGACCAGGTGCTTGACGATCGCGGGGCGGGACAGGGCCGAGACCAGCGGGTAGCGGTCCATGTACAGCGCGTTGGCCTTGATCGCCGGGAGGCAGTACTCGTCGGCGAACTCGTCCTTGGCGTCCGCGACCTCCGCCTCGACCGCACCACAGGCGAGCGCGCGCTTGCGAATGACGTCCAGGTCCTCGCCGCCCTGGCCGACGTCCACGGCGACGGCGATGACCTCGGCACCCGTCTCCTCGGCGATCCAGCCGATGGCGACGGAGGTGTCCAGTCCGCCCGAGTAGGCGAGTACGACGCGCTCGGTCACGGGTTTCTCCTTACAGTGCATGCGGTGATGGGTATAAGTATGCAGGGGTCCGTATGATTCGTCAATCTCGACCCCCGGGGGTGACGCGGGCCACATCAAGGCAGGGCGCCGCATCGGGGACCTGAGCGTCAGCGGATCGCCCTGGCCCGCGCCCTGCTGACGCGGCCCGGCTGCTGCTGCTCGACGAGCCGACGGCGCACCTGGACGCGGTGAGCGAGGAGGCGCTGCGCCGTTCGATCCGGCGCGTGTCGCGCGAGTGCGCGCTGCTGGTCATCGCGCACCGGTTACTCCACGATCCGGGCGGCGGACGTCATCGTCGCCCCGGAGGGCGGACGGGCCGTCGCGGCGGGCACGCACGACGAGTTGCCGTCCGCGAGCGACCATTATCGTTTTCTGTCCCGGGGGCAACGGGTGAGTCGATAATGAGCCCATGGGACAACGATATGAACGCATCGAAGGCCGGATACGCGACTTCATCGAACAGCAGCCGGTCTTCTTCACCGCCACCGCCCCGCTGACGGGCGACGGCCATGTCAGCCTCTCCCCCAAGGGCCGCAAGGGCACCCTGGTCGTCATCGACGAACTGACGGTCGCCTACCTGGACTTCGGCGGCAGCGGCGCCGAGACCATCGCCCACCTGCGCGAGGAGGGCAACGGCCGGATCACGCTGATGTGGTGTGCGTTCAGCGGTCCCCCGAAGGTGCTGCGGGTGCACGGGACGGGCGAGGCGGTCTTCCGGGACGATCCGCGCTGGGCGGAGTACATCCCGTACTTCAAGGATGTTGACGGCCCGTCGGCCCGCGCCGTCATCGTCGTCCGCGCGAAGCGGATCAGCGACGCGTGCGGCTTCGCCGTGCCGTACATGGACTACCGCGAGGAACGCACCCAGCACGCCGAGCACTTCGGCCGCAAGACGGACGAGGAGTTCGCGGCGTACTGCGAGAAGAAGGACCATGTCGGTGTGAGCCTGGACGGCCTGCCGGCGCTGCCGTTGCCCCTGCCGCCGCGCGCGGACGTGGTCTGACGGCCGGCCGGTACGATCACGGGGCTCTGTTCGGGGGGGAGAGACCATGGCGGAAACCCGCGTCGCGCTGCTCATCGGAGTGGCGTCCACACCGGACGCCGAGCACAGGTTCGGCCGCCTCGAAGAAGCGGTCGCCGCCGACCAGCGGGCTCTGGGCGACTCGCTCCGAGCCGCCGGTTACGCGGTCGAGACGCTGCCCCACGCGACCCGGGCCGAGATCACCACCACCATCCACGAGGTGTCCCGGCGTGTACCGCCCGACGGCACCCTCCTGATCCACTTCTCCGGGCACGGCATCCGGGTCGGTGACACCGACTACCTCGTCCCGGCCGACGCCCGCGCGCCGCACACGGCCGGCGACGCGTGGCGGCAGCCGTACCTCGACACGCTCGTCCCGGCCGACATCAGCCCGTCTCTCGCCGCCTCCGCGGCCGGAACGGTGCTCTGGCTGATCGACGCGTGCCGCAGCGGCGACGCCGACGGCACGGAGCCGTTCGGCAGCCGCATCCTCAGAGGCCAGCCCTCGGGCCGCTTCGCGGTGATGACCGCGTGCGGCCCCGCTCAGCAGGCCGGGTTCACGGCCGAGGGCAGCTTCTTCACCCTCGCCCTCGCGGAGGCCCTCGGCCCCCTGACCCGGGCACGCACCGTCCAGGAGGTGTACGAGGCGGCCAAGCAGCGCACCGTGCGGATGGCCCGCCGGCGGGCGGGAGCACGCCAGGAGCCGCAGGTCTATTACGGCACCGAGCTGAGCGAGGAGGCCCGTACCGCGGTCGTCTGCGAAGGGCGGCCGCTGCTGGACGCCTGGCGCAGTGCCGTGGTGGACACCGCCCTGTGGGAACGGGTCACCGACCGGGAAGGGCTCGGCGTGCGGGCGCTCCAGGAGCACCTGGCCACGCTGGCCGAGACCTGCGCCTCCGTGGTCCACCTCGCCCAGAAGCGCATGCCGGACCCCTGGGCGGACGACGCCTTCCCCGTCCGGCTCCTGCGGGACCGGCTGCCGGGGCTGCTGCACAAGGCGGTGAGGCTCGACCCCGTCGAAGCCGCCGCGCTGATCGCCGCGCCGTTCCTGTACGAGGCGGCCCGGGCCCGGCTGCTGAGCCAGGCGCGGGACATCAAGGCGTACACGGTGTGGCGCCGGGAGGACGGCGACGCCTGGCGCAGGCACTACGAACAGGTGGCCGAGCACCATCCGCACATCGCGCAGAAGGTGTCGGCGTGCTGGTTGAACGGTTCGCGCGAGGAGGCCATGAGTGTGGCGCTCTGGCTGGTGCACCGGTGGATCGAGGAGCGGTTCGAGACCGACGAGGACCCCGTCCCGGACGTGGAGGCCGGACCGTTCGCCGCGGCCCTGATGGGCGGGCAGGGTGACGGGGGCGGCCGGGCGCCCGCACTGTCGGCGGCTCTGCGGGCGGTCGCCGCGGGCATCGCCGTCGGTGCTCCCGAGGAGGACCCGCCGGGCCTCGCCTCCGGCCGGATCCTGCTGCCCGGCGGACACCAGACCTTGCGCCTGCGCGAACTGGCGGGGCTGCTGCGCCTCGCCGCCGTCCTCGCGCTCGATGCCCGCACCCTGCCCGACGTCATCGCCGAACACCTCGCCGTCTCGGACCCGGTCCTGCCGCAGGACGTGGTCGACGGCGTACGGCGAGCGGCATGGGACACCGATGACCACGGCGCCCACCTGGACCTGGAGTGCTCCCATCCCGCACTCCACGCCGCGCTCGCGGGCGTCGTCGAGCACGCGGACGAGCTCGCGCGCGCCCTGAGGGAGTCCGCGCAGCAGCTGCCGCCGTCGCGCGCCGACCTGCTGGCCGGGGTACCGGCCCGGGTGACGGACCGGGGGCTGCGGCCCTCCGGGGACAACGGCCGCAACGCCTACGACGTCCCGCTGCTGCGTTTCACTCTCGCGCAGACCGAGGTACGGGACCTCCTCATGGGAGAGCGGCTCTACGAGGGCGAGTCGGCGCTGGCCGTGCGGGAGCTGTACCAGAACGCCATGGACGCCTGCCGCTACCGGGCGATGCGCTGGCGCTACCTGGACAGCAGGGGCAGCGCACCGGCGAGGTGGTCGGGCCGCATCTCGCTCACCGAGGGCGAGGACGAGCGCGGGCGCTACATCGAGTGCCTGGACAACGGTGTGGGCATGAGTGTGGAGCAGCTGAAGAGCACCTTCACGCAAGCCGGCCGCCGGTTCGGGCAGACACGTTCGTTCCGGCAGGAGCAGGCCGCCTGGCTGCGGCACGACCAGCGCCTGCGGCTCTACCCCAACAGCCGTTTCGGCATCGGCGTGTTCAGCTATTTCATGCTGGCCGACGAGATGTCCATCGTCACGAGGCCCGTCGCCCCCGACGGCTCGGTGGCGGGCAGGGGCCTGAGGGTCGACATCTCCAGCAGCGGCAGCCTGTTCCGGATCCAGGAGTGCGGCCGCGGGGAGGGGGGCTGCGCCGAGGGCGGGACACGCGTGCGGCTGTATCTGCGCGACTCCGCCCGGGCGGTGTCGTGTCTGGCCACGCTGCGCGAACTCGTGCTGGTCAGCGAGTTCGACCTGCGGGTGTCCGACGCGTCCGGACGGGAGCGGCACTGGCGCGCGGGAGAGCTCCAGCCGCCGGCCGAGGCCGACGGCACCTGGGCGGTGGAGGCCGTTCCCGGTGTGCTGTGGTGGGTGGCCGACGGCGGTGCGGTGCTGTGCGACGGGATCCGCACGGACAAGAAGCCGTTCGGGTACGTACTCAACCTCACCGGGCCGCACGCCGGTGAGCTGAGCGTCAACCGCAAGAAGCTCCAGTCGTACGACCACCGTTGGGCGACGGCGATGTGGCGGGAAGGTGCCGGCGCGCTGGCGTCGTCGTCGGGGCTGTCGTTCGAGTGGCTGTGGACCCTGGAGAGCCGGAACCCCTCCGCGGCCCGGCAGCTCTGGCGGGACTGGCAGGGCAAGGGTCTGCGGATGGACGCGTGGGGCGCGCCGAAGGACCTCGACACCGTCGGCTGGTTCCACTGGGACGCGAACGTCATGAGGAGCAGTCCCGCGCCGTACCGGAACGAGAGCCGCTGGGCCTACACCAGGGCATGGCGGGCGGCTGCCCTCGGCAACCGCCATCTGGCACGCCAGGAGCCCGCTCCGGCGTCGCTGGCGGGGTACCCCGTGCCGGAGCCCGGCTGGGCGGGCATCGTGTCGGCGGTCACGCAGGACTGGCGTACGGCAGTGGCGGCGGCGTACGCACAGGGCGTCACCGTGGCCGCGGTGCTGCGGGCGGCACGCGCCCTGCGCGTCGCCCATCCGCGGCTGGCGCCGCCGGCCGTGCGCCGGCCCGGGGACCTGGAGTGGGTGCCCGACAAGCGTGACTCCCAGGTCATGGAAGGCTTGCTGGGGCCGGAGGCCGAACCCTGGCAGAAGCGCGAGGGCAACGACTACCGCCACTCCCCCGACGACCTCGGTGGCCTCGTCCGGGCCTCCGCCGCCGCGTACCTCCCCCTCGGCGACCTGGCGCGGGCGGCCGAGCGCTACGCGCCCTTCCTGCGGGCACCAATCGCCGCCGTACCGGAGCACCATGAACGGCACGTGTGCGACAACGGCGATCTCCAGATCCTCTACCTGGAGGAGAAGGGCGAATGGCGTCGGACACGGTGGCCGTGGGACGTGGTGCGCATCGCGCGCCGACTGCGCCTCGATCCGCACTCCGTACGGGAACGCCTGGCGCTCTTCGACTGGTTGGGATGGACGGCTCCCAGCGAGCGGTCCGTCGAGCGGTGGGATCGCCTTCCGTTCGACATCCTGAACGTGGTCGTGGACTACCTGCACACCACCGACGACGGGGGCGTGGAGCTGGCCTGGGGAGCGACCGTCGAGCTCGCGGCGCAGTGGGAGGTCTCCCTGCGCAAGGCGGAGAAGGAACTGTCGCGCTGGGCCGCGCTCCTGGGCCTGCGCCACACGCGGCGCTACCGGAAAGGGACCGGCAAGGGCGTCTATGTGGAGGCGGACACCGCCATGCTCCTGAGCAGCGCCTATGCCTGCGGCATCCGGCCCGAGAACGGGCTGACGCTGCGCGACCTGGCGTACGCACGGCCCCATGACATGGACTGGGAGGTGCTGTCGTACGCGGTCGAGGAGCTGCAAACCGCCGGACTGGATGTTCCCCCAGCCGGCGCCCTGCTGCGGTCATGGACTGACCTGCCGCTGACGGATCAGTACCTGTTCTCGGGTCAGGACACGTCGTTCGACGCGGCCGACTACCCCGTCCTGCCCACCGGGGACGTGCTCTACTCCGCCGCCCTCCTGCTGAGGTCGTCCCTGGGCAAGACGTGGAAGCGGGCCCGGCGGTGTGCGAAGGGCCTCGGCCTCACCGTGCCTCCGCTGCCGGCGGAACTGGCGGACCTGCGCCCCGGCCGTGAGGAGGCGGGTGCCCTGCTGGGGTGGGGCGACGACGATGACGACCCCCTGCGCGACGGCGAGTGGTTCGAGCCGCCGCGGTGGGCACCGCTGACGGCCGACAGGCTCGCCGAGTACGCCCGCGCGCTCCACATCGGGCCCCGCGACGCCTACCGCCGCCTGTCGCGGCTGAGGCCCATCGGAGCGCTCGTGCCGGAGCTGTCCGAGGAGGAGGTGGGGTGCCTTCCCGGGGAGAGGCCGGAGGCCGAGGACCACTGGGCGCTCAAGCCCGAACTCCGCGTCTCCGCTGCGGGGTCCCCGCTCGTACCGCTCGACCTGGTCGGTATCGCGGCGCGGCTCGGCGAGGACGTGCGTCACACCTGGCGGCGCGTGTCGCCGTACCTCTGCATGGAGGAGACGCCCCGCCTGCCCGGATGGCCCGAGCCGACCGTGCCGGAGGTGCTGCCCCTGTGGCAGGACCTGATCCTGCTGTCCGCGCACGGGGACGGCATGCTGCCCGCCCTGCACGGGCCCGTGAGCGCGCACCAGGTGCGCTTCGCCGCCCACACCACCGGCGAGACCGAGGCGTGGGTGAGGGAACGCCTGCGCCTGTACGCACCGCTGTTCGAGCTGAACCTGGAGGACGAGGTTGACTGACCACCCCGCCGCGCACGACGTCGGCCTTCCGTACCTGGAGACCGACATGGGGCGTGCCGTGACACCCCTCTCCCAGCGCACCACGGCGGACGGCCTGCGCATGGTGGTCGAGGGCGTCTGCCCACGCTGTTACGGGCCCACGGTCACCGAGTATCCGTACGGCCTGCCCGGTGTGGGTACGAAGAGCCCATGGCCCTTCCGGGCCCGCGCGGTGGACCGTGCCCCCGATCTCCTCGCCGACGAGGTCCACTTCTGCGAGTGCGGCCATCCGCATCCGTCCCTGCCCTCGGACGCCGCCTTCGTCGGTTGCGGTGCGAGCTGGCGGTCGGCCGGCGCGGCAGCGGCCGCGGACGGCGGCTCGTGAGTACGCGGTCGGACCGGCGCTGGGCGGAGCTGGCGCGGGAGCTCGAGTTCACCCAGCTTCCCGAGCTGCGCCGCCAGGCCGAGGGCTGGAGGAACGGGCTGGCGGGTCTGACGGCCCTGCTCGCCGTCCTCACGGTGGTCAAGGGGCAGGACCAGCTGTCCGGGCTGCCCGCCGCCACCGGTCGGTGGGCGGCCGGACTGGCCGCGGCGGCCTTCGCGGCGCTGGTGTGCGGCGCCCTGCTCGCCGTGCGGGCCGCGCACGGGCGCCCGGGGAAGCGGATCGTTCTCAGCGGCCAGAATCTTCGCCGCTGGACGGCGGCCGAAGTCGTCCGCGTCACCCGCTCGCTGCGGTGGGCCGCCGTGTGCTGCGTCTCGGGGCTGGCGCTCGCCGCCGGGGCCACCGGAGTGGTGTGGACGGCGGCCGCCGCGCCGCCGGGGCATCCCGTGCGGGTCACCACGCCGTCGGCCGAGCTGTGCGGCGATCTGGTGAAGGCGGATCGCGCCGGTGTCGTGGTGCGGACCGGGCGGGGCGCCGCGAAGGCGCTCCACACCGTTCCGCACACGGCCCTGGTGTCCCTCACCCCGGTCAGCGGTTGCTGACCGGGGCCGTTGCCGACCGGGCCCCCGCCCCCTACCGCTCCTTCTGCGCCAGCCGCAGCAGATGGTCCGCGAGCGCCTGGCCGCCCGACGGGTCGCGGGAGATGAGGAGCAGGGTGTCGTCGCCCGCGATGGTGCCGAGGACCGCGTGGAGCTCGGCCTGGTCGATCGCGGAGGCGAGGAACTGGGCCGCGCCCGGCGGGGTGCGCAGCACCACCAGGTTGGCGGAGGCCTCGGCGGAGATCAGCAGTTCGGCGGAGAGGCGCCGCATGCGCTCCTCCTTGGCGGACTCGCCGAGGGGCGCCTGCGGGGTGCGGAAGCCGCCCTCGCTGGGGACCGCGTAGATCAGTTCGCCGCCCGTGTTGCGGATCTTCACCGCGCCGAGCTCGTCAAGGTCGCGGGAGAGCGTCGCCTGGGTGACGCTCAGCCCGTCGTCCGCGAGGAGCTTCGCCAGCTGGCTCTGGGAGCGGACCGGCTGCCGGTTGAGGATGTCCACGATCCGGCGGTGGCGTGCGGTGCGCGTCTGCGGAACGGACGGCCCGCCGTGCTCGTTGTCCTGGGCCTCGCTCATCGTCGTCTCATTCTCCGGATCGTCCGTCCCCGTTGGCACTTGCGTCGAGGGCGCCGGGCAGGGCCCGGAGGAAGGCGTCCACCACGTCGTCGCCGATGATCAGCGGGGGCATGAGCCGTACGACATCGGGGGCGGGCGCGTTCACCAGGAGGCCGGCGTCCTGAGCCGCCTGCTGCACCCGCGGTGCGAGGGGCTCGGTGAGCACGATACCCAGCAGGAGGCCGGCACCACGGACGTGGGAGACCAGCGGGTGGCCCAGGGCCTCGATTCCGTCGCGCAGCTTCTCGCCGACGCGCTTGACCTGGTCGAGGGCCCCGTCGGCCGCGAGGGTGTCGATCACGGCGAGTCCGGCGGCGCAGGCGACGGGGTTGCCGCCGAAGGTGGTGCCGTGGTGTCCGGGCTTCAGCAGGTCGGCCGCAGGCCCGAAGGCGACGGTCGCTCCGAGGGGCAGGCCGCCGCCGAGGCCCTTGGCGAGGGTGACGATGTCCGGGTCGACGCCGTGCGCCTGGTGCTCAAACCAGTGGCCGCACCGGCCGATGCCCGTCTGCACCTCGTCGAGGACGAGGAGCGTGCCGGTGGCGCGGGTGATCTCCCGGGCCGCCTTCAGGTAGCCGGCGGGCGGGACGACGACGCCGTTCTCGCCCTGGATGGGCTCGATGACGACGAACGCCGTCTCCTCGGTGACGGCTTCGCGCAGCGCGTCGGCGTCTCCGTACGGCACGTGGGTGACGTCGCCGGGCAGCGGCAGGAACGGCTGCTGCTTGGCGGGCTGGCCGGTGAGGGCGAGCGAGCCCATGGTGCGGCCGTGGAAGCCGCCGTCGGTGGCGACCATGTGGGTGCGCCCGGTCAGCCGGCCGATCTTGAAGACGGCTTCGTTGGCCTCGGCGCCGGAGTTGCAGAAGAAGACCCGGCCGGGCCGGCCGAAGAGCTGGAGCAGCCGCTCGGCGAGCGCGACGGGCGGCTCGGCGACGAAGAGGTTGGAGACGTGGCCGAGGGACGCGATCTGCGTGGAGACGGCGTCCACGATCGCGGGGTGGGCGTGGCCGAGGGCGTTGACGGCGATGCCGCCGACGAAGTCGAGGTACTCGGTCCCGTCGGCGTCCCAGACCTTCGCGCCCTCACCGCGTACGAGAGGGAGCCGGGGCGTGCCGTAGTTGTCCATCAGCGCGCCCTGCCACCGCTGGGTCAGCTGCTCGTTCGCGGTCATGACTCCCCCTGTCCGTCCGGCACGACCATCGTGCCGATGCCCTCGTCGGTGAAGATCTCCAGCAGGATGGAGTGCTGCACGCGGCCGTCGATGACGCGCGCGGTCGTCACGCCGTTGCGTACGGCGTGGAGGCAGCCCTCCATCTTGGGGACCATGCCGCTGGAGAGCTCGGGCAGCAGCTTCTCCAGCTGGGTGGCGGTGAGCCGGCTGATGACCTCGTCGGAGTGGGGCCAGTCCTCGTACAGGCCCTCGACATCGGTCAGGACCATCAGCGTCTCGGCGCCCAGCGCCGCAGCGAGTGCCGCAGCCGCCGTATCAGCATTGACGTTGTAGACATGTCCGTCGTCCTGGGAACGGGCGATCGACGAGACGACCGGGATGCGGCCGTCGGCGAGCAGGGCCTCGATGGCGCCGGTGTCGATCCCGGTGATCTCCCCGACGCGCCCGATGTCGACGAGCTCACCGTCGATGCGCGGCTGGTGCTTGGTGGCGGTGATGGTGTGGGCGTCCTCGCCGGTGAGGCCGACGGCGAGTGGGCCGTGCTGGTTGAGCAGCCCGACGAGCTCGCGCTGGACCTGTCCGGCCAGGACCATCCGTACGACGTCCATCGCGTCCTCGGTGGTGACCCGGAGGCCCGCCTTGAACTCGCTGACGATGCCGTGACGGTCGAGCGCGGCGCTGATCTGCGGGCCGCCGCCGTGCACGACGACCGGCTTGAGGCCGGCGTGGTGCAGGAAGACGACGTCCTGGGCGAAGGCGGCTTTCAGGTCCTCGTCGATCATGGCGTTGCCGCCGAACTTGATGACGACGGTCTTGCCGCGGTGGCGGGTCAGCCAGGGCAGCGCCTCGATGAGGATCTGGGCCTTGGGCAGGGCGGTGTGCTTACGGGTGCTCATGAGTCCTCAGGAGGAGTACGCGCTGTTCTCGTGGACGTAGTCGGCGGTGAGGTCGTTGGTCCAGATGACGGCGGACTCGGACCCGGCGGCGAGGTCGGCGGTGATCGTCACCTCGCGGTAGCGCATGTCGACGAGGTCGCGGTCCTCGCCGACCGAGCCGTTCTTGCAGACCCAGACGCCGTTGATGGCGACGTTGAGCCGGTCCGGCTCGAAGGCGGCCTTGGTGGTGCCGATGGCGGACAGGACGCGGCCCCAGTTGGGGTCCTCGCCGTGGATGGCGCACTTGAGGAGGTTGTTGCGGGCGATGGAGCGGCCCACCTCGACCGCGTCCTCCTCGCTCGCCGCGTTGATCACCTCGATACGGATGTCCTTGGACGCGCCCTCCGCGTCGCCGATGAGCTGCCGGCCGAGGTCGTCGCAGACGGTGCGTACGGCGTCGGCGAACTCCTCGTACGCGGGCGTCGTGCCGGAGGCGCCGGAGGCGAGGAGCAGGACGGTGTCGTTGGTGGACATGCAGCCGTCGGAGTCGACCCGGTCGAAGGTGACGCGGGTGGCGTCGCGCAGCGCCTTGTCGAGCGTCGGGGCGTCGAGGTCGGCGTCGGTGGTGAGGACGACGAGCATGGTGGCGAGGCCGGGGGCGAGCATGCCCGCGCCCTTGGCCATGCCGCCGACGGTCCAGCCGTCCTTGGTCACCACGGACGTCTTGTGGACGGTGTCGGTCGTCTTGATCGCGATGGCGGCCTTCTCGCCGCCGTGCTCGCTGAGCGCCTCGGCGGCCTTCTCGACACCGGGCAGCAGCTTGTCCATGGGCAGGAGTACGCCGATGAGGCCGGTCGACGCGACGGCGACCTCGCCCGCGCCGATGCCAAGACCCCTCTCATTCAAGACGGCGGCGACCTTCTCGGCGGTGGCGTGGGTGTCCTGGAAGCCCTGCGGGCCGGTGCAGGCATTGGCGCCGCCGGAGTTGAGGACGACGGCGGTCAGCTCGCCGCTCTTCAGGACCTGCTCGGACCACTGGACGGGCGCGGCCTTGACGCGGTTGGAGGTGAAGACGCCCGCGGCGGCGCGGCGGGGCCCGGTGTTGACCACGAGGGCCAGGTCCGGGTTGCCGTTCTGCTTGATCCCGGCGGCGATGCCCGCCGCCGTGAATCCCTTCGCTGCCGTGACGCTCACGGTGCCACTCCGATCGTGGAAAGTCCGGTTTCCTCCGGGAAACCGAGGGCGATGTTCATGCTCTGCACCGCGCCGCCGGCGGTGCCCTTGGTGAGGTTGTCGATGGCGCTGATCGCGATGACGCGGCCGGCCGTCTCGTCGTACGCGACCTGGACCTGGACGGCGTTCGAGCCGTAGACGGAGGCGGTCGCGGGCCACTGCCCCTCCGGGAGGAGGTGGACGAACGGCTCGTCGGCGTACGCCTTCTCGTACGCGGCGCGTACGTCCTCGGCCGTGGTGCCCGGCTTCGCCTTGGCGCTGCAGGTGGCGAGGATGCCGCGGGCCATGGGGGCGAGGGTCGGGGTGAAGGAGACGGTGACCTTCTCGCCCGCCACACCGCTGAGGTTCTGGCTCATCTCGGGGGTGTGCCGGTGCCCGCCGCCCACGCCGTACGGGGACATGGAGCCCATGACCTCGGAGCCGAGCAGGTGCGGCTTGAGCGCCTTGCCCGCGCCGGAGGTGCCGGTGGCCGCGACGATCACGGCGTCCGGCTCGACGAGCCCGCTGCCGTACGCCGGAAAGAGCGCGAGCGATACGGCGGTGGGGTAACAGCCGGGCACCGCGACGCGCCGGGACCCCTCCAGCGCGGCGCGGGCGCCCGGCAGCTCGGGAAGACCGTAGGGCCAGGTTCCGGCGTGCGGGGAGCCGTAGAACTTCTCCCAGTCGGCGGCGTCCTCCAGCCGGAAGTCGGCGCCCATGTCGACGACGAGGACGTCGTCGCCGAGCTGCTCGGCGACGGCGGCGGACTGCCCGTGCGGCAGCGCCAGGAACACGACGTCATGCCCGGCGAGGACCTCCGCGGTGGTCGGCTCCAGCACCCGGTCGGCGAGCGGCAGCAGGTGCGGCTGGAGCCCGCCGAAGCGCTGGCCGGCGTTGGAGTTGCCGGTCAGGGCGCCGATCTCGACGCGGGGGTGGGCGAGAAGCAGGCGGAGGAGCTCTCCGCCCGCGTATCCGCTCGCGCCCGCCACTGCTGCTCGTACTGCCATCGGTCCTCCTCGGTGATGGCATGACTATACGCAGCTATGCAGCTTTATGCAAAGGAGTCCCGCCGGCCGTCCCGCTCAGGCCCCGACGTACGCCGCGAGGTGCTCGCCGGTGAGGGTGGAGCGGGCGGCGACGAGGTCGGCGGGGGCGCCTTCGAAGACGATCCGGCCGCCGTCGTGGCCGGCGCCCGGGCCGAGGTCGATGATCCAGTCGGCGTGCGCCATGACCGCCTGGTGGTGCTCGATGACGATGACCGACTTGCCGGAGTCGACAAGCCGGTCGAGAAGGCCGAGCAGCTGCTCGACGTCGGCGAGGTGGAGGCCGGTGGTCGGCTCGTCGAGGACGTACACACCGCCCTTCTCCGCCATGTGCGTGGCGAGCTTGAGCCGCTGCCGCTCGCCGCCGGAGAGCGTGGTGAGCGGCTGGCCCAGGGTGAGGTAGCCGAGCCCGACGTCGGCGAGCCGCGTCAGGATCTTGTGGGCCGCCGGGGTGCGCGCCTCGCCGGCGCCGAAGAACTCCTCGGCCTCGGTCACCGACATCGCGAGCACCTCGCTGATGTCCCGGCCGCCGAGGTGGTGGTCGAGGACGGAGGCCTGGAACCGCTTGCCCTCGCACTCCTCGCAGACGGTGGCGACGCCCGCCATCATCGCCAGGTCGGTGTAGATGACGCCGGCGCCGTTGCAGGTGGGGCAGGCGCCTTCGCTGTTGGCGCTGAAGAGCGCCGGCTTGACGCCGTTGGCCTTGGCGAAGGCCTTGCGGATGGGGTCGAGCAGCCCGGTGTACGTCGCCGGGTTGCTGCGCCGCGAGCCGCGGATCGGGGTCTGGTCGATGGAGACCACGCCGTCGTCCGGGCGGATCGACCCGTGGATGAGGGAGCTCTTGCCGGAGCCGGCCACGCCCGTGACCACGCAGAGCACCCCGAGCGGGACGTCGACGTCGACACCCCGCAGGTTGTTCGTCGTCGCGCCGCGGATCTCCAGCGTGCCGGTGGGCTTGCGCACCGCCTCCTTGAGGGCGGCCCGGTCGTCGAGATGGCGGCCGGTGACGGTGTCGGCGGCCCGCAGCCCCTCTACGGTGCCCTCGAAGCAGACCGTGCCGCCCGCCGTGCCGGCGCCGGGGCCGAGGTCGACGACGTGGTCGGCGATGGCGATCACCTCGGGCTTGTGCTCCACGACGAGCACGGTGTTGCCCTTGTCGCGCAACCGCAGCAGCAGGTCGTTCATCCGCTGGATGTCATGGGGGTGCAGGCCCGCGGTCGGCTCGTCGAAGACGTAGGTGACGTCGGTGAGCGAGGAGCCGAGGTGGCGGATCATCTTGACCCGCTGCGCCTCACCGCCCGACAGCGTGCCCGACGGCCGGTCGAGCGAGAGGTAGCCGAGACCGATCTCCACGAAGGAGTCCAGGGTCTGCCGCAGCGAGGCGAGCAGCGGCGCCGCCGAGGGCTCGTCGAGGTCGCGGACCCATGCGGCGAGGTCGCTGATCTGCATCGCGCAGGCGTCGGCGATGCTGATGCCACCGATCTTGGAGGACCGGGCCGCCTCGGTGAGCCGGGTGCCGTCGCAGTCGGGGCAGGTGGTGAAGGTGACGGCCCGGTCCACGAACGCCCGGATGTGCGGCTGGAGCGCCTCCCGGTCCTTGGACAGCATCGACTTGCGGAGCTTCGGGATCAGCCCCTCGTAGGTGAGGTTGATGCCCTCGACCTTGATCTTGGTCGGCTCCTTGTGGAGGAGGGCGTCCAGCTCCTTCTCGGTGAAGTCGCGGATCGGCTTGTCGGGGTCGAAGAAGCCGCAGCCGCTGTAGATGCGGCCGTACCAGCCGTCCACGGTGTAGCCGGGGATGGTGAGCGCGCCCTCGTTGAGCGACTTGGTGTCGTCGTACAGCTGGGTCAGGTCGACGTCGGAGACCCTGCCCATGCCCTCGCAGCGCGGGCACATGCCGCCGGTGATCTTGAAGTCGCGCCGCTCCTTCGTCGTCTTCCCGCCGCGTTCGAAGGTGACCGCGCCCGCTCCGCTGATGGAGGCGACGTTGAAGGAGAAGGCCTGCGGCGAGCCGATGTGCGGGCGGCCGAGCCGGCTGAAGAGGATGCGCAGCATCGCGTGGGCGTCGGTGACGGTGCCCACCGTGGAGCGGGGGTTGGCGCCCATCCGCTGCTGGTCGACAATGATCGCGGTCGTCAGGCCTTCGAGTACGTCGACGTCGGGCCGCGCCAGCGTCGGCATGAAGCCCTGGACGAAGGCGCTGTAGGTCTCGTTGATCAGCCGCTGCGACTCCGCGGCGATCGTGTCGAACACCAGCGAGCTCTTGCCCGAACCGGAGACTCCGGTGAACACCGTCAGCCGGCGCTTGGGGATCTCCAGGCTGACGTCCTTGAGGTTGTTCACGCGCGCGCCGTGCACGCGGATCAGGTCGTGGCTGTCGGCGGTGTGCGGCGGCACGGGCGACTGCGTGTCCGTCGTCGTGGCCATGCTCATCGTCTCTCCCTCTGCGGGCGGGGCCGGTGTCTCTGTGCGGCCGATGCGGCCGGCGATCTTGCGGCGTCGGGGAAGTATCCCTCCTGCCGGGGAGCGCGACCACCGCCGGCCGCGTTCCCCGGTGGAACGGCCGAGTCGCTTGCCCCGCCGGGGAGTTGGAGCGCTCCGCGGCGGGGGCCGGACCCGGCCGAGGTCGGCCCTTACCGCGGCCTGCGGGGCCGCCCTTACCGCTTGCGGGGCTGGTTGAAGCGGAGCATGTTGCCGGCCGGGTCGCGGAAGGCGCAGTCGCGCACGCCGTACGGCTGGTCGATCGGCTCCTGCAGCACCTCGCCGCCGGCGGCCCGGACGCGTTCGAAGGTGGCGTCGCAGTCGTCGGTGGTGAAGATCACGCCGCGCAGCATGCCCTTGGCCAGCAGTTCGGCCATCGCCTGCCGGTCGGCGGGCGAGGCGTTGGGGTCGGCGAGCGGCGGCTCCAGAACGATCTCCACGTCCGGCTGCGCGGGCGAGCCGACGGTCACCCAGCGCATCCCCTCGAACGCGACGTCGTTGCGCACCTCGAAGCCGAGGACGTCGCGGTAGAAGGCGAGCGCCTTGTCATGGTCGTCGACGGCGATGAAGCACTGGGAGAGTTTGATGTCCATGCCCTCGACGCTACGAGGCGGCGGCGGCTTCCGCTTCTCCGATCCTGACCGATCCCTCTCCGGCCCCGGCTGGTTGTTCCCCGGCCCCGACCGGTTCACGGTTCCGGTTCCTGGCCGGTCGGGTGAGGACCTTGGCGACGCACGCCGGGATCCCGGCACCGGCCTCGTGGGGGCGGGCCCGGTAGGCGCTCGGGCTCTCGCCCACGAGCTCGGTGAAGCGCGAGCTGAACGAGCCGAGCGAGGTACATCCCACCGCGAAACAGACCTCGGTCACGCTCATGTCGCCCCGCCGCAGCAGCGCCTTCGCCCGCTCGATGCGGCGGGTCATCAGGTAGTTGTAGGGCGTCTCCCCGAACGCGGCGCGGAAGCTGCGCGAGAAGTGCCCGGCCGACATGTGGGCGACCCTGGCCAGCGCGGGCACGTCCAGCGGCTGCGCGTAGTCGCGGTCCATCACGTCCCGGGCACGTCGCAGCCGTACCAGATCATCCAGGGTCGCCATACGCACCAGCATGGCACGCGGCCGGGGCACCGGGGCGGGCGAGGCGTCGTGGACCTTGACGAGTGGGCATGCGCCCACTAAAGGTGGGCACATGCCCACTCCACCGGAGCGAGGTCGCTCCTCCGCGCACGAGCCTCACCGACACCGCCGGGTGGCCGAGTCGTTCGGCACGGACGCCGAGCGCTACGACCGGGCCCGGCCCCGCTATCCCCAGGCCCTGGTGGAGCGGATCGTCGCCGGCAGCCCGGGCCCCGGCGTCCTCGACGTCGGGTGTGGTACCGGCATCGCCGCCCGGCAGTTCCAGGAGGCCGGCTGCCGGGTCCTCGGGGTCGAGCCCGACCCGCGTATGGCCGACCGGGCGCGGCGGCTGGGAACCGAGGTGGAGGTGGCGACGTTCGAGGCGTGGGATCCGGCGGGCCGGGCCTTCGACGCGGTCGTCGCCGGCCAGGCCTGGCACTGGATCGACCCCGCCGCGGGAGCGGCCCAGGCCGCGCGCGTGCTGCGCCCCGGCGGGCTGCTGGCCCCGTTCTGGAGCGCCTTCGAGTTCCCGCCCGACCTGGCCGAAGCCGTCGCCGAGGTCTGCCGGCGGGCGCTGCCCGACGCGCCGTTCGACCCCCACGCGATGGCGCGGGGCGCCCTGGACGCGTACCGGACGGTCTTCGCCAAGGCGGCCGACGGCATGCGCGAGGCGGGCGGCTTCGGCGCCCCGGAGCAGTGGCGCTTCGACTGGGAGTGGTCCTACACGCGGGACGCGTGGCTGGATCAGATGCCCACCCAGGGCGCCTTCACCCGCCTCCCGCCGGACAAGCTGGCGGAGGTCCTGGAGGGTGTCGGGGCCGCCATCGACGCGCGGGGCGGCGGCTTCACGATGCGTTACGTCACGGTGGCGGTCACCGCGGTGCGCGGCGAGGCCGGAATCCGAGGCGGGGCCGGAACTCGAGGCGGGGCCTGATGCCGACGGGAGTGGCCCTCCGCGACCCCCGCGAGCAGCTGTTCGACGCCGCCGAGCGCGTCCTGCTCCGGGACGGGCCGAACGCGCTGACCAGCCGGGCGGTCACCACGGAGGCGGGCTGCGCCAAGGGCGTCCTGCACCGGCACTTCGCCGACTTCGACGACTTCCTCGCCGAGCTCGTACGCGACCGGGTCCGGCGCATCGACGACCAGGCCGGGGCCCTGCGCGCCTGCGCCGGGAGCGGTTCGGTCACCGACAACCTCACCGGCGCGCTGACGGGCCTGTTCCGGTCGGTCGCCGTGTCCATCGTCGCCCTCGTCATCTCCCGCGACGAGCTGCGCGCCCGGCTGCGCCGGGACGGGCCGGCCGGCGTCCCGGTCCTGGCGGAAGCCGCCGCGATGATCGCCTCGTACCTGACCGCCGAGCGGGAACGGGGCCGCGTCGACGCCGACGCCGACGTCGACACCCTGGCTCCCACGCTCATCGGCGCCGTGCACCTGCTGTTCGCCGACCGGGAAGGCGCGCCGCCGGAGGACGGAGCCGTCGCCAAGGTCGTGACCGCGGTCCTCGCCGGCGCCGTACGCCGGTGAGGGCGCCCGACCGGCTCAGTACCCGGCCGGGCGGACCAGGCCCGTCTCGTACGCGAAGACCGCCGCCTGTGTGCGGTCGCGCAGGCCCAGTTTGACGAGGATCCGGCCGACGTGGGTCTTCACGGTCTGCTCGGCGACGACCAGACGCTCGGCGATCTCCGCGTTGGACAGGCCCTGCGCGATCAGCGCCAGCACTTCGGTCTCGCGCTCCGTCAGGTCGCCGGCGCGGCCCTGGCGCGGGGTGCGGACGGTGGCGGTGCGGGTCACGCGGGCGAACTCGGCGATGAGCCGCTTGGTGATGTTCGGCGCGAGCAGTGCCTCGCCCCCGGCCACGACCCGTACCGCCTGGGCGAGTTCGTCGGCCGACGCGTCCTTGAGGAGGAAGCCGGAGGCGCCCGCGCGCAGCGCCTCGTACACGTACTCGTCGAGGTCGAAGGTGGTCAGGACCAGGACGCGCGCGGTGGCGCCGGGTGCCGCGGTGATGCGGCGCGTGGCCTCGATGCCGCCGAGGCCGGGCATGCGGATGTCCATCAGGACGACGTCCGGGGCGAGTTCGGCGACCTTGGCGACGGCGTCGAGACCGTCCACGGCCTGGCCGGCGACCTCGATGCCCGGTTCGGCGTTGAGCAGCACCGTGAAGCCCTGGCGGACCATCATCTGGTCGTCGGCGATCAGGACGCGGATGGGGGTCGTCATACGGGGTCCTCGGTGGTCGGGTTCGTCGCGTGCGCCGGCAGGACCGCGGTCACCTCGTAACCGCCGTCCGGGGTGGGCCCGGTGGCGAGGTCGCCGCCGAGCATCGCCGTGCGCTCCCGCATGCCGAGCAGTCCGTGACCGGTGCCCGGCGAGGGCTGGGCGGGGTGGAGCGGCGGGGTGTTGGTGACGCGGACGGTGAGCCCGGAGGGGTGGTACCCCGTCTCCACGCGCACCTCCGCCCCGGGCGCGTGCCGCATCACGTTGCTGAGCGCCTCCTGCACGATACGGAACGCCGACAGCTCGACGCCCGGCGGCAGCGGACGCGGGGTTCCGGTGGTGCGGGCCGTGACGGTGACACCGGCGCCGCGCACGCCCGCGACGAGCTCGTCCAGCTGGGCGAGGGTCGGCTGCGGGGCGTGGCGCGCGCCCTCGGCGAGGGCCTCCTCGGAGCGCAGGACGCCGAGGACGCGGCGGAGTTCGGTGAGGGCCTCGACGGCGTTCTGCCGGATGCCGGCGAGGTTCTCGCGCAGCTCGTCGGACGGGTCGGCGACGAGGTGCGGGGCGACCTGCGCCTGGATGGAGATGACCGACATGTGGTGGGCGACCACGTCGTGCAGCTCGCGCGCGATCCGGTGGCGCTCCTCCAGCAGGGTGCGCCGGGCCCGTTCCCCGGCGGTGAGCTCCGCCTGGGCGACCAGTTCGGTACGGGCCACCTGGCGGCCGCGCAGGGCCGAGCCGAGCACGGTCGTGCCCACGAGGACCGGCACGGCCAGGCTGACACTCCCGAGGTGGTATCCGGAGCCCACGGCGTCCAGCAGCAGAAGGAGGCCCGCCAGGAGGGTGAGGACCAGTGCCGTGGCCGCGGCCCGCAGCCGCACCCGCAGGGCGAGCAGGAACAGCACGCCCGCCTGCACCACCAGCCCGCCGGACGTCCAGGGGTACGGCACCCCCGCGTGGGCCGGGAGCGGGCCCGGTATCCAGGAGTGCGGGGCGACGGCGCCGTCGGCCACCGGCTGCGTGGCCATGATCATGACGAGTGTCGCCGCCCACCAGGCCGGGACGGGGAAGTACAGCCCGGCGATGAGCGCCGCAGCCTGGACGGAGGCGAGCAGCAGGCCCAGCCCGTCGCCCAGTCCGTAGTCCTCGCCGTACTCCTCGGTGCCCAGGATGACCAGCGTCCCGGCGATCAGCATCAGCGGCACCACGAGCGCGGGCCGCCAGTCGAGCCAGCGCGGGGCCCGGGCACCCGGCAGTCCTTCCGGGTCCGCCGTCAGCAGGTCCTCGCGCAGGGCGCGCAGCACCGCACGCGGGCCCTTCGCCCAGCGCTCCCCCATGATCCCCCTCGTCACAGGGCTCACCCTAAAGCGTGTCTTGCCGGTCACGCCGCGCCTCCCTCTCCCGCGCGGGGCCGCCCACGCGCACCACTCGGCTCGCGCCCGGACCCGAGCGCCTGCCGGAGCCCTGTTCGTACGTGCGGAACGCCACCCGGCACACCAGCAGCGCCGCCGCGAACAGCGGCAGCCAGGCGAGGCGGGCCAGGATCCAGCCGGCGCCGTCCGGCACGGTGTGCAGCCCGGGAAGGGGCCCGTCCGCGAGCAGGCCGAGCGCGGTGACGGCCATCATCGCGGTCTGGTGCCAGAGGAAGACGGTCATCGCGGAGAGGTTCACCAGCGCCACGGCCGCCCACGCCGCGGGCCGCCTCAGCACCCGCCGCAGCGGGCGCGTCAGCAACAGCGCCGCACCGCACTGGGCGAGGCCGAAGGTGACGGCGGCGAGCGTCGGCGGGTTGAGGTTGGAGACCGCGGCGCCGGGCACACCGGCCATGGACGCCGGGTAGCCGGCGAACAGGACGAGACCGGCGGTGGCGGCGGCGCCGACGGCGAGCAGCGCCCATCCCGTCGTACGCCCCGGCAGGCCGTGCCGCGCCCAGAGCGTGCCCAGGCAGTACGGCACCAGCCAGCCGGCCGCCACGTTGGCCCAGCCGAGCGCGTCCGGGCCGCCGAGGCCGAAGCGCGCCAGGTCGACGTGGAGCACGACGGCGAGCGGCCACAGCGGGTGCAGCCGCGCGACCAGCGGGGTGGCCGCCGTCAGCGCCGCGAAGACGAGCAGGAACCACAGGGGCGACAGCACCAGCTTGAGCAGGGCGCGTACGGTCCCGTCGCCCGCCCCGGCGGCCAGCATCGCGACCGCCGCCACGGCCCACACCGCCACCACGGGGACCACCGGCCGGGACAACCGGACCAGGCGCGCGCCGAGCCACCGCCGGTACGGCGTGCCCCCGGCGCGCGCCGCGGCGTGGCTCCGCGCGGCCACGTACCCGCCGACCAGGAAGAAGACGGCGAGGGTCTGCAACAGCCAGGAGACGGGGGCGAGGTGGGGCAGGTACGACAGCGGGCTGGTGGCGCGGACCGTGCCGCTGTCGGCGACGAGGGCCGTCACCAGCCAGTGCCCGAGGACCACGCCGAGGATGGCGAGCGCGCGCAGGGCGTCGACGGCGCGGTCGCGGCCGGGCGGGGTGGCGGCGTCGATCCGCCGGACGAGCTCACGCATCGGGAACCTCCCCGGAGACGATGCGGGCGAGGGTGCGCAGGGGTGCGGAACCGGGTGCGAGGTAGTCGCTGTGGCCGCCCGCTCCCGCGTCGAAGACGCGCGCGCCGAACTCCGGCGACACCGGATCGGTCCCGAACCCGACGGTGGTGAGGAACGGGACCCGGAGCCGTACGTGCGGCACGTCGGCGATCCAGTCGGCGGCGCCCCGGCCCGCCCAGACGGTGGCCGTCGTGCGCAGCTGCCGGGCGGTGCCGGTGCGGCCCGTGCCCGGGCTGCCGTACAGGACGATGTCGGCGACGGGCAGGCCCGGGGCCGCGTCGGCGCAGACGACGGAGCCGTACGAGTGGCAGAGCAGCGAGATCCGGGCGGCGGGCTTGGCCCGGGCCAACTCCCGCACGAAGGCGGCCAGTCGCGGCCCGGCGTCCGCGGCCCGGCCGTCCGTCAGGGCCTCGGGGCCCAGGGTGCGCGGCGTCGCGTAGCCGAGCCAGGCGACGACGGCCGCCCGGTCGCCCAGCTCGCGCTGGAGCGCCACGGCGCCGGCGTGGAAGCGCCCGTACGTATCGAGGCCGGTGTCGGCGCCCGGGACCAGGACCGCGACGCGGTCGGCGCGTGCCAGGTCCCCGACGACCTCGGCGGTGCGGCCGCCGTCGCGGCCGTCGAAGTGGAGGAAGCGGCGTGCCGGGTCCGCCATCGCGCGCAGCGCGGCGGCCCGCCGGCGGTCGCCGTGGCCGGCGGCCATGCGCTCGGCCGCGCGGAGGGAGGCGCGGTTCGCGGCGTACCGCGCGTCGAGCGTCCCGGGCGTGGTCGTGGCGGCCGTCAGCGGCGCGAGGCGGGGCGGGGCGGGCGCCGGGACGGCCGAGGGGCGGGCCGCGGCCGACACCGGCAGCGCCACCGAGGTGGTGAGGAGCGCGGCGAGCAGGGCGCGGCGCAGGCGGGACGCCATGGGCGGTCCTTCCATACCGGAGGGGCTGAGGAACTGAGGGGCTGTCGTGCGTGCTTCCGGTGCGGACGTTAGGGAGCGGGCCGGGTGATCCGCGTCCCACCAGGGAGGGCATCCGGGCGGTGGCTCTCAGGTATGACGGGTAGGGGGCGGGCCAACGCGACTGTGGGTTTCCTCTAACCCTGCACGGCCGGATTCCGTGGAGACACGCACCTGACCATGGATCGGCTCCCTGGCAGAGTGACAGGCGAAGTGATCTTGTTGTGCGATCTCAATAAAGGAGGGTGTGCCAGTGAGCGCTTACACAGGTGACGTGGTGGTGACGGGTCTGGGCGCCACCACCCCGCTCGGCGGAGACGCCGCCGCCACGTGGGCCGGGATGCTGGCCGGCCGGTCGGGGATCCGCCCGATCGAGGAGGAGTGGGCGGCCGGGCTACCGGTACGGATCGCGGGCCGGCTCGCGGTCGAGCCCACCGAGGTCCTGGACCGCGTCCAGGCCCGGCGCCTGGACCGCTGCGAGCAGGTCGCGCTCGTCGCCGCGCGGGAGGCGTGGGCCGACGCGGGGGCGCCGGAGGTCGAGCCGGAGCGGCTGGCCGTGGTGATCGGTACGGGCACGGGCGGGGCGCTGACCATGCTCGGCCAGGACGACGTGCTGGAGGCGTCCGGGGTCCGGCGGGTGTCCCCGCACACGGTGCCGATGCTGATGGCGAACGGCCCGGCCGCCTGGGTCAGCATCGAGCTCGGCGCCCGGGGCGGCGCGCACACCCCGGTCAGCGCTTGCGCGTCCGGCGCGGAGGCGATCGCCATGGGCCTGGACCTGATCCGGCTGGGCCGGGCGGACGTGGTGGTGGCGGGCGGCGCCGAGGCGTGCGTCTGCCCGCTGACGCTGGCCGGGTTCGCACAGGCCAGGGCCCACTCGACGCGCAACGACGCCCCGGAGCGGGCATCCCGGCCCTTCGACGTGGACCGGGACGGTTTCGTGATCGGCGAGGGGGCCGGGGTGGTCGTGCTGGAGCGCGCGGAGTTCGCCGCGGCGCGGGCGGCCCGCGCCCATGCGGCGCTCGCCGGGGCGGGCGTGACGTCGGACGCGTACCACATCACGGCCGCGCACCCGGAGGGCCAGGTGCGCGCGATGCGCATGGCGCTCGCGGCGGCGGGCCTGTCACCGCTGGACATCGGGCACGTCAACGCCCACGCGACCTCCACGCCCAAGGGCGACCTGGCGGAGGCGCGGTCAGTGGCCGAGGCCGTCGGCACGCACGCGGCCGTGACCGCGACGAAGTCGATGACGGGTCATCTCTTCGGCGCGGCGGGGGCGGTGGGCGCGCTGGCGGCGATCCTGGCGGTGCGCGACGGCGTCGTCCCGCCGACGGTGAACGTCGAGACGCTGGACCCGGAGGTGAAACTGGACGTCGTCACCGGGGAGCCGCGGCGGGGGCCGGTGGGCGCGGCGCTGACGAACGCGTTCGGCTTCGGCGGGCACAACGCCTCGCTGGTGTTCACGGCGGCGCCGTAAGGTCCGTGCCGAGGGCCCCGGGGGCGGGCGTTACCGCTTCGCCGCCCGCAGGACCACGAACTTCGGGCTGCCGGCGACGACCTGGCAGTTACCGAAGATCCGCCGCAGCGTCACGTGGTAGCCCAGGTGCCGGTTGCCGACGACCCACAGCTCGCCGCCGGGCCGCAGCGCGCGGCGGGCGTCCGTGAACATGCGCCGGGCCGTGCGGTCGGTGGTCGCCTGGTGGCTGTGGAAGGGCGGGTTGTTGAGGACGAGGTCCACGGAGTCCGCGGATACGTCCGCGAGCCCGTCGCCGACCACGAACTCCGCCTTCGTCCCGGCCGGGCCGCTCTCCCGGTACGTCTCCTCCGCCGACGCCACCGCCTGGTACGACTCGTCGGTGAAGAGCAGCTCCGCGTCCGGGTCGGCGAGAGCCATCGTGAGGCCGACGACGCCGTTGCCGCAGCCGAGGTCGACGACGCGGCGGCGGCCGGGACCCGCCGTCGGCAGGTGCCGGAGGAAGAAGCGCGTGCCGATGTCGAGGCGGTCGGCGCAGAAGACGCCGGCGTGGTTGACGACGGTCCGGCCGGCCACGGGGGCCGGGGCGTCGTCGGGCAGCGCGTACCGCAGCGGCCAGGGGCTCGGGGTGCGCGGCAGCGAGGGGTCCGGCGTGGAGAAGATCAGGCGGGCCTTCTTGACGGCCAGCGAGGTGCGGGTGGGGCCGACGAGCCGCTCGAAGAGCTGCAGCGTGGAGGTGTGGATCTCCTTGACCATGCCGGTGCCGACGACGACCGTGCCCGCGTGCAGCGCGGGGGCGAGGCGGTGCAGCTGGTCCTCCAGGAGCGCGAGGCTCCTGGGGACGCGGACGAGTAGCACGTCGACGCGGTCGGGCGGGGTGTCGCGCGTGGTGAGGAGCCGCACGGACGCCTCCTCGACACCGTTGCGGGCGAGGTTGGCGCGGGTGGCCTCGCGGGCGAGGAAGGAGTCGGTGATCTGTACGGGGGCGGGGCCGGTCCGTTCGGGGTGGAGCCCGGCGAGCGAGGTGACCAGCGCCCCCCACCGGTCGCCGACGACGGCCACGGTGCCGGAGAGGTCGGTGGACTCCTCCGCCAGGTGGCGCAGCAGGTACTCGTCGGCGGCGTCCCACGCGCGCAGCGGGTCGCGCGGGTCCTCGGGGAAGCGGGCGAGCTCGGCATCGCCCCAGGGCGTGGTCAGACGGTTCATCGTGACCTCAGGCTAGCCGCTCGCCCGCGGCCTACCGGCATCGGAGCGCCATCCAGTGCTCGGGCACGTCGAGGGGCCGGAAGCCGATCTTCTCGTACACGCCGTGCGCGTCCTCGGTGGCGAGCATGATGCGCTTGACGCCCAGCGGGGCGAAGTGGTCGCGGACCGCTTCGACGAGGGCGGTGCCCAGGCCCTTGCCGCGGGCGGCGCGGTCGACGTAGACGTCGCAGAGCCAGGCGAAGGTGGCGTGGTCGGTGACGGCGCGGGCGTAGCCGACGAGTTCACCCGAGTCGGTCTCGTAGAGGCCGAAGTTGAGCGATCCGTCGATCGCCCGGTCCTGCTTGTCGCGGCTGCGGCCGAGCGCCCAGTACGCGTCGGTCGACAGCCAGTGGTGGACGCGGGCGCGGTCGAGGCGGGCGGGGTCGGTGGAGATCTCGTACGCGTCCAGGGCGTTCGCCGTCAGGGGGTCCATGATCGGACTCTGGCAGGGCGGGGGCCGGTTGTCAGTGGCGCGTGCCACGCTTTTCTCCGAGGGGCCGGTTTCTCCGAGGGGCCGGTTCGCTCACCGCCGCAGTTCGTCGTGGGCGGCGCGCAGCCGGCGTACGCCCTCGGCGAGCTCGGCCGGTCCGGCGACGGCGGCGAAGCTGAGGCGTACGTGCCCGGCGGGCGGTTCGGCGCAGAAGTAGGGGCGGCCGGGGGCGACGGCGACGCCCGCGCGCAGGGCGGCGGCGAGCAGGGCGGGCTCGTCGGTGGTGTCGGGGAGGCGGAGCCAGAGATGGTGGCCGCCGGTGGGGAGGTGCGGGAGGGCGAGTTCGGGAAGGCGCAGGGCGAGCGCGGCGGCCATGGCGTCGCGCCGGGACTTCAACTCGGCCGCTACGGCGCGGAGGTGACGGCTCCAGGCCGGAGACCCGACGAGCTCCAGGGCGGCTTCCTGGAGGGGCCGCGGTACGAAGAAGGTGTCGACGACCTGGATGGCGCGGAGCCGTTCCAGCACCGGGCCGCGCGCGGCCAGCGCGCCGACCCGCAGGCTGGGCGAGGCGATCTTGGTGAGCGAGCGGACGTGGACGACGACGCCGTCCGGGTCCTCGGCGGCGAGCGGTGCGGGCAGCGGGCCCGCGTCCTCGTGGACGAGGTGGCGGGCGAAGTCGTCCTCGACGACGAAGGCCCCGGCCTCGCGGGCGATGCGCACCACCTCGCGGCGCCGCTCGGCGGGGAGGATCGCGCCGGTCGGGTTCTGGAAGAGCGGCTGGGTGACGAAGACGCGGGCGCCGGTGGCCCGGAAGGCGGCGGCCAGCAGGTCGGGGCGGACGCCGTCGCGGTCGGTCGGTACGGGCACGGGGCGCACCCCGGTGGCGCGGGCGACGGCCAGCATGCCCGGATAGGTGGGTGATTCGACGAGGACGGGGGCGCCGGGCGGGGCGAGGGCCCGCAGCGCGGTGGCGATCGCGGACTGGCCGCCCGCGGTGATCAGGACGTCGGCGGCGGTGACGGTGCCGCCGATCTCGCGGGCGAACCAGTCGCGCAGCTCGTGCAGTCCGTCGGTGGGCGGCCGGCTCCAGGCGCCGGGCCGCCGTCCGGCGCGGGCGAGCGCGGCGGCGAGGGCCCGCTCGGGCTGGAGGGAGGGGTGGAGATAGCCGCCGTTGAACTCGACCACGCCGGTGTGCGGCGCGGCGAGGGTGACGAGGACACCCGACGCGTCGACGGAGCGCGGCACGAGCTCGGTCGCGGAGTCGGCACTGAGGGCGACCTCCTGCCAGGAGGTGTCGCCCGCCTCCGGCGTGCCGGTGGCGCGCGGCCGGGCCCGGAAGGCGCCCGCGCCGGGGCGGGTGACGACCAGGCCCTCGGCGGAGAGCTGGGCGAGGGCCCGGGAGACGGTCACCGGGGAGACCCGGTAGCGCTCGACCAGGGCCCGACTGGAGGGCAGCTTTCCACCTGGAGAGTAGCGGTCCAGCTCCTTTTTCAGGGTGGCTGCCAGTTCAGCGACGCTGCTACGCTCATGCATGACAGCACAGAATAGCGCTACCACTCCGAACGCGATAGCGGTGGAGACCCCCGCCTCCCCCCGGACCCCGGCGTCCGCGCCCGCGCCCGGGGCCCCGTCGCCCGGGGCCGCCGCCGACCGCCGCGGCGTGGGCACGCTGCTCGCCTCGCTGGGCGTCGTCTCCTTCTCGCTCACCTTCCCGTCCACCGCCTGGGGACTGGAGAGCTTCGGCCCCTGGTCGCTCGTCGCCGTGCGCTCCACGCTCGCCGCGCTGATCGCCGGAGCCTTCCTGCTCGCGCTGCGCGTACCGGTCCCGGACCGCCGCCACTGGGCCGGGCTCGCGGTGGTCGGCGGCGGCGTCGTGGTGGGCTTCCCGCTGCTGACCACGCTGGCGCTGCGGACCTCGACCACCTCGCACGCCGCCGTGGTGGTGGGGCTGCTGCCGTTGACGACCGCCGCGTTCGCCGCGGTGCGCACCGGCCGGCGGCCGTCGCGCGCCTTCTGGGCGGCCGCGCTGGCCGGGGCGGCGGTGGTGATCGCGTTCACCGTGCAGCAGAGCGGCGGCGACCTGTCGGCAGGCGACCTGTATCTGTTCGGGGCGCTGCTGGTGTGCGCGGCCGGTTACACCGAGGGCGGCCGGCTGGCCCGGGTGATGCCGGGCTGGCAGGTCATCGGCTGGGCGCTGGTGATGTGCCTGCCGCTCGCCGTGGCCGGTTCGGCGGTCGCGCTGGCCTACGAGCCGGTGCGGCTGACCACGCACGGCGTCGTGGGCCTGGTGTGGGTGGCGGCCGGGTCGACGTTCTTCGGCCTGTACGTCTGGTACCGGGGCATGGCGGCGGTGGGCATCGCCCGGGCCAGCCAGCTCCAGCTGGCCCAGCCGCTGCTCACCCTGGTCTGGTCGGTGTGGCTGCTGGGCGAGTCGGTGTCGGCCGCCGCGCCGCTGGCGGCCGGAGCGGTCCTCGTCTGCATCGCGGTCACCCAGCGGACCGGCTCCTGAGCCCGCCGACACTCGGGTGACGCGGGACACACCCTCCGACGTAGACTCCCCATACGGGACAACTCCGACAAGTTCGACGCCGTCGATGTACGGCGCGAGGAGGTCACTCGATGCACGCGAGCAAGGGCGACAAATTGACGGTCCACGGCAGGACCGTCGGCCAGCACGACCGGACGGCCGAGGTCGTCGAAGTGCTGGGAAAGGACGGCAACCCCCCGTACCGCGTCCGCTTCGAGGACGGGCACGAGACGGTGATGTCCCCCGGCCCCGACAGCGTCGTCCGGCACGACGAACCGAGGTAGGCCAACCGGCCGGCAACCCGCCGGCCGGTCAGCAGCCACCTCGACGGCCGGTCAGCAGCCGGTCAGCGCCACGGACGGGCCGCGGCCGGGTAGTGGTCGGCCACCACCCGCGCCATCGCCCCGATGCGGTCCGCCCGGACCTCCCTGGCCGCGAAGAAGACATGGCCGCGCACCTGGTCGTACCGCTCCGTCAGGGTGAGGTGGCGCGACAGCTCGGCCGGGTCCTGCCAGGGCTCGGGCTGGGCCGGGTCACCCGCCTTGTACAGCGCCTCCCCCACGTACAGCCGCACGCCCGTGTCCCGGACGACCTCGTTCCACCAGGGCACCAGCTTGGCGTAGTCGGCGGCGGCGAACCCGATGTGCCAGTAGAGCTGCGGCACCACGTAGTCGATCCAGCGCTCCTTCACCCAGGTGCGGGTGTCGGCGTGCAGGTCGTCGTACGTCTGGACACCCGCCCGGGTGTCGGAGCCGAGCGGGTCGGTCGCGGCGTTGCGCCACACCCCGAAGGGGCTGACCCCGAAGAGGGCGCGCCGCCTCGTCTCCTTGATCCGGTACGACATCTCGCGCACCAGCCGGTCGATGTTGTCCCGCCGCCAGGCGGCCCGGTCCGGGAAGCCCGCGCCGTACGCCTCGTACGCCTCGTCGTCGCCGAAGGACTGCCCGGCCACCGGGTACGGATAGAAGTAGTCGTCGAAGTGGACGCCGTCGACCGCGTACCGGCGTACGGCGTCGAGCATGGCGTCCTGCACGAAGCGCCGCACCTCGGGCAGGCCCGGGTTGTAGTAGAGCTTCCCGCCGTACGGCACCACCCAGTCGGGGTGCACCCGGGCGGGGTGGTTCTCGGCCAGGCGCGCCGGATCGGTGTGGTTGGCCACGCGGTACGGGTTGAACCAGGCGTGCAGCTCCAGGCCCCGCCGGTGCGCCTCCTCCACGGCCGTCCCCAGCGGGTCCCAGCCGGGGTCCTTGCCCTGCGCCCCGGTGAGGACGTGCGACCAGGGCTCGTACGGCGAGGGCCACAGGGCGTCGGCGGTGGGCCGCACCTGGAAGACCACCGCGTTGAGCCGCCGCTCGACGGCGGTGTCGAGGTGGGCGAGCAGTTCGGCGCGCTGTGCGTCGGCGGTCAGCCCGGGCCGGGAGGGCCAGTCCCGGTTGGCGACCGTGGCCAGCCACATCCCGCGGAAGTCCTTGCCGCCGGGTGCGCGCGCCGCGGAGGAGGCGGGCGCCGTCCGGCGCCGGGCGCCCGCGCCCGCCTCGGCCGCCGCCCACAGCGAGGTCAGCGCCGCCGCCGCGCCCACCACCAGACCTCTTCTCCGGATATTTCCGATCCTTTCGTTCCTTCCGATGTGCCGCATTCATCGCCCCTTACCGGTTGGATTGTCCGGACGTCCCCGCAGAGCATGCCCGCCCCGGGCCGCGCCCCACCGGCCCGAACGGAGTAACGTCAGGGGGTCGAGGCGGGCGCCGGAATCACACGGGGAACCTGCCACCGGGAAGAACAGCGAAAGGCACGATGTGACCGACATCGAACGCGTCGGAGTGGTGGGCTGCGGCCAGATGGGCGCGGGCATCGCGGAGGTGTGCGCCCGCAGCGGCCTCGAGGTCAAGGTCGCCGAGACGACCGGCGAGGCGCTGGAGATCGGCCGTACCCGGCTGTACAACTCGCTCTCCAAGGCCGCCGAGCGCGGCAAGATCACCCAGGAGGAGCACGACGCGACGCTGGCCCGCCTCAGCTTCACCACCGACCTCGGCGAGTTCGCCGACCGTGACCTGGTCATCGAGGCGGTCGTGGAGAACGAGCAGGTCAAGACGGAGATCTTCCAGGTCCTCGACCAGGTCGTGACCCGTCGGGACGCGATCCTCGCCTCCAACACCTCCTCCATCCCGCTGGTGAAGCTGGCCGTGGCGACGTCCCGCCCCGACCAGGTCATCGGCGTCCACTTCTTCAACCCGGCCCCGGTGCAGCAGCTCGTCGAGCTGATCCCGGCGCTCACCACCTCCGAGGGCACGCTCAGCCGCGCCCAGGCCGTGGTCGAGAAGGTGCTGGGCAAGCACGCCATCCGCGCCCAGGACCGCTCCGGCTTCGTGGTGAACGCGCTGCTGATCCCGTACCTCCTCTCCGCGATCCGGATGTTCGAGTCGGGCATCGCCAGCCGCGAGGACATCGACAACGGCATGGAGCTGGGCTGCGCCCACCCGATGGGCCCGCTGAAGCTCGCGGACCTCATCGGCCTGGACACCGTCGCCTCGGTCGCCGACTCGATGTACGCGGAGTACAAGGAGCCGCTGTACGCCGCGCCCCCGCTGCTCCAGCGGATGGTGGACGCGGGCCGGCTCGGCCGCAAGACGGGCTCGGGCTTCTACCCGTACGCGTAACGCGGCGTGCGGGGACCGCGATTCGCACGGGGTGTGCGGAGCGTGTGCGCATATGCCCTTCGCACACGCTCCCCCCGCTCCACCAGGGGGAGTTGACTCGGCTACGGCCCGTCAACGAAGAGGAGCGGAGAACCGTGACCACCACCGACCCCGAACACTTAGCGGCCGTCGAGGAGTTCGCAGAGCTGCGGCGCTGTCTCGACGTCGGTCTCGCCCGGATCGACGGCCAACTGGCGCTGCTCGCCCAGCGCCACGGCCAGATCGACCGCGATCTGACCGATCTGGCCTCGCGCGTCTCGGCGCTGGAGCACACCAGGTGGCCCTTGCCCGCCCTGTCCGTGCTCACCGCGGTGGGCGCGCTCGCGGTCGCGGTGTGGCAGGCGCTCGGGCGCTGACGTCCGGGCGTCCGTCAGCCGAGCCGCAGATGGTGCAGCATCAGCAGCCCGGCCGCCATGTTGGCGGCCGGGACCTCGCCGCGGGCGATCATGTCGGGCACCAGCTTCAGCGGGACCCACTCGCGGCGCGACGACTCGAAGGCGTCCTCGGGAGGCCCGGTGTAGGTGGCCTCCTCCGCCCAGTAGAGGTGATGGCGGGCGTCGGTGAGGCCGTTGGACGGCTCCACGGTGAGCAGGTGCCGCAGCGGCCCCGGGCGCCAGCCCGTCTCCTCCTCCATCTCCCGCGCCGCCGCGGCCTCGATGTCCTCGCCGTCCTCGACGACCCCCGCCGCCAGCTCCCACCCCCAGCTGTCGGTGATGAAGCGGTGGCGCCACAGCAGCAGCACCTCGTTGGCCTCGTTGACGGCGGTCGCCACCGCGACCGGGCGCAGCCGGATGAGGAAGTGGTCGAGGTGCCGGCCGTCGGGGAGTGCGACGTCCGCGAGGTTCACCTTGAACCAGCGGTTCTCATACACAGTTTGTTCGTTTAAGTTCGTCCACTGCACAGTTCTGCCACCTTCCGACACGTAGGTGGCAATATCGCAGCAGGTGCGGGGTCACAGCGGAACGCGCAACGCCCCGTCGATGAGCTTGGCCGCCTCCCGCGCCTCACCGCACCCGCTCGCCACCAGGTGCTCCCGCACCGCGCGCAGCCGGTCCCGCAGTCGCTGCGACTCCATCCCCCGGGCCCGCTCGGCCATCTCCACCGCGGTCCGCGCGGCGCGATCGGCCTCGCCCTGCCGCAGCTCGATCTGGCTGAGCATCGCCAGCCGGTGGACCCTGCCCCGGTCGTGCGCCGGCGTGCGCACGGCGGCCGCCGCGTGCTCCCGGGCACCGCTCAGGTCCCCCAGGCTGAGCAGCGCCTCCGCGACCTGCACATTGACCAGCCCGGGCTGGACGTAGCCGGTCTCGTCGGGCTCGCGCCCCGGCCGGATCCGGTCCGCCTCCGCCTCCGCGTGCCGGATGCACCGCAGCGCCCCGGCACCGTCGCCGAGGTGCGCGTACGCCTTCGCCTGCATGGCGTACAGGTCGGCGGTGAGCGCCGGGGTGATCTGCCCGCCCGCCGTGCGCAGCGCCGCCTCCGCGAACGCCACCGCCTGCCGGTGCTCCCCCAGGAACAGGGACTGGTTGACCAGCAGCGCGATCACGTACGCACCGAGCCCGCGGTCCCCGCTCGCCTTCGCCAGCCGCAGCGCCTGGTGGAAGTAGCGCTGCGCGAGCCCGTGCGCGTCGGAGTCGTACGCGCAGATCCCGGCCACCGCCACCAGGCCGCCCGTGGCGCGGTGCAGCTGCCGGCCGAGGGCGTCGCTGTAGGAGCCGCGCAGCAGCGGCGCGGTCTCGGCGTTGAGGAACCCGACGATCCGGGCGCGCGTGGCGATGCCGCCCGCCTTGCGGTACATCAGCTCGTAGTGCGCCCGCGCGGCGCGCAGCATCTGGATGTCGCAGTCCGAGACGTGCGTCTGCCCGTCGCGCGAGACGTCCGCGTCCTCGGGAGGGTTCTCCCACTCCCACACGGGCATCACGGCGGGCGTGCCGGTGACGGCCGGGGCGCCCAGTATGTGCGGCCGCTGCTGCTCGTCCGAGCGCCACAGAGCGGTGGCCCGCTCGACGAACCCGGACAGCGGCGAGCCGTGCCCTGCGGCGGTGTCACCGGCCACGCCGAGGCCGACGTCGTCGAGCGTGACGGGCCGGTGCAGCCGGGCGCTCAGCACCTCGCAGATCAGGTCCGGCACCTGGCCGCGCGGGCGCTGGCCCTTCAACCACCGGGCCACCGCGGTGTGTTCGTACCGCAGCGCCATGCCTCTGGCGCGGCCGGCCTGGTTGACGTGCGCGGCGAGGCCGGCATGGGAGATGCCCGCCTCGTCGAGCAGGGCGTCGAGCAGGGTGTTGGGCTGCATGGGGCCCCTCCGATGCCTCGGTGCGGCCAGCGTAGTGCAGGCGCGTTCGCACGGGGTGTGAACCAAGTGCCCCGGTCCGTACCCCGCGTACGCTCCCGCCCTGCCGCGGGCGCCGGTTGACTGGGCTGTCTCTCACAGAGGCGGCGGGTCACCGGCTCCCCCTCGTACAGTTGCGGTGGCCCGTCGCGCGCCGTCCGTCCTGCCGGATCTGCCCGATACTCCGCGGCAGGGCGGGCGGCGCCAACGACGGGCGGCTGACGTCGTTGCGCAGGACGACCAGGGCGACGTCGTCGGTCAGCCGCCCGCCGGTGTGCCGCAGCAGCGCCGCGTGCACGCGCTGCACGACCGCCGTCGGCGGCGCGCCCGTCCGCGCGGCCCGCTCCAGCACCTCCTCCAGCCGGAAGAACCGCCCGCCCCGGTCCCGCGCGTCCTCTGCGCCGTCCGTGTGCAGGAACAGCGCCTGCCCCGGCAGCAGTCGGGTGCACCGGTGCGCGGGCAGCTCGTCGGGGAGCGGGAAGACACCGAGCGGCGGCAGGGGGTCGCCCGCCGCGACCGGTTCCGCGCCGGGGCCGAGCCGGTAGGGCCAGGGGTGCCCGCAGTTGAGCGCCCGCACCTCGCCGTCCCGGGCTATCTCCAGCAGCAGGACGGTGACGAACTCCTCCGCCGACGGGCTGAGCGGGTTCCAGCCGCCGGAGGCCGGGTGCTCGTGGCGCGCCCGCTCGCGCAGGTGCCGCGCCAGCGCCCGGTCCAGCCGCCGCAGTACGCCGCCGAGTTCCGGCTCGTCGTGCGCGGCCTCCCGGAAGCTGCCGAGGACGGCGGCCACCGCGCCCAGGGCGCCGAGCCCATGACCGCGTACGTCGCCGATGACGACGCGGACGCCGTACGGCGTGGCCACCGCCTCGTACAGGTCACCGCCCACGGCCGCACCCGGGGCGGCGGAGAGCTGGCCCGCGGCGACGGACAGGCCGTCCAGCCGGGGTGGCAGCGGGCGCAGCAGCGCCTGCTGCGTGGCCTGCGCGATGGCCCTGACCTGCCGCAGCTCCCGCGCCAGGCCCCGCCAGAGGCCCAGGATGAGCCCGGTGCCCACGGTGAAGAAGACGACGCTGGTGGCGAGCCGGGTGGGCAGGCTCTCCTGCTGGGCCAGCGGGCAGGTGAGCTTCCACAGGACGGCGACCCCGCCCCAGAGGGTGGGCAGCGCGAGCGGGACGAGCGAGGCGGGGTGGCGAGGCCGGGATCGCGTACGGGCCATACGGATCATGCGGACCGCCCTTCTTCAGGCCCCTGTCGCGGTCGGGACGATTCTGTCGATCGTCGCCGTCGCGGGGCGAGGTCCACCAGACTTCCCACTCGAACGAGTGAGGGGCATGGCCGGTGTTCCGGCCATGCCCCTCATCACGGGATCTCTCGGGATCTCACGGGATCCGTACGCGGGTGTCAGGCGCCGCGCAGCACCGCGCCCGTCCGCTCGGCGGCCAGCGCCACCGCGGTGTCACGGGCGGCCGAGGCCTCCTCGACGGTCAGCGTGCGGTCGGCGGCGCGGAAGCGCAGCGCGTACGCCAGCGACTTCCTGCCCTCGCCGATCTGCTCACCCTCGAAGACGTCGAACAGCCGGATGGACTCCAGCAGTTCGCCCGCGCCCTCGCGCAGCGCGCGCTCGACCTCGGCGGCCGGCACGTCCTTGCCGACGACCAGCGCGACGTCCTGCGTGGCGACCGGGAACGTCGAGATCCGCGGCGCGCGCAGGGCACCGGCCGAGGCGCGCTCGACGGTGTCGAGGTTCAGCTCCATCGCGCACGTACGGGCGGGCAGGTGCAGCGCCTTGACGACGCGCGGGTGCAGCTCACCGGCGTACCCGACGACCTGCTCCTCACCGTCGGCCACGACGGCCAGTTCGGCGCAGCGGCCCGGGTGCCAGGGGCCGTACTGGCCCTGGCGGACGACGAGCTCGGCGCCGGCCTCGCGGGCGACGCTCCGCGCGGCCTCGACCGCGTCGGCCCAGTCGGCCGGGCGGTCCTTGCCCCACCAGCCGGCCTGCTCGCGCGCGCCGGCGAGGACGACCGCGACGTGGCGCGGCTGCTCGGGGAGCGGGGCGTTGAGGGCCGCGATCTCCTCGTCGGTGGGACGGCGGTCGACGGGCAGGACCACGGCGCTGCCGGCCTCGGCGGCCGGGTGGAAGACCAGCCCGGTCTCGAAGAGCGCCAGGTCGTGGCTGCCGCGCCCGTCGTTGCGGCGCAGGGCGCCGAGCAGCCCGGGCAGCAGCGTGGTGCGCAGCGCCGGCTCTTCGTCGGAGAGCGGGTTGACGAGCTTCACGACCTTGCGGTTCGGGTCGTCCGCCGCGAGGCCCAGCTGGTCGAAGACCTGCTCGGCGACGAACGGGTAGTTCGGCGCCTCGACGTACCCGGCGCCCGCGAGCACCCGCCCGACGCGGCGGTGCAGCCGCTGCCGTGCGGTCAGGCCGCGGCCGGCCGGGGGCTTCGGCAGCGTGGACGGGAGGTTCTCGTACCCCTCCAGCCGGATGACCTCTTCGGCGAGGTCGTTCGGGTGGGCGAGGTCCGGGCGCCACGACGGGACGGTGACGGTCAGCTCGTCCTGCCCCAGGACGTCGCAGCCGACCTCCTGGAGGCGGCGGACGACGGTCTCGCGGCCGTAGACGACACCGGCGACGCGGTCGGGGTGGTCGGCGGCCATCGTCACCGTGCGCGGGGCGGACGGCGCGATGATCTCGGTGACACCGGCCTCGGCGGTGCCGCCCGCGAGCAGCACCAGCAGGTCGACGGTGCGCTGCGCGGCAGCGGCGGCGGCCTGCGGGTCGACGCCGCGCTCGAAGCGCCGGGACGCCTCGGAGGACAGCTTGTGGCGGCGCGCGGTGCGGGCGATGGCGACCGGGTCGAAGTGGGCGGCCTCGATGACGACCTCGGTGGTGCCGCGCACCTCGCCGGTCTCGGGGTCGGTGACGGAGTCGGCGATCTCGGTGTTCTCGCCGCCCATCACGCCCGCGAGGCCGATGGCCCCGCGCTCGTCCGTGATGACCAGGTCCTCGGCGTCGAGGACGCGCTTGACGCCGTCGAGGGTGGTGAACTTCTCGCCCGCCTCCGCGCGGCGCACGCCGATCGCTCCCTGGATGCGGGTGCGGTCGTAGGTGTGCAGCGGCTGGCCGAGCTCGAGCATCACGTAGTTGGCGACGTCGACGGCGAGCGAGATCGGGCGCATGCCGGCCTTCTGGAGGCGGCGGCGCAGCCAGATCGGGGAGCGCGCCTCGGGGTCGAGCCCGACGACGGTGCGCGCGGTGAAGCGGTCGCAGCCGATCGGGTCGGAGACCTTGACGGGGTAGCCGTACGCGTTCGGCGCGGGCACGTCGAGCAGCGCCGGGTCGCGCAGCGGCAGGCCGTAGGCGGTGGCGGTCTCGCGGGCGACACCGCGCATCGACAGGCAGTAGCCGCGGTCCGGCGTGACGGCGATGTCGAGGACCTCGTCGTACAGCTCCAGCAGCTCGGTGGCGTCGATGCCGATCTCGATCTCGGGCGGCAGCACGATGATGCCGTGCGTGCCGTCGTCGCCCATGCCGAGCTCGTCGGTGGAGCAGATCATGCCGCGGGAGATCCGGCCGTACGTCTTGCGCTCGGCGATCCGGAAGTCGCCGGGGAGCACGGCGCCGGGCAGGGCCACGACGACCTTGTCGCCCTCGGCGAAGTTCCGGGCGCCGCAGATGATCTCCTGCGGCTCACCGGTGCCGTTGGCCTGGCCGACGTTGACGGTGCAGAAGCGGATGGGCTTCTTGAACTCGGTCAGCTCCTCGATGGTGAGGACCTGGCCGACGACGAGCGGGCCCGTGAGCCCGGCGCCGAGCTGCTCGACGGTCTCGACCTCCAGGCCCGCCGACACCAGCTTGGCCTGTACGTCACGGCCGGTTTCCGTCGCCGGCAGGTCGACGTACTCCCGCAGCCACGAAAGCGGGACCCGCATCAGATCTCCATCCCGAACGGCCGGGTGAACCGGACGTCACCCTCGACCATGTCTCGCATGTCTTCGACGTTGTGGCGGAACATCAGCATCCGCTCGATGCCGAACCCGAAGGCGAAGCCGCTGTACTTCTCCGGGTCCACGCCGCAGGCGGTCAGCACCTTGGGGTTGACCATGCCGCAGCCGCCGAGCTCGATCCAGCCCTCGCTGGAGCAGGTGCGGCAGGGGCGGTCCGGGTTGCCGACGGACTCGCCGCGGCACACGTAGCAGACCATGTCCATCTCGGCGGACGGCTCGGTGAAGGGGAAGAAGTTCGGCCGGAGCCGGGTCTTCATGCCCTCGCCACCGAAGAGCGCCTGGACCATGTGGTCAAGGGTGCCCTTGAGGTCGGCCATGGTCAGGCCCTCGTCGACGGCGAGCAGCTCGACCTGGTGGAAGACGGGCGTGTGCGTGGCGTCCAGCTCGTCCGTGCGGTACACGCGGCCGGGGCAGATCACGTACACCGGGGGCTCGCGGTCCAGCATGGAGCGGACCTGGACCGGCGAGGTGTGCGTGCGCAGCACGACGCCCGAGCCGGACGTGCCCTCGGCGTCGGCGACGAAGAAGGTGTCCTGCTCACCGCGGGCGGGGTGGTCGACGGCGATGTTCAGCGCGTCGAAGTTGAGCCACTCGGACTCGACCTCGGGGCCCTCGGCGACCTCGTAGCCCATGGCGACGAAGACGTCCTCGATGCGCTCCATGAGGGTGGTCAGCGGATGGCGGGCGCCGGCCGGGACGCGGTCGTACGGAAGGGTGACGTCCACCGCCTCCTCGACCAGGACGCGCGTGTCGCGCTCGGCCTCCAGCTCGGCCTGGCGGGCGGCCAGTGCCTTGTTCACGGCACCGCGGGCCTGGCCCACGCGCTTGCCGGCCTCGGCCTTGGCGTGCGGGGGCAGGGCTCCGATCTCCCGGTTGGCGAGCGCCAGCGGCGAGGTGGGGCCGGTGTGCGCGACCTTCGCCTCGTGCAGCGCGTCGAGGTCGCCGGCGGCGGCGAAGGCGGCGAGCGCCTCGTCCCGCATGCGCTCGATCTCTTCCGGTTTCAGTGCCTCGACCTCAACAGGGTCGTACGACTTATTGGGTGCCGACATCTCTTCCGTACTTCCGATGGGCTGGCTGGGGACCCCGCTCGACGACCGAGGACGCAAAGGTGCCAAAGGACGAGTCTAACGGGGGATGGAGTGGCGGATGCGCCGAGGATCAGCCCGTGGACACCTGCGCGGCCTTCCGTTACGCCAGATAGGCCGGGGCGCCCACGGGCAGCGTAAATCGGAACTCGGCGCCGCCGGCCGGTCCGCGGCCGACGGTGATCGTCCCGCCGTGCGCCTCGACGATGCCCTTGACGATGTACAGGCCGAGGCCGGTCCCGCCGCGCTTGCTCCCCCGCCAGAAGCGGGTGAAGACACGGCCCATCGACTCCTCGGGGATGCCGGGGCCTTCGTCGCTCACGGTGACCGCCGTTCCCTTCTCGTCGTCGCCGGCGCCGGTGGGTGCCACCTCGATGGTGACGGTTCCCTCGCCGTGGCGCACCGCATTTTCGAGGAGGTTGCCGAGGACCTGGTCGATCTTGTCGGGGTCGGCCCACAGGTCGGGCAGGGGGCGGCGTACGCGGACGAAGAAGCGGTCCGGGGACTGACCGCGCGCGGTGTGCGCCTGGATGTGGCGGCCGATGGCCGCGGCGATGTCGACGGGCTGGCGGCGCACCTCCAGGCGGCCGGAGTCTATTCGCGAGATGTCGAGCAGCTCGGCGATGAGCCGGGTGACGCGGCCCGCGTCGGCGTCGACGGTCTCCAGCATCAGCCGCTTCTGGTCGTCGGTGAACCGCTCCCACTTGGCGAGGAGCGTGGCGGTGAAGCCCTTGACGGAGGTGAGCGGGGAGCGCAGCTCGTGGGCGACGGTGGCGATCAGCTCGGCGTGGCTGCGTTCGGTACGGCGGCGGGCCTCGGTGCCGCGCAGGGTGACGACGACCTTCCGGACCGGGCCCAGGGGGTGCTCGCGCACGTAGCGGGCGGCGACCAGGACCTCCCGGTTGCCGGGCAGCAGCAGGTTGCGCTCGGGCTGGCCGCCTCGGATGGCGAGCCCGCCGTAGGGGTCGGTCAGCGCCCACCAGCGGCGGCCCTTGAGGTCCTCCAGGGGGAGGGCCTCCTCCAGCGGGCGCCCGAGGGCCGCGTCGCGGCGGACGGCGGTGAGGCGCTCGGCGGCGGCGTTGAAGCAGACGACGGTGCCGTGCCGGTCGGCGATGACCAGGCCGTCGGGGAGGTCGTCGGGCTCGTACCCGCAGGCGTACGGGTCCGGCGCGGCGGGCGCGTCCGGTCCGGCGGGCGCGTTGAGTAAAGCGCCCCGCGTCGTCGCCGACGGCCTGCTCGTCCCGGGCGTCATCCCCGAATCCCACCCCTCCGTACCGCACAGTGGGCCGTTCCCCCGCGGCCCGCCAGCCTACTAGCTGGAGGTGACGGAGCGGCACCCTCCGGCAGCGCGCTGCGCACGCGCGGAGCCGTAGAGGCATACGGCGGCGGCGGTCGCCAGGTTCAGGCTCTCCGCCTTCCCGTGGATCGGTACGCGGACGACCGCGTCGGCGAGGGCGCGGGTCTCCTCGGGGAGGCCCCATGCCTCGTTGCCGAAGATCCAGGCGGTGGGGCCGCCCATGGTGCCCGCGTCGAGCTCGGCGTCCAGGTCGGCCTCGCCCGCCCCGTCGGCGGCGAGGATCCGCACCCCGGCGCTCCGGAGCCCGGCGACGGCCTGCTCGACGGGCACGCCGACCGCGACCGGCAGGTGGAAGACGGAGCCGACGGAGGCGCGTACCGCCTTGGGGTTGTACAGGTCGACCGAGGCGTCGGTGAGGACCACGGCGTCGGCGCCGGCCGCGTCGGCGCAGCGCAGCACGGTGCCGGCGTTGCCGGGGTCGCGTACGTGGGCGAGGACGGCGACGAGCTTGGGGCGGTTCTTGAGGATCTCCTCGAACGGCGAGTCCAGGAACCGGCAGACCCCGAGGAGGCCCTGCGGGGTGACGGTCTGCGAGACCTCGGCGAGGACGGCGTCGGAGGCGTGGTGGACGCGGGCGCCGGTGGCGCGGGCGGCCTCGACGATGTCGGCGTACCGCTCGGCGGCCTCGACGGTGGTGAAGAGCTCGACCAGCGTCGGCTCGCCGCCACCGCGGTGGGCGACGGCCTCCCGTACGGCCTGCGGGCCCTCGGCGATGAACCGCCGCTCCTTGCCCCGGAAGTTCCGCTTGGCGAGCCGCCGGGCGGCGATGACGCGCGGGGAGCGGGGGGAGATCGGCTCGGGGAGCTCGGGGGTGCCCATGGTGGTCGGCGGCTCTCTTCTCGTACGCACGGGGGTCGAACAGACCGGACCCGCAGGCGCTGGGCCTGCGGGTCCGGGCGGAAGTACTGCTGCCTGGGAGATCAGGCGGCGGCCTTCGGGGCGTTGACGTCGCTCGGGAGCGCCTTCTGGGCGGCCTCGACGAGCGCGGCGAACGCGTTGGCGTCGTTGACGGCCAGCTCGGCCAGGATCTTGCGGTCCACCTCGATGTTGGCGGCCTTCAGACCCTGGATGAAGCGGTTGTAGGTGATGCCGTTGGCGCGGGCAGCGGCGTTGATGCGCTGGATCCACAGCTGACGGAAGTCGCCCTTGCGCTTCTTGCGGTCGTTGTAGTTGTAGACGAGGGAGTGGGTGACCTGCTCCTTCGCCTTGCGGTACAGGCGCGAGCGCTGGCCGCGGTAACCGCTGGCCTGCTCGAGGATCGCCCGGCGCTTCTTGTGGGCGTTGACTGCCCGCTTGACGCGTGCCACGTGTTAACTCCTTGTAGCGGGGTCGTGGTTGGACTCACACGACCCGGAAACGAATGGATCCCGGCGGTGACCGGATGCCCCCGTCACCGGGGGCGGGAGGTCAATCAGATGCCCAGCATCTTCTTGATCTTGGCGCTGTCACCCGGGGCCATCTCGGCGTTGCCGGTGAGGCGACGCGTCAGCTTGGACGACTTGTGCTCGAGCAGGTGGCGCTTGCCGGCGCGCTCGCGCAGCACCTTGCCGGAGCCGGTGATCTTGAAGCGCTTCTTGGCACCGCTGTGCGTCTTGTTCTTCGGCATAGCGCCGTTCTCTCCTCGTCAGTGGCGCTCCCAGCCGGTCCGGGGACCGGCACGCGGGAGCGTCAGGTGTATCGGTTGAGTCCCGGGCGGATGCCCCGGACACAGGCCCTCGGGGACCTCGGGCCTACTGGGCGGACTCCGCCTCGGCGGGCTGCTCCACCTCGGTGGGCTCGTCCGCCTGAGCGGGCTGGCCCTGGCGCTCCGCCTTGCGGGCGGCCTGCGCCTCGCGGGCCTCGGCCATGGCCTCGGTCTTCTTCTTGTGCGGACCGAGAACCATGATCATGTTGCGGCCGTCCTGCTTCGGGTTCGACTCGATGAAGCCGAGGTCCTGGACGTCCTCCGCCAGCCGCTGCAGCAGCCGGTAGCCGAGCTCCGGCCGGGACTGCTCGCGACCACGGAACATGATCGTGATCTTGACCTTGTCGCCCTGCTTGAGGAACCGGACGACGTGACCCTTCTTGGTGTCGTAGTCGTGCGGGTCGATCTTCGGCCGGAGCTTCATTTCCTTGATGACCGTGTGCGCCTGGTTCTTGCGCGCCTCACGGGCCTTCATGGCCGACTCGTACTTGAACTTGCCGTAGTCCATGAGCTTGCAGACCGGCGGCCGTGCGGACGCCGCGACCTCAACCAGGTCCAGGTCGTACTCCTGCGCAAGCTCCAGCGCCTTGGCGAGCGGCACAATGCCCACCTGCTCGCCGCTGGGACCGACAAGTCGCACCTCGGGAACGCGAATCCGGTCGTTGATGCGGGGCTCGGTGCTGATGGATCCTCCTCGGTAGCACCACGCGACCGCCTGGCGGACGGACGCGTAACGTCTGTTTAGTGAGACCAACCGCGCCGGTGCATGAAAAATGCCCCGGACGGGACACAGGCGGGGCTCCTCGTCATACCGGAGCACCGCCACGGGTGTACCGCGGGGCGCGCATTCGGGTAGCCCCATCGTCCGTACGGAACGATGGCCGCCACCTGACCGGTGACCCGCCGTCCCGGAGGACGGCCAGGTGGGAGAGCGGAGCCTCCACTTGTGGGCCGGAGCACGAGTCGTGTCCAGCCGGTCGTCACACCAGGTTAGCAGCTCCCGGGGGGTGCGGCTAACCGTGAGGCGTACGCCTATCGTGGGCGTCATGAGTGACGCCACGCCGAGCAACGCCTCCGCCTCCTCCCCCGCCTCCGCACCGGAGACGGCCGGGACGACCGACTTCGAGACCATGACCCGCGACATCGCGGAGGTGCCCGCGGTCGAGGTGATCGTCACGGTCGCCGTCAACCTGATGAGCGCCGCGGCCGTCAAGCTCGGGCTCACCGAGGAGGGCGACGCGTACAAGGACCTCGACGAGGCGCGCAAGCTGATCCACGCGCTGGCGGGCCTGCTGGACGCGGGCGCGACGGAGATCAGCTCGTTCCACGCGGCGCCGCTGCGCGACGGGCTGAAGTCGCTGCAGCTGGCGTTCCGCGAGGCGTCGATCGTGCCGGACGAGCCGGGTCAGGGGCCGGGCGAGAAGTACACGGGTCCCGTGTACGGCTGATCGCTCACCGCTTGACGTAGAAGGGCTCGCCAGGGGGCGTGGCCTCGGCCGGCAGCAGTGCCAGGTCCAGGCCCCGCACCAGGCGGGCCCTCAGTGTTTCGTCGGCCGCCAGCGCGCGGGCCACGCGCTGGGCGGTCTCGGCGGGCGGCGCGGCCGGACCGGTGACGAACGCGAGCGTGCCGTCCGCGCCGCCGCCGGGCACCAGGTACGCGCGGAGCACGGCGGGCTCGGCGGCCACCACGGCGCGTACCGCCTCGGTGACGGCCGGGTCCGCGAGCGGGTCGGTCGTCGTGCGCCCCTCGGCGGCGGCGAGCAGCGCGCGGCCGGTCAGCTGGTACGGCACCGGTCCCGCGAGGTCCAGCACCAGCGTGTCGGCCTTCTCGTGGGCGGCCGCCTGGAGCGCCTGGTGCAGCGGTACGGCGACGGGGCGGGCGGCCGGGTCCCACAGGGCCAGCGACGCCGTGGAGGTGAACGCGGGCAGCGCGCGGCGGTCGCCGGCGGTGAGCGTGGGCACGGCCATGTCGCTGGTCTTCTCGCGGCGCAGCCCGGTCTCCTCGTCCTCCTCGACCTCGCCGAGGACGGCGACGACGGGCACCAGCAGCCGGGCGCCCCTGAGCGCCGCGAGCACGCGCGGCTCGGCCGACCGGTCCTCGGCCCAGGCCGCGAGGGCGGCGGTGAGCTCGGGGTCGGCGGTGCCGTCGTCGTCGGAGAAACCGGGGTCGGGGATGTTCTTGAGCGCCACGCGTCGAGCCTATCCGGGTGTCAGTACCCGCTCGCGCGGCCCCCTCGCCACAGCACGACCGCGACGATCACCAACAGCACGCCGACGCCGCCGGTGACGGGTGCGAGCAGCCCGGTGCCCGCCCCCTCCTCGGGCGCGGGGCTCGGGCCGGTGCCGAAGTAGCGCTTGGCGTAGCCGGACGTGGCGGCCTTCGGGTCGGCCGGGCGCAGCCTGCTCCCCGCCTCGATCGCGGCGGCGGGGTCGACCGTGCCGTACCCCTTGTCGTCGTCGTGGCCGCCGCCCTTGGGGCGGTCGCGGGCCGTGTCGGCGAGGAGCTTCTTGATCTGCGCGGGGGTCAGCTCGGGGTGGGCGGCGCGGACCAGGGCGACGGCTCCGGAGACGAACGCGGAGGCGGCGCTGGTGCCCCAGCCCTGGTAGTACTTGCGGTCCGGGTCGGGGATGACGATGTCGACGCCGGGCGCGCTGACGGTGGCGTACCAGCGGCTGGTGGAGAAGGCGGCGTGGGTGCCGTAGCGGTCGACGGCGGTGACGGCGATGACGCCGGGGTAGGCGGCGGGGTACGAGATGTGGTCGCCCTTCTCGCCGCCGTTGCCGGCGGAGGCGACGACGACCACGCCCTTGGAGAGGGCGTACTGGACGGCGGCGTCCTCACCGGCGTCGGGGTGGGCGGACTCGCTGTCGTCGCCGAGGGAGAGGTTGATGACGTCGGCGCCCTGGTCGACGGCCCAGCGGATGCCCTTGGCGAGGGCGGTGCCGCGCGTGGCCCGGGCCTTGGTCCGGGCGGGGTCGGAGCCTTCGAGGATGACGCGGACGGGGAGGATCTTCGCCTCGGGCGCGATGCCGAGGACGCCGTCCTGACCGCCGCGCCCATGGCCGTGACCGGCGATGATCCCGGCCATGGCGGTGCCGTGGCGGGCCCAGGCGCGGTCGCCGCGGCCGGCGCCGAAACCGATGAGGTCCTTGCCGGGCAGGACGTTGCCGGCGAGGTCGGGGTGGGTGTCGTCGACGCCCGTGTCGAGGACGGCGACGGTGACACCCGCGCCCTTGGTGGTACGCCACGCCTGGGTGGTGTGCATGGCCTCCAGGCCCCACTGCTGGGCGCGGATCGCGTCGGCGTGGGCGGGGGCGGCGGGCAGCAGCGCGAAGCCGACGGCGGCGAGGGCGGCGGCGAGGGCGCGGGGGCGGCGTCTCACCGCGGCTCCTGGGTGCTGGTGACCTTGGCGAGGGTGGTGCGCAGTCCGCGCTCGACGCGGTCGGCTATGCCCTTGGCCTCGTGGCCGAGGCCGGCCTGCGCGGACGCGGTCGTCTGGCCCTCCGCCATGGCCTCGGCGGCCGGCTGCGGGTCGGGGACGGTGCGGCCGTCGGCGAAGCCGGAGACGGCGTACACGATCACCGGTGCCTCGGTGAGGACGCTCACCCGCCAGCTGGCGCGCTGCTTGTCGCCGAAGCCGGCGGCGACGGTGCCGGGGGCCGGGAGGGTGCGGGGCATCAGGTCGGCCCGCTCGTCGAGGCTCTCGTCGCCGAAGCGGGCCCTGAGGGCGGTCATGGCGGTGGCGTCGGCCTCGGTGAAGACCATGCCGACGGTGGTGACGCTGGTCGAGGTGGCGTCGGTGTACGTGGCGCGCAGCACGCGTGCGCAGCCGACGGGGCGCAGCGCCTTGAGGAGCAGCGGGTCGAGCGCGCCCGCGCAGGGGCCGTCGGGCGCCACGGCGACGCGCGTCCACACCCGGTCGGCGCGGCCGGGTCCGGCGCCGTCGCCCTTGAGGGTGCGGGGGAAGAGGGTGTCGACGGGGACGCTGTGCCAGAGGGTGCGGGCCTCGGTGTACGCGGTACGGGCGGCCGGGTCGGGGCCCGAGTCACCGGCGAGCCACGCGCCGGCCACGGCGCCGCCGATCAGCCCGAGCCCGAGCACCAGGCACGCGACGGCCACCCCGACGCGCGCCGGGTGCCGGTCGCGGACGGGGCGCAGGCGGGTGGTCTGCTCCACGGGCGCCTCGGGGGGCGGCGGCCCCCAGTACGGGTGCGCGGCGTGGGGCACGGCGCTCTGGGGCGGGGTGCTTGGGGACGGGCCGCTCTGGGGTGGGCCGGAGGGCGCCGGCCCGAGGTTGACGGCCCCGACGGGCAGTCGCCGCGAGGGCGCGGGGGCCCCGGCCGTGCCGGACTGCTGCGGTACGGGCCGGAGGCGGGCGGTGGACTCGGCGGGGGCGGGCTGCTGCGGCTGTTCCGGCCCCGTCGGGCGCGGGGGCCCGGCCGGGGGCTGTGCTTGCGGTGCGCCGGGGGCGCGCGGCGGCTCCTGGGCGGCGGCGGGCGCGGGCAGGGGGGCGGCGGCAGGGCGCGGCGGGGTGGACGGCGCAGTGTCCGGCGCAGTGCCCGGCGCGAGCGGCGGCAGCGGGGCGGAGGCGGACGTACGCGGCGGCGTGGCCGACGGGGCCGGCGGCGCGCTCTGGGCGAGCGGCGGCAGCGGGGCGGCCTTGCGCGGCTCTGCGGAGGGCGCGGACGGCGGGGCAGCCGGGGCCGGGGGTTCCGGCGGGGCGGGGCGCTCCGGAGGGAGGAAGGCGTCGCTGATACGGGAGGACGGGCGTCGTGCTTCGGTGCTCATCCGCCCCCCTGGTTGTCGTCCGGATCGCCTTTCGGGGCAGGCCCGTTCGTCGGCGCGTGTCGTCACTCTAAGGCTTCCGCCCAGGTCCGCCGCAACGCGGCCGCAGGTGGGCGGGGCAGGCCCGCACCGATCTGACCGGAACATCCCCCTACCCGGAGGTAGCACCGTCTGGCAGGCTCGGGCCATGACTCCCCGTGCCGCTGACCGGGCCCGGTACGACCGGGCCACCGCCCATCTCGACGCGCCGCTGGCCGTCGTCGATCTGGAGGCGTTCGACGCGAACGCCGACGACCTGGTCCGCCGGGCCGGTGGGAAGCCGATCCGGGTGGCGAGCAAGTCGGTGCGGTGCCGGGCCCTGCTGGAGCGGGTGCTCGCGCGGGACGGGTTCGCCGGGATCATGTCGTTCACGCTGGACGAGTCGCTGTGGCTGGCGCGGGCGGGGTTCGAGGACGTCCTGCTGGCGTACCCCTCGGTGGACCGGGCCGGTTTCTCGGAGCTCGCGCGGGACGCGAAGCTTGCGCGCGCGGTGACGGTGATGGTCGACGACCCGGCGCAGCTGGAGCTGATCGACCGGGCCCGCGAGGGCGGGGCCGAGGAGATCCGGGTCTGTCTGGAGCTGGACACGTCGCTGCGCCTGCTGGGCGGTCGCGTACGGATCGGGGCGCGGCGCTCCCCGCTCCACACGCCCGCGCAGGTCGCCGAGGTCGCCCGGGCGGTGGCGCGGCGGCCGGGCTTCCGGCTGGTCGGGCTGATGGCGTACGAAGGGCACGTCGCGGGTGTCGGGGACGCGGTCGCCGGGCGGCCGGCGCGGTCGCGGGCCGTGCGGCTGATGCAGGCGGCCGCCCGCAGGGAGCTGGCGGTGCGGCGGGCGGCCGTGGTGGACGCGGTCCGGGCGGTGGCGCCGGAGCTGGAGTTCGTCAACGGCGGCGGCACGGGAAGCGTGCAGCACACGGCGGCCGAGGACGCGGTGACCGAGATCGCGGCGGGGTCGGGGCTCTACCTGCCGCGGCTGTTCGACCACTACACCTCCTTCACGGGCCGCCCTGCCGCGCTGTTCGCGCAGCCCGTCGTCCGCCGCCCGGGCGTGGGCGCGGTGACCGTGCTCGGCGGCGGCTACCCGGCGTCGGGCGCGCCGGGCAGGGACCGGCTGCCGGTGCCGTACCTGCCCGAAGGGCTGCGGTACGACCCGCAGGAGGGTGCGGGCGAGGTGCAGACGCCGCTGCTGGGCTCCCCCGCCGACGATCTGCTGATCGGCGACAAGGTGTGGTTCCGGCACGCGAAGGCGGGCGAGCTGTGCGAGCGGTTCGACGCGCTGCACCTGATCGAGGGCGACCGGATCACGGCGACCGTGCCGACCTACCGGGGTGAGGGCCGGACCTTCTTGTAAGCCGGACCCTTTGGTAAGCCGGGTTGCAAGCCGGACCTTCTTGCAGGAGGTCAGGGCCCGATGGAGCTGCCGACGCCCCCGCCCGTGGCACTGCCGATGGGGCGGATCCCTCGGGTGATCTCGTCCATGAGGGCGAGGGGCGGGCCCTCCGGGCCGGCGTCGAAGGCGAACCGTACGACCACGGGGGCCCCGGTGCCGGAGGGGGAGGGAAAGGCGAGCGACTGGACGTACCCGCCCGGGCCGTTGCCGGTGGTGACCTGCCAGCGGACCAGGTGGCCGGTGCGCCCGGCGACGACGGCCGGGCGCGAGGCGACCACCTTGTGGGACCGGAGGCCGCCGTGGAGGCGGTTGCCGAGGGCGTCCGCCTCGTACGCCCGGTCGGCGGCGGTCACGATGTCCTGTTCGGCGATGGTCTTGAAGCTGCTGCCCTCCGGCGCGCTGACGGTCCAGGAGCTGACGGTCCCGGGCTTGCAGAAGCGGCCGGTGTCGCCGGGGCAGGGGACGTCGGCCGTGGTGGTCAGGGTGGCGACGTCGGCGATGGTGTGTTCCGGCTTCTCCCAGCCGTCGGGGATGGGGAGGGTGATGCCGTTGAGCTGGTCGACGAGGACCGCGGGGCCGTCCTCCGCGCCGGAGTCCGTACCGGACGGCGAAGGAGTGGGTGTCGCCGCGGGTGTCGTCACCGGGGCGGTGGTGGAGGGCGGCGGGGCGAGCGCCTCGCCGTCGTCGGAGCCGCCGGGAGGCCCGAGGACGACCGCCGCCACGGCGACCGCCGCCACCAGGACGGTGCCCGCGACGGCGAGCGGCAGCACGCCGCTCTTGCCCCGGGCGGGGCGCGGGCCGGGGTGGGCGGTGGGACGGGTCTGTCCGGTCCACGCTGTGCCGTCCCACCAGTGCTCGACGGCGGGGTTGCCCGGGTCCGGGTACCAGCCGGGAGGAGTCGTCATGCTCATGCGGTCAGCCTAGGGAGTGTCGTCAAAGGAGCGTCGTCCGCCTCGAAGGGCGGGCCCGGCGGCGTCTGGTGCGTGCGATCGCAAGGCGGAGGAAGGAGCCACTGCGGAGCATTGGCGACTGACGACAACGCGGCGAGCGTGCGTGCCGGGCGTCGCCGGGCAGACGGGACTTTGACGACACGACCTAGGGCGGGCGTCGGCGCGCGACGCCCGGCCCTCCGGCGGTGTGCCTACAGGGGCGTGACGTACGCGCCCGAGATGCCGCCGTCGACGAGGAAGTCGGTGGCGTTGACGAAGGACGAGTCGTCGCTGGCGAGGAACGCGACGGCGGCCGCGATCTCCTCGGCCTCGGCGAAGCGCCCGACCGGGATGTGGACGAGGCGGCGCGCGGCCCGCTCCGGGTCCTTGGCGAACAGCTCCTGGAGGAGCGGGGTGTTGACCGGCCCGGGGCACAGGGCGTTGACGCGGATGCCCTCGCGGGCGAACTGCACGCCGAGCTCGCGCGACATGGCGAGCACGCCGCCCTTGGAGGCGGTGTACGAGATCTGGCTGGTGGCCGCGCCCATGCGGGCGACGAAGGAGGCGGTGTTGATGATGGAGCCCTTGCCCTGGCGGCGCATGTAGGGGATGGCGGCCTTGCAGCACAGGTAGACCGAGGTGAGGTTGACCTCCTGGACGCGCTTCCACGCCTCCAGGCCGGTCTCCAGGATGGAGTCGTCGTCGGGCGGCGAGATGCCCGCGTTGTTGAAGGCGATGTCGACGCTGCCGTAGGTGTCGTACGCCGTCTTGAAGAGCGCCTCGACCTGTTCGGCGTCGGTGACGTCGACGCGTACGAAGGTGCCGCCGACCTCGTCGGCCGCGGCCTTGCCGGCCTTCTCGTCGATGTCGCCGCAGACGACGTGGGCGCCTTCCGCGGCGAGGCGGCGGGCGGTGGCGAGGCCGATGCCGCTGCCGGCGCCGGTGATGACGGCGGTACGGCCGACCAGGCGGCGGCACACGATGTTGTCGGTCATGGGGTCTCAGGCCTCCGTGCTGATGAAGACGTTCTTGGTTTCGGTGAAGGCGGTCAGGGCGTCGGGGCCGAGTTCACGGCCGAGGCCGGACTGCTTGAAGCCGCCGAACGGGGTCCAGTAGCGCACGCTGGAGTGGGAGTTGACGGAGAGGGCGCCCGCGCGGACGGCGCCGGAGACGCGCAGGGCGCGGCCGACGTCACGGGTCCAGATGGAGCCGGACAGGCCGTACTCTGTGGCGTTGGCGAGCCGGACGGCGTCCTCCTCGTCCTCGAAGGGCAGGACGACGGCGACGGGTCCGAAGATCTCCTCCACAGCGGCGGGCGCGTCGGCCGGGAGGCCGGTGAGGACGGTGGGCGGGAACCAGAAACCGGGTCCCTCCGGGGCCTTGCCGCGGATCGCGTCCGCGCCCTCGGGGACGTACCCCCGCACCCTCTCCAGCTGCGTGCGCGAGATCAGCGGGCCCATCTGGGTCCGCTCGTCGGACGGGTCCCCGACGACGACCTCCTCGATGGCGGGGGTGAGGAGCTCCAGGAAGCGGTCGTACGCACCGCGCTGGACGAGGATGCGGGTGCGGGCGCAGCAGTCCTGGCCGGAGTTGTCGAGGAACGCCATGGGGGCGGAGGCGGCCGCGGCCTCGATGTCGGCGTCGGCGAAGACGATGTTGGGGCTCTTGCCGCCGAGTTCGAGCGTCACGCGCTTCACGCGGTCGGCGCACTTGGCCATGATCTGCTTGCCGACGCGCGTGGAGCCGGTGAAGACGATCTTGGCGACGCCGGGGTGCTCGACGAGGGCGTTTCCCGCGACGGGGCCGGCTCCGGGCAGCACCTGGAACAGGTGCTCCGGAAGGCCCGCCTCCAGGGCGAGTTCGGCGAGCCGCAGGGCGGTGAGGGGGGTGGTCTCGGCGGGCTTGAGGACGACGGCGTTGCCGGCCGCGAGGGCGGGGGCGGTGCCCCAGGCGGCGATCGGCATCGGGAAGTTCCAGGGGGCGATCACGCCGACGACGCCGAGGGGTTCGAGGATCGTCACGTCCAGACCGCCCGGGACGGGGATCTGGCGGCCGTTGAGGCGCTCCACTCCCCCGGCCGCGTAGTCGAGCAGGTCCCGGACGTTGCCCGCCTCCCAGCGGGCGTTGCCGAGGGTGTGGCCGGCCTCGCGGACCTCCAGCCGGGCCAGCTCCTCCACGTGCTCGTCGACGGCGGCGGCGAAGCGGCGCAGCAGGCGGGCGCGGTCGGCGGGGGCGGCGGCGGCCCAGGCCCGCTGGGCGGCGGCCGCGCGCGTGACGGCGGCGTCGACGTCGGCGGCGGTGGCCGCCGGGACGGTGGCGACGACCTCCTCGGTGGCGGGGTTCAGTACGAGGTGCTCGGTGGGCTCGGTGCTCACGTGGGTCCTTACATCCGTTCGAAGGAGCGGCGCAGCTCCCAGTCGGTGACCGCGGCGTCGAAGGCGTCCAGTTCGACCCGCGCCATGTTGCGGTAGTGGGCGACGACCTCGTCCCCGAAGGCCGCCTTCGCCAAGGGGCTGTTCTCCCACAGTTCGGCCGCCTCGCGCAGAGTGGTCGGCACGTGGGCGTAGTCCGCGGTGTAGGCGTTCCCCTCGCACGGCTCGGGCAGCTCCAGCTCGTGCTCGATGCCGTACAGACCGGCCGCGACGAGGCCCGCGACGGCGAGGTGCGGGTTGACGTCACCGCCGGGGAGGCGGTTCTCGAAGCGCAGGGAGCGGCCGTGGCCGACCACCCGGAGGGAGCAGGTGCGGTTGTCGTACCCCCAGGCGACGGCGGTGGGGGCGAAGGAGCCGGGCTGGAAGCGCTTGTACGAGTTGATGTTGGGCGCGTAGAGGAGGGAGAAGTCGCGGAGCGCGGCGAGCTGCCCGGCGAGGAAGTGGCGCATGACCGGGGACATGCCGCCGGATCCGTCACCCGCCATGGCGTTGCGGCCTTCGGCGTCCTGGAGGGAGAGGTGGATGTGGCAGGAGTTGCCCTCGCGCTCGTTGTACTTCGCCATGAAGGTGAGCGAGACGCCCTCCTGGGCGGCGATCTCCTTGGCGCCCGTCTTGTAGATGGCGTGCTGGTCGCAGGTGACGAGCGCTTCGTCGTACTTGAAGGCGATCTCGTGCTGGCCGGGGTTGCACTCGCCCTTGGCGGACTCGACGGTGAGGCCGGCGGCCGCCATCTCGTTGCGGATGCGGCGCAGCAGGGGCTCGATGCGGCCGGTGCCGAGGACCGAGTAGTCGATGTTGTACTGGTTGGCCGGGGTGAGGCCCTGGTAGCCGGCGTCCCACGCCTGCTCGTAGGTGTCCTTGAAGACGATGAACTCGAGCTCCGTGCCGACGTGCGCGGTGTAGCCGTGTTCGGCGAGCCGTTCCAGCTGGCGGCGCAGGATCTGGCGGGGCGCGGCGACGACCGGGGTGCCGTCGCTCCAGGCGAGGTCGGCGATGAGGAGCGCCGTGGCCTCGTTCCAGGGGACGCGGCGCAGGGTGGACAGGTCGGGGCGCATGGCGAAGTCGCCGTAGCCGTTGTTCCATGAGGACATCGCGTAGCCGTCGACGGTGTTCAGCTCGACGTCCACGGCGAGGAGGTAGTTGCAGCCCTCCGTGCCGTGCTCCAGCACGTCGGAGAGGAAGAACGGTGCGGCGAACCGCTTGCCCTGGAGCCGCCCTTGCATATCGGGGAAGGCCAGGACCACTGTGTCGATCTCACCGCTCGCGACGAGGGCGCGCAGCTCCTCGACGGTGAGCGGGGGTTTGCGGTCTGCCACGGGAATGCTCCTCCTTCGGTCAGCCGGGAGCCATAAGGTATTGCCGGAGACCATTGCTTGGGAAGGGGAAACCGCTAGGTGGCGAAGAAGAGCGGACCGGAGGACCGGCTCACACCGGTCCTGCGCCCGGTGCGGGCGGGCAACGGCTTCGAGGAGGCGCTGGAGCAGATCCTCCAGGTCGTCCGGCTCGGCCTGGTGCCCGGCGGCGAGCGCCTGCCCGCCGAGCGGGAGCTGGCCGAGCGGATGGGCATCAGCCGGGTCACCCTGCGCGAGGTGCTGAAGGTCCTCCAGGAGCAGGGGCTCGTGGAGAGCCGGCGCGGCCGCTATGGCGGAACGTTTGTGCTGCGCCGCGACCGCGCGCCCGGCGACCAGGGCGAGGAGGAGCTGCGCCGCCGCGTCGCCGTCGTCGACGTCGAGGACACGCTGCGCTTCCGCGAGGTGCTGGAGGTGGGCGCGGCCGGGCTGTGCGCCGCGCACGGGCTCTCCGAGGAGGGCGCGGAGCGGCTGCGTACGGCGCTGCGGGCGACGCACGACGCACCGCTGGAGGACTACCGGCGCCAGGACACGCTGCTGCACCTCACGCTGGCGGAGCTGTCGGGGTCGCCGACGCTGACGGCGCAGTACGCGGCGGTCCGGGCGACGGTGAACGACCTGCTGGACTGCATCCCGCTGCTGGTGCGGAACCTGGAGCACTCCCAGCACCAGCACACCGCGCTGGTGGAGGCGGTGCTGGAGGGGGACCCGGACGCGGCGCGCGAGGTGATGCGGGAGCACTGCGCGGGGACGGCGGCGCTGCTGCGCGGCTTCCTGGCGTGAGCCGGTGTCCGGCCCTGGGCCCGACGGTCCCGGGTCCGGCGTAACCGGAACGTAACGCACGGGGGTTGCGCTCCCCTGCCGGCCACCGCAAAGGTATGGGTCCATTCCATTGGGCCCCGACCGATGCGGGAGCACGCTGCCATGACGCTGGAAGAAACCAAGGACACCCCCGGAGCGGCCGGCTCCGACGACTACCTCAAGCGCCGGGCCCTGCGGCAGGGCAGCGCGGGCTGGCTGCTGCTCACCGGCCTCGGGGTCGGCTACGTCGTCTCGGGAGACTTCTCCGGCTGGAACATCGGCCTGGCGGAGGGCGGTTTCGGCGGGCTCGCGATCGCCACCCTCCTGATGGGCGTGATGTACGCCTGCCTGGTGTACGCGCTCGCCGAACTGTCCGCCATCCTCCCCGCCGCGGGAGGCGGCTACGGCTTCGCGCGCCGCGCGCTCGGCACCTGGGGCGGCTTCCTGACCGGGACGGCCATCCTCATCGAGTACGTCCTCGCCCCGGCCGCCATCTCCATCTTCATCGGCGACTACGTCGAATCGCTCGGCCTGTTCGGCCTGGAGTCCGGCTGGCCGGTGTACCTGGCCTGCTTCGTCGTCTTCATCGGCATCCACCTGTGGGGAGTGGGCGAGGCGCTGCGCTTCAGCCTGATCGTGACGGCGATCGCGGTGGCGGCGCTGCTGATCTTCGCGGCCGGCGCCTTCACGGAGTTCCGTGCCGACGGGCTGGACGACATCCCGGTGGACGGATCGGCCTTCGGGGCGAGTTCCTGGCTGCCCTTCGGCCTGCTCGGCATCTGGGCGGCCTTCCCCTTCGGGATGTGGTTCTTCCTGGGCGTGGAGGGCGTGCCGCTGGCCGCCGAGGAGGCCAAGGACCCGGTGCGGTCCATGCCGCGTGCGCTGTCCCTGTCGATGATGGTGCTGGTGCTGCTCGCCGTGCTGACGTTCTTCGCGGCCACGGGGGCGCGGGGCTCGGCGGCCATCCAGGACGCGGGCAATCCGCTCGTCGTCGCGCTCCAGGGGGACGGCGGCCCGACCCCGCTGAGCCGGTTCGTCAACTACGCGGGCCTCGCGGGCCTGGTGGCGTCGTTCTTCTCGCTCATCTACGCGGGCTCGCGCCAGCTGTTCGCCCTGTCCCGCGCGGGCTACCTGCCCCGCTTCCTGTCGCTGACCAGCCGCCGCAGGTCGCCGTACCTGGGCCTGCTGATCCCGGGTGCGATCGGCTTCGCGCTGGCGGCCGGGACCGGCGACGGCGCGCGGATGCTGAACATCGCGGTTTTCGGCGCCACCATCTCCTACGCCCTCATGGCGCTGTCCCACATCGTGCTGCGGCGCCGGGAGCCGGACCTGCCGCGCCCCTACCGCACGCCGGGCGGGGTCCTGACGTCGTCCGTCGCGCTCGTCCTCGCGCTGTCCGCGCTGGTGGCGACGTTTCTGGTGGACGTGGACGCGGCACTCATCGCGCTGGGGGTGTACGTCGTCGCCCTCGCGTACTTCGCCTTCTACAGTCGGCACCGTCTCGTCGCGAGCGCGCCCGAGGAGGAGTTCGCGGCGCTGGCGGCGGCCGAAGCCGAGCTCGAACGCAACTGAGAGGAACCAGCCGTGCCGAAGCCGCTCATCGGCCTCACCACCTACCTGGACCGCGCCCGGTGGGGCGTATGGGACATGCCGGCGGCGCTGCTGCCGGAGACGTACCCGCGCCTGGTCCAGGCGGCGGGCGGCATCGCCGCGATGCTCCCGCCGGACGCGCCCGCCACGGCCGCGGAGGTGGTGGCCCGCCTGGACGGCCTGGTCGTCGCGGGCGGCGCCGACGTCGACCCCGCACGGTACGGCGCCGAGCGCGACCCCCGTACGGGCCCGGCGGCCGCGGAGCGGGACTCCTGGGAGCTCGCGCTGATCGACGCGGCCCTCGCGACGGGCACGCCGCTGCTGGGCGTCTGCCGCGGCATGCAGCTGCTCAACGTGGCCCTCGGCGGCACGCTGGTGCAGCACCTGGACGGCCACACCGGCGGCGTCGGCGTCTTCGCCGCCCACACGGTGAAGCCGGTCCCGGGCACGCGGTACGCCTCGCTGGTCCCGGAGGCGGTGACGGTCCCGACGTACCACCACCAGGCGGTGGACCGGCTCGGCAGCGGCCTGACCGCTTCGGCGCACGCGGAGGACGGCACGGTGGAGGCGGTGGAGCTGCCGGGCATGCGCTGGGCCCTGGGCGTGCAGTGGCACCCCGAGATGGACGCCGACCTGCGGGTGGTGGAGGGGCTGGTGGCCGCGGCGTCCGCCGGCTAGCCGGTACCCCGCGCCAGCGAGAGCAGGTCGCGGGCCGGGCCCGTCGGGAGCGGGCCCGTCGGCCAGACCGCGCGCAGGGCGCGGTGGAGGTGGACGCCCTCGACCGGGACCTCCACCAGGCGGCGGGAGGCGAGCTCCTCGGTGACCGCGAGCTCGCTGAGGACCGCCGGGCCCGCGCCGGTCACGGCCGCCGCCTTGACGGCCGTGGTGGAGGCCAGCTCCAGCAGCGGGTCCGCGAGGCCGCCGTGGTCGGCGAGGGCGGCGTCCAGCACCTGACGGGTGCCGGAGCCGTACTCGCGCAGCACCAGGGGGGTCGCCGCCAGCTCCGCCGGGGTGACGGGGCCGCGGCGGCGGGCCCAGCGGTGCGAGGGCGCCGCGACCACCACGAGCCGGTCGTGCGCGACGACCACCGCGTCCAGGCCGTCCGGCACCGCGAGGCCCTCGACGTACCCGAGGTCCGCCTCGCCCGCGAGCAGGCAGGCGGCGACGGTCGCCGAGTTGCCCGCCTGGAGCGAGACGGCCGTGTCGGGGCGCTCGGCGCGCAGCGCGATGAGCCACCCGGGCAGCAGGTACTCCGCGATGGTCATGGACGCGGCGACCCGGAGGCGGGAGTCGCGCCGGTCCCGCAGCGCCTGCGCGCCCACGTCGAACGCCTCCGCCGCCTCCACCACCCGCCGCGCCCAGTCGGTGACGAGCGCGCCCGCGTCGGTGAGCCGCGAGCCGCGCGGCGAGCGGTCCACCAGGGCGACGCCGAGCTGCCGCTCCATGGAGCGGATCCGGCTGCTGGCGGCCGGCTGCGTGATGCCCACCTCGCGCGCGGCCCGGCCCAGGCTGCCGTGCCGGGCGACGGCGAGCAGCAGTTCGAGGGCTCCGAGGTCGGGGACGCGATGCGACAGGCTCATAACCTCAGTTTATGGGGTCATAGGAACAAGATTTCTGGTGGCGGGCATCAGCGCAGGTCAGGGTGGGGATATGGCAACAACGCTCGCGCAGTACACCCCCCTCCCCCGCGTCCCCCGCACCCTGGCGGTCCGCCACCTCGGACCCAACTGGTACGCGACGGTGATGGGTACCGCGATCGTCGCCGGCGCGGGCGCCGCCCTGCCCGTCCGGGTGCCCGGCCTGCACACCGCCTGCACCGCCGTCTGGGCCCTGTCCCTGCTGACGCTCGCCGTGCTCCTCGTGGCGCGGACGCTGCACTGGGCGCACCACCGCGACCAGGCCCTGGCGCATCTGCTGGACCCGGCCATGGCGCCGTTCTACGGGTGTGTGGCCATGGCCCTGGTCTCGGTGGGCGGGGGCGCCCTGACCGTCGGCAGGGACTGGATCGGGCTGGACGCGGCCCTCGCCCTGGACGGGGTGCTGTTCACCGTGGGCACGGCGCTCGGCGTGGCGGTCGCGGTGACCGTCCCGTACCTGATGGTGGTGCACCACCGGATAGAGGCGGCGTCGCCGGTGTGGCTGCTGCCGGTCGTGGCGCCCATGGTGTCCGCCGCGCAGGGCCCCCTCCTCGTCCCGCATCTGCCGGCGGGGCAGTGGCAGGGGACGCTGCTGCTCACCTGCTACGGGCTGTTCGGGCTGAGCCTGCTCGCGGTGCTGCTGATGCTTCCGCTGGTCTTCGGGCGGCTGATGACGGGCGGGCCGCTGCCGCTCGCCCTGACCCCGACGCTCTTCCTGGTCCTCGGCCCGCTGGGCCAGTCCACGACGGCCGCGAACAACTTCGCCGACGCCGCACCGCACCTTCCCTACGGGACGACGCTGGCGGTCCTGTACGGCGTGCCCGTCATGGGCTTCTCCCTGCTGTGGCTGGTACTGGCCGGCGCGCTGGTGGTGCGGGCCCACCGGAAGGGCATGGGTTTCGCGATGACGTGGTGGGCGCTGACGTTCCCCGTCGGGGTGTGCGTGACCGGGGCGGAGGGGCTGGCCCGCCACACCGGGCTCACGCCGCTGCTGTGGCTGGCGGTGGGGCTGTACGCGCTCCTGGTGGCGGTCTGGCTGGTGGCCGCGGTGCGGACCGTACAGGGGCTGATCAGCGGAGCGCTGCTCGCAGCGCCGCCGGTGCCGTCGCCAGTGACGGCCCGTACCACGTGAGATGGCGTCCGTCGACGAGCGCGGCGGGGATCCCCTCGAACGCCTCGGGCCCGTCGTCCGCCGTGAAGCGGTACGGCTCGTCCGGCAGCACCACCAGGTCGGCGCCGGAGGCGCGCAGCTCGTCGAGCGGGACGCGCGGGTAGCGCTCGGCGTGGTCCGCGTACACGTTGGCCACACCGAGGCGGGCCAGCAGGTCGCCCGCGAAGGTGTCGCGGCCCAGCACCATCCAGGGGCGGCGCCAGATGGGCACGACGGCCCGGCGGTACGGGTGCGGCGGGGTGAGCCCGGCCCAGGCGGCCTCGGCCTCGTCGAGCCAGCGCGGCCGCGTCCGTACCCCGCAGGCCCGCAGGACGCGGTCCAGCTCCGCGAACGCCTGCTCCAGGGTGCGCACCTCCGTCACCAGCACCTCCGGTCCGGCGGCGCGCAGCGCGGCGAGGTCGGGGGCGCGGTTCTCCTCCTCGTTGGCGAGGACGAGGTCGGGGCGCAGGGCGGTGATGGCGTCCACGTCCGGGTTCTTGGTACCGCCGATACGGGTGACGTCAAGCCCGGACGGGTGAGTGCACCAGTCCGTGGCGCCGACGAGCAGGCCGGGCACCGTGGCGGCGACGGTCTCGGTCAGGGAGGGCACCAGGGAGACGACACGCGGGCGCTCAGCCATCGCGCGGCGCCGTCCCCATGTGCTCGGCGACGGCGACGACCAGGATGCGGGTGGCGGGCCCGGCGGCGCGCCAGCGGTGGCGCACGCCACCGGAGAGGTACAGCGTGTCGCCGCGTTCGAGCCGGTAGGCGCGGCCCTCGGCCTCGACCTGGGCCGCGCCGTCGGCGACGTACAGCAGGGCGTCGTTGCGCAGGACGAGCTCCCGTCCGGCGTCGTGCTCGCCGGTGAACTCGTCGGCGTGCATCTGGTGCTCGCCGCGCACCAGGGGCCGTACGCCGGGCACGCCGGAGGCGTCGTCGGCCCGTACGACGTCGACGGTGCGCGTCGAGTCGGCCGCGTAGAGCAGCTCCACGGCCGTCGTCTCCAGTGCGTCCGCGACCCGCTCCAGGGAGCGGGTGCTGGGCCGGGCGCGCTCGTTCTCGATCTGGCTGAGAAACGGCACGGACAGTCCACTGCGCTCGGCCACCGCGGCGAGGGTGAGCGAGAGCGCTCTTCGCCTCCGGCGGACGGCCGCGCCCACGCGAAGCGTCTCCTTGTCGTCCATCTCTACGGCTCCCTCCCTCTCCGACCACCTTACGCAGCGGCGGTACCACCGAGTAGCGCAACGGGAGGGAAAGGCGCGATACGGCGGGCCTCCCGTGCAGCTCGTCACCGACGCGACGACCGGCTGTCAGTGGGGTGGTGCATGATCGGTGGTGTGACGCGACGCCTGATGCTCCTCGACACCGCCTCCCTGTACTTCCGCGCCTATTTCGGGGTCCCGGACTCCGTGAAGGCGCCGGACGGCACGCCGGTCAACGCCGTGCGCGGGCTGCTGGACTTCATCGCCCGGCTGGTCCAGGACCACCGGCCGGACGAGCTGGTGGCGTGCATGGACGCGGACTGGCGCCCGCACTGGCGGGTGGAGCTGATCCCGTCGTACAAGGCGCACCGGGTGGCGGAGGAGGCCCCCTCGGGGGCGGGCCCGGACGAGGAGGAGATCCCGGACACGCTGTCGCCGCAGGTGCCGGTGATCGAGGCGGTGCTGGACGCGGTGGGCATCGCCCGGGTCGGCGTCGCGGGGTACGAGGCGGACGACGTGATCGGCACGCTCACGGCGCGGGCGGCGGGGCCGGTGGACATCGTCACCGGGGACCGTGACCTGTACCAGTTGGTGGACGACGCCCGGGGCGTGCGGGTGCTGTATCCGCTCAAGGGCGTCGGCAGCCTCCAGGTGACGGACGAGGACTGGCTGCGGTCGAAGTACGGCGTGGACGGGCGGGGGTACGCCGATCTGGCGCTGCTGCGCGGGGACCCGAGCGACGGGCTGCCGGGGGTGCCGGGGATCGGGGAGAAGACCGCCGCGAAGCTCCTGGCGGCGTACGGGGACCTCGCCGGGATCATGGCGGCGGTCGACGATCCGGCGTCGAAGCTGTCGCCGGCGCAGCGCAGGCGGCTGGACGAGTCGCGGGAGTACGTGGCGGTCGCGCCGAAGGTGGTGCGGGTCGCCGACGACGTGCCGCTGCCGCGGTTCGACCCCGCGCTGCCGGCGGCGCCGCTGGATCCGGAGGTGCTGGACGGGCTGGCGGCGCGGTGGGGCCTGGGCGGCTCGCTCGACCGTTTGCTCTCCGTGCTGCGGGGGTGAGGTGTTAGCTTAGGTAAGCCTAAGCAACCATATTCGGGGAGAGACGGGGAGACCACCGTGGCGCAGCAGCCTGCTCGCAAGGCACCGAAGGCCCGCGAAGCTCGTGTCGTTCGCACCGAGCGGCTCACACCGCACATGGTGCGGGTCGTCCTCGGCGGTGAGGGGCTGTCCGATTTCCGCGCGGACGAGTTCACCGACCACTACATCAAGCTGCTCTTCCCGGCTCCGGGTGTGACCTACCCGGAGCCGTTCGACATGGACCGCATCCGGGAGGAGTTCCCCCGCGAGCAGTGGCCGACGACCCGTACGTACACGGTACGGGCGTGGGACGCCGCCGAGCGCGAGCTGACCGTCGACTTCGTCGTTCACGGCGACGAGGGCCTCGCCGGGCCCTGGGCGGCCTCGGCCCAGGTCGGCGAAACGATTCGCTTCCTCGGCCCGGGCGGCGGGTACGCGCCGGACCCGGCGGCCGACTGGCACCTGCTCGTGGGCGACGAGAGCGCGCTGCCGGCGATCGCCGCGTCGCTGGAGCGGCTGCCGGAGGGCGCCGTGGGGCACGCCTTCGTGGAGGTCGAGTCCCCCGACGACGAGCAGAAGATCGCGGCCCCGCCCGGCGTGGAGCTCCGCTGGTTCCACCGCACGGGCCGCCCGGTCGGCGAGGCGCTCCTCACCGCGGTCCGGGACCTGGACTTCCCGCCCGGCGACGTCCACGCCTTCGTCCACGGCGAAGCGGGCTTCGTCAAGGACCTCCGCCGCCACCTCCGCCTGGACCGCCAGATCCCCCGCGAACGCCTCTCGATCTCGGGCTACTGGCGCCTGGGCCAGACGGACGAGGCCTGGCGCGCGATCAAGCGCGACTGGAACGCCCAGGTGGAACGCGAACAGGAATCCCCGGCGGACCCGGCGGCCGCCTGACACTGGCTCTCCGCGACGGCCCATCCGCAATGGCTCGCTGCTCAGGCGATGGCCGGAGGCCGACGGAACCGTGAGGGCGGGCCCCTGAATGCGGGACGCGACCCTTCGAGGGCCCGCCCGGCCGGGTGCGCGGCCCCGAAGGGCCCGGGCGCCGATCGAAAGCAGCCCTGCCGCCCCGGGCGCAGCCGGAGGCAGGTTGGTCGCCGGCCGCCAGGCCGCCTGGCACGGGGCGTCAGCCCCGCCGGGTCCGGGGCGGAGCCCCGGTCTCGGGAAGGGGCGGGGTGGGGGAAGAGCCCGCCGCAGGCGCCTTTGCCCCCACCCCCGCGTCCTCCCCCTCCCCGTACCGCCGCGCCGACGCGTCCACATGCGCCAACCGTCGCAGCGCCGCGAACACCGCCTCCCCCAGCACCGTCCCGATCACCGCGCTCTCCACCAGGTCCTCCCGCTTGACGCCCCCCGCGACGTACGCGAGGTCCACCGCGGCGACGCGCTCCGCCGCGTCCGCGTAGGTGTCCAGGTTCTGCTGGAGGAAGCCCGCGTGCCCCACGCGCCGTAGTGCGGCCAGGGCTCCGGCGAGCACGTCCAGCCCGGGGTTGTCGTCCCCGACGCGCCACCCGCGCTCCGCCACCAACTCCTGCGCCGTCTCGCGGGCCGCCTCCAGCTCCGGGTCCACCTCGCCGCCGCTCTTCGCCGCGAGGCGGTGGGTCGCCTCGCCCAGCACCTTGTGCACCGGCTGCTCCGTGTCGTCGATCGCATCGAGCACCTCGCGCAGGGCCGCCACCGACATCCCGCCCACGTCGATCAGGGCCCGGACCAAGCGGAGCCGACGCTCGTGCGTCTCGTCGTAGGACGCCTGATTGGGGCTGGTCAGCCGCCCGGCCGGAAGCAGTCCTTCCCGTACGTAGTACTTGATCGTCGGGACCGACACCCCGGTTCGTCGGCTCAACTCACCTACGCGCATGCCGCTTCACCCCTTGCTTCGACGACTCTCATCATAGATAGTCTCGCTATCGGATAGCGGATAGCGCCGCTAGCCATAAATTGGGGGGTTCTCATGTCCTTCTCGCACCGGCTGTCATCCCTGCACCGGCCCCTGCTCCTCTTCTCCGCCGCCATGGCGCTCCTCGCTTGTGTCGCGGCCGTGGGACTGGTCGTGGACGAGCGGGTCCTGGCCGGTGCGCCGGTCTGGGCCAAGCCGTTCAAGTTCGCGACCTCGTTCATCGCGTACTGCCTGTCCCTGGCGTGGATGCTGTCGCTGCTGCCCGGCCTCCGGCGCACTGGTTGGTGGGCGGGGACGGTCGTCGCCGTGGCGTGCGCCGTCGAGATGGCGATCATCACCTTCCAGGCGGCCCGCGGAGAGCGCAGCCACTTCAACCAGGGCACGCCCTTCGACAGTGCCCTGTACGACGCCATGGCCGGCACCGTCGTCGTGCTGTGGGCCGCGACGCTCGTCATCGCCGTCCTGCTGTTCCGCGCGCGGCTCGCGGACAGGGCGTCCGCCTGGGCCATCAGGCTCGGGGCGGTGCTGGCCCTGGCGGGCGCCGGACTCGGCTTCCGCATGTCCCGGCCCGCACCGGAGCAGGTGCCAGGCGTCTCCGAGGTGGTCGGCGCGCACAGCGTCGGCGTACCGGACGGAGGCCCGGGCATGCCCCTCACCGGCTGGTCGACGACCGGCGGCGACCTGCGCATCCCGCACTTCGTCGGCATGCACGCGCTCCAGCTGCTCCCGCTCTTCCTGCTCGTCCTCCTCGCCCTGGCCCCCCGGTTCGTCCTGCTGCGCGACGCACGCGTACGCCTGCGACTGGTGCTCGTGGCATCGGCCGCGCACGCGGCGGTCTTCGCCCTGGTCACCTGGCAGGCCTTGCGCGGCCAGCCGCTGGTCCACCCGGACGGCATGACGCTCACCGCCGCGGGTGTCATCGCGCTACTCACCGCGGCCGGCGGCTGGATGGCGCTGCGTACCCCGGCTCGATGCCCGCGTCCGACCCCCGCGCGGCTGGAGCGCGTGACCTGACCGTCCTCTTCTTCGGCCCGAGCGACACAACACGCCCTAGCCTGGACGCATGCGCCACCTCGACCGCGTCACCGGCACCGTCCTGGGCTCCGCCGTCGGCGACGCCCTCGGCGCGCCCTTCGAGTTCGGGCTCCCGGGCGTGTACCGCGCCCGGTTCCCTGACGGCGTCGGCGAGATGTGCGGGGGCGGCGGCTGGGACCCGGGCGAGGCCACCGACGACACACAGATGGCGGTGCTGGTGGGCGAGTCGCTGCTGGAGCGCGGCGACCTCGACCTGCCGGACATCTTCGACCGGTTCCGGCGCTGGGCGGCGGGCGAGCCCAAGGACATCGGGCTCCAGACGGAGGACGTCCTGACCAACGGCGAGCCGTGGGACCTGGCGGCCGCCCTGCACTTCCGGCTCAACGGGCGCGCCGCGGGCAACGGTTCTCTCATGCGGGCCGCCACCTCCGCGGTGTACTTCGCGGGCGCCGGGCGCACCGGCACCATGGCGGCCGCCCGGCGGATCGCGGCGCTCACGCACGGCGACCGGGCCGCATGGGAGGGCACGGCCGTGCTGCACGAGCTGATCCGCGTGGCGCTGGACGGCGCCGACCCCGTAGCGGCGGTACCGGACACCCTCGCCGCCGTGCACGCGGACCACCGGGCACGGTGGGCGACCGTCCTCGCGCCCGGCTGGCATCCGGACCACGCCAGCGAGTTCAACGGCGCGGTCTGGCCCTGCCTGGGCTCGGCGCTCTGGGCCCTGCGCGTGACCGGCTCCTTCGAGGATGCCCTGGCGGCGGCGATCGATCTGGGTGGCGACACGGACACGGTCGCGGCCGTGACGGGCGCGCTGGCCGGCGCCGTGTACGGCGCGGCCGCGATTCCGGCGCGCTGGACGTCACCGTTGCACGTCCCTCTCCCGGGCCACGGCGACCGTGTCCTGCGCGCCCCCGAACTCGCCGCCCTGGCCGAGCGCCTCAGCGGCAAGGCGAGGGCCCGGCCGGAATGATCCGGCCGGGCCCTCGCCTGCACAGGGGGTGAGACGCCGTCAGCCCACCGAGCTGTACGCCACCACGCCCCGCAGCAGTCCGTCGACCGCCTTGCGCGCGCTCTTGGCGACCGTGCTGTCCTCCCGCGGGGCCGCGGCCGCGATCTGGCCGAGGACGTCGATCACCTGCTTGCACCAGCGGACGAAGTCGCCGGCCGGCATCTCCGTCTCACGCAGCACCTCGTCGAGACCGCTGCCGGAGGCCCACTGGTGGGCCGCCCAGGCGAAGCCGAGGTCCGGCTCGCGCTGACCGACGCCCTCCGTCTGGTTGATCCTGAACTCCTCCTCCAAGGCGTCCAGGCGGCCCCAGATCCGGACCATCTCGCCGAGCGCGGCCTTGCTGCGGCCCGTCGGCAGCTTCGGTGCGACGGCGTCGTCCGACTGCCGGGACTCGTACACCAACGCCGAGACGCAGGCGGCCAGTTCGGCCGGGTTGAGGCCCTCCCAGACGCGCTCGCGCAGGCATTCGCTGGCCAGCAGGTCCAGTTCGCCGTAGAGGCGGGCGAGCCGCTTGCCGTTCTCGGTGACCTCGTCGGCGCGGAGGTAGTCCATCTCGGTCAGCAGCGCGACGATCCGGTCGAAGGTGCGGGCGATGGTGTTCGTCCGGCCCTCGATGCGCCGCTCCAGCTGGCGCGTGTCCCGCTGGAGGCGGTGGTACCGCTCCGCCCACCGGGCGTGGTCCTCGCGCTCGTCGCACCCGTGGCAGGGGTGCGCGCGCAGGGCCTTGCGCAGCCGGGCGATCTCGCGGTCGTCGGCCGCCGCGGAGCGCTGCTTGCGCTGCCGGTCCGGGACGATGTGCCCGGCCTTGGTGCGCAGCGCGGACGCGAGGTCGCGCCGCGACTGCGGGGAGCGGGGGTTGAAGGTGCGCGGGATGCGCATCCGCTCCAGAGGCTCCACCGGCACCGGGAAGTCGATGGCGGCGAGCCGCTTGACCTGCCGTTCGGCGGTGAGCACCAGCGGGCGCGGCCCGTCGGCGTGCTCGAAGCCGCGGTGCCCGTTGGACCGGCCGGCCGGCAGACCGGGGTCCAGGACCAGCGCCAGCCCGGCGAACTTGCCGGTCGGCACGTGGATGACGTCACCGGGCTTGAGCTTCTCCAGCGAGGAGGCGGCCGCCGCGCGCCGCTGCGCCGCGCCCTGCTTGGCCAGTTCGGTCTCGCGGTCCTTGAGTTCGCGGCGCAGCCGCGCGTACTCCTCGAAGTCCCCGAGGTGGCAGGTCATGCCCTCGCGGTAGCCCTCGAGCCCCTCCTCGTTGCGCTGGACCTGCCGGGAGATGCCGACCACCGACTTGTCCGCCTGGAACTGCGCGAACGACGTCTCCAGCAGCTCGCGCGAGCGGTGCCGCCCGAACTGGTCGACCAGGTTCACCGCCATGTTGTACGACGGCTTGAAGCTGGAGCGCAGCGGGTACGTGCGCGTGCCGGCGAGGCCCGCCAGGTACTCGGGGTCCATGCCGCGCTGCCAGAGCACGACGGCGTGGCCCTCGATGTCGATGCCGCGCCGCCCGGCGCGCCCGGTCAGCTGGGTGTACTCGCCCGGTGTGATGTCGGCGTGCTGTTCGCCGTTCCACTTGACGAGCTTCTCCAGCACCACCGACCGCGCGGGCATGTTGATGCCCAGGGCGAGCGTCTCCGTGGCGAACACCGCCTTGACCAGGCCCCGTACGAAGAGCTCCTCTACGACCTCCTTGAAGGTCGGCAGCATGCCGGCGTGGTGCGCGGCGATGCCCCGCTCCAGGCCTTCGAGCCATTCGTAGTACCCGAGGACGTGCAGGTCCTCCGTCGGGATGGACGCGGTGCGCTCCTCGACGATCTCCCGCACCCGCCGGCGCGACTCCTCGTCGTTGAGGCGCAGCCCCGCGTACAGGCACTGCTGTACGGCGGCCTCGCAGCCGGCCCGGCTGAAGATGAAGGTGATGGCGGGCAGCAGCCCTTCGGCGTCGAGCCGCTCGATCACCTCGGGTCGTCCGGGTGTCCAGATCCGCGAGCGCTGGCGGCGCTCGCGCTCCCGGTCGGCCTCGCTCATCCTGCCGCGCCGCCGGTCACGGCCGTTGAACGGGCGGGAGTTCTCCATGCGGGCCAGGCGCAGCAGGTCGGGGTTGACCTCGCGCCGCGCGGAGCCGCGGCCGCCGTGGTCGGTCTCCTCCTCGAAGAGGTCGTACATCCGGCGCCCGGCCAGCACGTGCTGCCACAGGGGGACGGGGCGGCTCTCGGAGACGATCACCTCGGTGTCGCCGCGGACGGTGTCCAGCCAGTCGCCGAACTCCTCGGCGTTGGACACGGTCGCCGAGAGCGACACGAGCGTCACCGAGTCCGGGAGGTGGATGATCACTTCCTCCCACACGGCGCCGCGGAACCGGTCGGAGAGGTAGTGCACCTCGTCCATGACCACATATCCGAGGCCGCGCAGCGACTGGGAGCCCGCGTACAGCATGTTCCGCAGGACCTCGGTGGTCATCACGACCACCGGCGCCTCGGAGTTGACGCTGTTGTCGCCGGTGAGCAGGCCGACCTTCTCGGGGCCGTAGCGTTTGACGAGGTCGGCGTACTTCTGGTTGGACAGCGCCTTGATCGGCGTGGTGTAGAAGCACTTGCGCCCCTGCTCCAGGGCGAGGTGCACGGCGAACTCACCGACGATGGTCTTGCCGGAGCCGGTGGGGGCCGCGACCAGTACGCCCTTGCCGTCCTCCAGGGCACGGCAGGCCTCGATCTGGAACGGGTCCAGCTCGAAGTCGTACAGGTCCCGGAAGGGGGCGAGCGCGGTCGCCTGCTCGGCGGCGCGGCGCCGGGCCGCCGCGTACGCCTCCGCGGGTGTGAGGTCTTCTTGGGTCATCTTGTTATCGAGCGTACCCGTCGGCACTGACAGTCAGCTCGATCTTTAATCTGCCTTGCACAACACCACGCGCGGCGAGGGGATGACCGCGGAACGTCGCCGCGCCGCGCCTCAGGTGATGTCGTCGTAGCCGTTCAGCCGCTGCGGACGGGAGCCGCCGGACTCACCGGTGGCCTGCTCGGGCAGGGCGGCACGCGCGGACGACACGGCTTCCACCTCGCCGATCGGGGCCGGGGTGAGGTCGACCGGGGCGGCCTCGTCGTCGTCCAGCTCGGCGTCCGGGTCGTTGCGCCGTCGCCGCTTGTCGTTGAGGAGGGCGATGCCGACGGCGAGGAAGTACAGCAGGATGATGGGCCCGGAAAGGGCGATCATGCCGAGCGGGTCCGTGGACGGGGTGGCGATCGCGCCGAAGACGAAGATGCCCATGATCACACCGCGCCACCAGCCGGCCATGCGCCGTCCGGTGACGATCCCGGCGGCATTGAGCATGATCAGCAGCACCGGCAGCTCGAAGGAGAAGCCGAAGATCAGGACCATCCGGACCGTGAAGTCCAGGATCTTGTCGACTTCGAGCAGGTTGGCCGCGGGGTCCGGCGTGATGCTGAGCAGCACGCTCATGCTCACCGGCATGATCAGGTACGCGACGTAGACGCCGGCGGCGAAGAGCGGGACCGCGGCGGCGGCGAAGTAGTACGTGTACTTCTTCTCGCTCTTGTGGAGGCCGGGCGCGACGAAGGCCCACAGCTGGTAGAGCCAGACGGGGCAGGACAGGACGATGCCCGCCATCAGGACGACCTTGACCGTGGTCGTGAACGGGGACAGCAGGTCGTTGTAGACGATGGTGGCGCACGTGCCACCGGTCTCCATGACTCCCTTCGGGCACCGTTCGACCGGTGACGAGAGGAAGTCCATCAACTCCTGGCTGTAGAACGCCGCGGCGATGGACGTGATGGTGATCGCCAGCATGGCCTTCGCGAGCCGGTTGCGGAGCTCGCGCAGGTGGTCCGCGAGCGGCATCCGCCCCTCGGGGTCCTTCTCCTTCTTACTGCGGGCAGGCTTGAGCAACCCACGTCCTCATCTCGTGCGGCGGGCCGTCGGCGCGGCCGGCGGCCTTGGATCAGCGCTGGGTGGTGTCGGACGGCTCGGTGACCGGGCGGGCGCTCGTCACGTCGCCGGGCGCGGCCTTGATGGTGCGCTGGGCCGGGGGCTGGTCGGCCGGCGGGTCGGCCGGGGCGGGCTGCTGCCCCTCCGTCTTCATGGCCTTGGCCTCGCTCTTCAGGATGCGGGCCGACTTGCCGAGCGAACGGGCCATCTCCGGGAGCTTCTTGGCGCCGAAGAGGAGGACGATGGCCAGGACGATGAGAGTGATCTCAAGGGGGCCGATCTGTCGGAACATAACTGTTGTCTACCTTCTCACCGAGGCGGCTTGGGGCGGGCTCCCGACCGGTGAACCGGACTGGTGTCCGAGCCAACGGCCGTCAGGATCGTAACGCGCACGGGTAAACGCCCGGCAATCCCTGTGCGTACTCCCGTTTGCGGCGGATATCGGGAATCCGTCGCAATCAGCAGCGTACCTTCCGGCAGTGGACGCGAGGAGGCCGCGTGCGCTATCGCGTCACCGCAGCGTCTCGCCGGTACGGGCCAGATCGGTGGCCGCCCGTTCCAGGTCCTCGGCCGCACGGTTGATCCGCTGAGTGGCGTGCGTCACTTGACGGCCGAGGCGCTGGGCCTCGATGAACACCCGGATCCCCAGGACGCCGAGGACGGCGATGCCGAGGAAACCGAGGGCGATGGCGAGCATGGGCCAGAACATGCGCAGAGCCTAGACCTCGTCAGACGGTGGAGTGGAGGCGCAGCGTCCGCACGCCGCCCCCGGTGAGGAGTTCGATGATGCGTTCGCCGGCCGGCTTGCGGACGGCCGAGCCGCACGCGGGGCAGGTGAAGGAGTAGAAGGTGGTACGGCGGCTGGCGCCGATGGCGAGCCGGAGCGAGCCGGCGGAGAGCTCGCAGCGGGCGTGGCACTCGGAGCAGGCGGCCTTGAAGAGGACCGGCACGAGTGACGAGGCCACGGTCCCGGTTCCCGCGCCGGCCCCGACACCGGCCCCGGCACCGGATCCGATTCCGACACTGTCTCCGGTTCCGGGCGTCGCGGACATATCGCTCAATCCCCTCGGCTTTCCGTCTACTCGCCGGCTCCCATATGGCCGGTTCTCGGCGGCCGTCGTCTCACGCAGGAGGCGTCAGGCGCCGTCGTACGCGGCCAGCGCCTCGGCCGCGGCCCGCCGCGCGCTCTCGGCCAGGTCCGACGGCGAGACGATCCGCCCGTCCCGCCCCAGCCGCAGCGCGAGCCGCCGCAGCGAGGCCGGATCGGGCGTGCGCACGGTGATGCGCAAGCCGCCGTCGGGCAGCTCCTCGGCGCTGTCGTGCGGGTAGTACTCGGCGACCCAGCGGCCGCCGGGGCCCACCTCGATCACCACTTCGGGGTCGTCGGCCGACGGCTGCACGAGCCCCTCCGACAGGTCGCGCAGCTCGATCTCCGGCGGCGCCGACGGCTCGTCGAGGATCCGGATCTCGGCCACCCGGTCGAGCCGGAAGGTGCGCCGCGCCTCGGAGAGCCGGCACCAGGCCTCCATGTACGTGTGGCCGACGGCGAAGAGCCGGATCGGGTCGACCTCGCGCTCGGTGAGCTCGTCGCGCGCGGGCGAGTAGTACCGCACCCACAGCCGGCGCCGCTCCGAGATGGCGCGGTCGACCTCGGCGAAGACGCCGCCCTCGGACTCGAAGGTCACCGAGAGGCGGGAGCTCGCACCCGCCGCCTCACCGGCCGCCGCCTCCAGCTTCGCGGTGGCGCGCAGCAGCGCCTCACGGTCGCCCTCGCGCAGCCCCGGCAGGGTGGCGACGGCCCGCGCCGCGACCAGCAGCGCGGTCGCCTCGTCCGCGGCGAGCCGCAGCGGCTCGGCCGCCTCCGCCGCGAGGGCGGCCGGGTTGTGCCACCAGATCCGCTCGCCGTCGGTGTCGATGTCCAGCAGGTCGCCGCCGCGGAAGCTGGTCCCGCACATGGGCAGCACGTCGAGGTCCGAGATCAGCTCGTCCTCGGTGATCCCGAAGGCCCGGGCGACGTCGCCGACGTGCGCGCCGGGGCGCTCACGCAGGTACGTCACCAGGGACAGCATCCGCCGGGTCTGGTCGATCGCGTTCGTGGCCATCGTTTCGTACGTCCCCTCAGCCCTTGGCCACGGCACGCAGCCGGTCCACCACGTCGGCCCGCAAATCGGCCGGTTCCAGTACGACGACGTCCGGCCCGAACTCGACGAGCCAGGCGTCCAGGCCGTGCCCGTACGGAATCTCCAGCTCGTCCCAGCCGTCGCCCAGCTCCGTCACGGACAGGGCGCGGGCGCGCAGCGGGTAGCCGCAGTCGGCGCGCAGCCGGATCCGCGCGGAGCGGGTCGCGCTCTCCCCCGCCCACCGCTCGACGGTCTCGCGGACGGTCGAGACGTCCGGTACGGGCGCGGTGAAGGCACCGGCCCGGGAGCGGACCGTGCCGGTGATCCGGGAGAGGCGGAAGACGCGCCCGGCGCCGCGCTCGCGGTCCCAGCCGGCCAGGTACCAGTGGCCGCGCCAGCACTCCAGCGTCCACGGCTCGACCTGGCGGGTCTCCGGGCGGGCGGCGTTGGCCTTGCGGTACTGGAAGACGACCGGGCGGCGGTCGCGGCAGGCCAGCATGAGCGGCTCGAACGCGGCCTCGTGGACCGGGATGCGCGGTTCGAGGGCGCTGTGCCGGTCGTCGAAGGCGTCCTCGGTCTCGGGCATGCCCGCGGCGCGCAGCTTCTGCAGGGCGCCGCTGGCGGCGCCGGCGAGGCGGGCCTGCTGCCACACCTTGGCGGCGAGGCCGAGCGCGGCGGCCTCCTCCGCGTCGAGCTGGACGGGCGGCAGGCGGTTGGAGTCGCGGCGGGCGAGGTAACCGGTCTCGCCGTCGAGGTTCTCCACGGTCTCGATGACCAGGCCCAGTTCGCGCAGGTCGTCCTTGTCCCGCTCGAACATGCGGTTGAAGGAGTCGTCGGAGCCGGCTTCCAGATACGCCTCGATGGAGCCGCGCAGCTCGCGCTTGCTCAGCGGGCGGCGGGTCCCGAGCAGGCACAGCGCCAGATTCATCAGCCGCTCGGCCTTGGCAATGGCCATCGACGCCCTGCACCCACCTCTGCTCGTGGAGACACTCTCGGCGATGACGGTACCGCCCCGGGGTGTCGCGGCAAAAGCCGAGGCCCACGCCGCGGAAACGGCGTGGGCCTCGAACGACCGGTACGACCGAGAACGGTCCGACGGCCGGGACGCGTCAGCGCTTGCGGACGGCCACCAGGTCGCAGACGAAGATCAGGGTCTCGCCCGGCGCGATGGCGGAACCGGCACCGCGGTCACCGTACGCGAGGTGCGCGGGGATGATCAGCTGGCGGCGGCCGCCGACCTTCATGCCCTGCACGCCCTTGTCCCAGCCCTGGATGACCTGGCCGACACCGAGCTGGAAGTCCAGCGGGGTGCCGCGGTTCCAGGAAGCGTCGAACTCCTCGCCGGTGGAGAAGGCGACACCCACGTAGTGGACCTTGACGAGGTCGCCGGCCTCGGCGACCTCGCCGTCGCCCTCCCAGACGTCCTTGATCTCAAGGTCGGCCGGCGGCTCGCCGCCCGGGAAGTCGACCTCGGGCTTGTCGATGCTCACGGAAACATGCTCCTTGATGTGCGATGTGCAAAGGGCCAGTCTTACAGACGCCCGCTCACACGACCCCGAGGATGTCCACCGAGAAGACGAGCGTCGCCTTGGGCGGGATCGGTCCCTGACCCTGGTCGCCGTACGCCTTGTCCGGCGGTACGACGAGGAGCACGCGGCTGCCGACCTTCTTGCCCGCCAGACCCTCGGACCAGCCGGGGATGACGTTGGCCAGCGGGAAGGTGATGGGCGCGCCCTTCGAGAAGCTGCTGTCGAACTCCTTGCCGCCGTCCCACAGGACACCCTTGTAGTGCACGGCGACCGTGTCGCTCGGCTTGACGGCCGGGCCGGTGCCCTCGATGACGTAGTTCGAGACCAGCTTCTTCGGCGCGGCCTTCTTCGGCACCTCGATCGCCGGAGCCTTGCCGTCGGTGTTGGTACCGACCTTGGGCAGGTCGATGTTGTCCTGCGCGACCTCGGTGCCCTTGGCGGAGGACATGAAGGTCGTGGCCTTCACGATGTCCATCACGAAGACGAGGGTGGAGTTCGGCTTGATCTGGCCCTGGCCCTGCGCGCCGTAACCGAGCTCCGGCGGGATCGACACCTCCAGGCGGCTGCCGACCTTCTGGCCGTCCAGCGCCTTCTGCCAGCCCTCGATGACACCGCCGCCGCCGATGGACACGGAGAAGGGCTCGCCGCGGTCGAAACTGTTGTCGAAGGGCTTGTCGGAGTCCCAGGTCTGCCCGAGGTAGTGGACCTGGGCCTGGTCGCCCTTCTTGAGCTGCTGGCCCTTGCCCTCGCTGAGGACCTCGACCTTGAGCTCCTTGGGCGGGTCGCCCTCGCCCTTGGCGAGGGTGGGCTTCTCTCCGAACTTGGCTCCCGCGGTGATCGCCGGGAGGCCGTTCTTCATCGAGGCGGTATCGGAGGCGTTGGAGCCCTTGTCGTCGCCGCACGCCGCCGTGGACAGCAGCAGCAACGGGACGACGAGTAGGCCGGCAAGTCGGCGCACGTGTTCCTCAGATCTCAGACGGCACAGTGGTCGTCCGCCACTCTAGGGCGTGACAGAGCCCCGCACGAGAAACGTACGGGGCCCTGTTCTCGTCCGGAGGGATCCGGATCACATCCCGGCGATCAGCTTCTCCACCCGGTCGTCGACCGACCGGAAGGGGTCCTTGCACAGCACCGTGCGCTGCGCCTGGTCGTTCAGCTTGAGGTGCACCCAGTCGACCGTGAAGTCCCGGCGCTGCTCCTGGGCGCGGCGGATGAAGTCGCCGCGCAGCCGTGCGCGGGTGGTCTGCGGGGGCACGGACTTGCCCTCGAAGATCTTCACGTCGTTGCAGATCCGGGCGGCCTGGCCGTTCTTCTCCAGCAGGTAGTAGAGCCCGCGCCGACGGTGGATGTCGTGGTACGCGAGGTCTATCTGGGCGACCCGCGGGTGCGACATGGTCATGTTGTGCTTGGCCCGGTAGCGCTCCAGCAGCTTGTACTTCATGACCCAGTCGATCTCGGTGTCGATCCGGTCGAGGTCCTCCTGCTCGATGGCGTCGAGGGTGCGGCCCCACAGCTCCAGCACCTGGGCGACCGTGCCGGTGCGGATGCCGCGCCGGTCGACGAAGTCGACCGCCTTGTCGTAGTACTCGCGCTGGACCTCCAGGGCGGATGCCTCCCGCCCGCTGGCGAGCCGCACCTTGCGCTGTCCGGTGATGTCGTGGCTGACCTCGCGGATGGCCCGGATCGGGTTCTCCAGGGTGAGGTCGCGCATGACCGTGCCCGCCTCGATCATGCGCAGGACGAGGTCGGTGGCGCCGACCTTGAGCAGCATGGTCGTCTCGGACATGTTCGAGTCGCCGACGATGACGTGGAGCCGGCGGTAGCGCTCGGCGTCGGCGTGCGGTTCGTCGCGGGTGTTGATGATGGGCCGGGAGCGGGTCGTGGCGGAGCTGACGCCCTCCCAGATGTGCTCGGCGCGCTGGCTGACGCAGTACACGGCGCCGCGCGGGGTCTGCAGCACCTTGCCGGCACCGCAGAGCAGTTGCCTTGTCACCAGGAACGGAATGAGGATGTCCGCGAGCCGGGAGAACTCTCCGTGGCGGGCGACCAGATAGTTCTCGTGGCAGCCGTAGGAGTTTCCCGCCGAGTCGGTGTTGTTCTTGAAGAGATAGACGTCGCCCGCGATTCCCTCCTCGTGCAGACGGCGTTCTGCGTCGACGAGCAGGCCTTCCAGAATGCGCTCGCCGGCCTTGTCGTGGGTGACCAGTTCGGTCACGTTGTCGCATTCGGGCGTTGCGTATTCCGGATGCGATCCCACGTCGAGGTAGAGACGGGCGCCGTTCCGCAGGAAGACGTTGCTGCTGCGGCCCCATGACACGACACGGCGGAAGAGGTAGCGCGCCACTTCGTCAGGAGACAGTCGGCGCTGTCCCCTGAACGTGCACGTGACGCCGTACTCGTTCTCCAGCCCGAAAATGCGGCGGTCCATGACTGAACATTACGCCTGATGGCCTGTGCTGAAACCGGGTTCGACTACACCGTTTCGATCATTTTCCGAAGTCGCCACGACATCGTCGGCGGGCTGTGCCGTACGCGGCGGAACCGCCAGCACCCGCTGGGTGGCCAGCAGCACCAGCAGGGCGGCGAATCCGGCGGCGCCGGCGACGGCGAAACTCGCGGCCGTGCCGGCGAGCTCTACTGCCGGACCCGCCACGGCCGTTCCCGCCGCGGCGCCCACACCGAACGTGGTGACCAGCCAGGAGAAGGCCTCGGTGACCGTGCCGCGCGGCGCGTGCCGGTCGACGACGATGAAGGCGCAGGCGATGGCGGGCGCCAGGAAGACGCCGGAGAGGGCCGCCAGGGCGGTCATGGGAATCACGCCCGGGGTGAGCATCAGCGGCAGATAGCCGAGCGCCAGCAGGGCCACGAGGGCGCTCAGCCGCCGTTCGGGGGCACCGGCCCACTGGCGGGCGCCGTACAGCCCGCCGCCGATCAGGGCGCCGAGCCCGAGGGCGGCCATCAGCCAGCCGTACACCGACGGGCTGCCGTGGTCCTCGGCGTACGCGTACGCCGCGACCGTGATCGAGCCCAGGGCGAGCCCGACGAAGAAGAAGGACCCGAGCAGCGCGAGCAGCCCGGGCGAGCGCAGGGCGCCCAGCCAGTGCGCGTCACGGGGCGCGGAGCGCCAGGTGCGGGACGGCTCGGAGACGACGACGGAGAGGGCGCCCAGGACGCCGAGGGCGTTGATGACCAGCAGCGCGGCGGAGGGCGACCAGAGCGCGACGAGCAACGTGACGAGCAACGGACCGACGGTGAACATGACTTCCTGGGCGATCGCGTCCATGGCGTACGCCCGGTGCACCCGGTCCTCGCGGCCCAGCACGCTCGGCCACAGGGCGCGCAGTCCGCCTTCCAGGGGCGGGGTGAACAGTCCGGCGACGGCGACGGCCGCGTACGTCAGCGGCAGGGGGTCGGTTCCGGTGAGGACCAGCAGCGCCATGCCGAGCGCGGAGACGACGGCGGCGGGCAGCTGCACGCGGGGCTGGCCGTAGAGGTCGACGGCGCGGCCGAGGAGGGGCTGGCCGACGGCGTTGGCCAGGCCGTACACGCCGGCGAGGGCGCCGGCGAGGCTGTAGCTGCCGCCCTCCGCCCGGGTGAAGACCATGATCGCGATGGGCCCGGTGCCGTTGGGCAGCCGCCCCACGAGGGTGCCGACGAGCAGCCGGAGGGCGTGGGGTGCCCGGAGTATGTCGGCGTATCCGCCGGCCGTGGCGGCCATGTGCTGCCCCTCTCCCCCGGCGGCGAGCCGAGGTTTTACGTATAACGTCCTGCGTCATACGTACCATGACGGCATTCCGCGGGTCCAGCCCGCGGCCCTTGATCGTCGAGACGTCGAGACGCGGAGGCGCGCGTGCACCACCCGGACCCGGACCCCGCACCCAGGGCCGCGGCCCCGCCCACCAGCCGGGACGTGGCACGCGCGGCCGGGGTGTCGCAGGCCACCGTGTCGCTCGTGCTCGGCGACAAGTGGCGCGGGCGGGTATCGGAGCGGACCGCCGCCGTGGTGCGGGACGCGGCGGACGAGCTCGGCTACCGGCCCAACCTCGCCGCGCGCAACCTGCGCCTCGGCCGCACGCGCACGGCCCTGCTGGTGGTGCCCGCCCTCACCAACGAGTTCTTCGCCCGCGTCTACACCGGCGCGGCCGCCGTCGCCGCCGAGCACGACTTCGGCGTCGTCCTCTACCCCTCGCCCGAGGGCATCGGCCCGGCGAAGGACCCGTTCGCCTCGGCACGCGCGGCCCTGGACGGCGTCATCGCCTCCTCGATGGCCGCCGACGCGCTGCGGGTGATCCGCGGCACGGACCTGCCCCTGGTGATGCTCGACAGCGACCCGGCCGACCCGGGCGCGGCCGCCCATGTGAACCTCGACGTCGCCGACGGCATGCGGCAGGTGCTGGACCACCTGCTGGACCTGGGCCACCGCCGCTTCCTGCACCTGTCGTCGGCCGTGCCGTCCTGGACCTTCGACGTTCGGGCCCGGGCCCTCGCCTCCCGCCTGCACGGCGTGCCCCACGTCGACGTACGGACCGTCCCGGCGCCCCTGAGCGTCGCGGGCGGCCGCGAGGCGGCCGAGCGGGCGCTGAGCGGACCGGGGCCCCGCGCCACGGCCGTCGTCTGCGACGACGACATCCTGGCGGCGGGCGCCTGCAAGGCGGTACGGCGCCTGGGGCTGCGGGTGCCCGAGGACGTGTCGGTCACCGGCTTCGACGACCTGGCGCTGGCCACCGCGGTGGAGCCCGAGCTCACTACGGTGCGGCTGCCCGCCGAACGCATCGGCGAGCGCGGCATGGCAGCGCTCCTGGCCGTGCTGACGGGCCGCTCCCCGGAACCCGGCGACCTTCCGGTGACGCTGATGCCCCGCGGCTCCTCGGGCCCCGCGCCCGCCTAGCCGGGCCCGGCGCGTGGATGCCCCCGGCCCGCCTGAGCAGTGAGGGGGGGGGCCCCGGCGGGAGGGAAACCCCGGGGACACCCCCCAACCCGCAAGCCCACGGGGGGGCGGGGGGGGGGGGGCGCG
>NZ_JBEXNO010000027.1:0-103321 GCF_040611175.1 Streptomyces sp. NPDC003036 | reverse complement strand
GGGGCTTTCCTCCGGGCGCTTCCCTTCGGTGTTTCCAACCTTACCAGATTCTTTTTCCGTTCCGTTTCCGGTTCGGATTCAGTTTCCGGTGGCCGCTGGAGGGCCTTTGCCTTTCGGCTGCTCCGACTTTATCAGAATCATTTCCGCCGACCTAATCGGCTTCGTGATTCGAAAGGGAATCGGATTGGCTCCGCGGGAATCGCATTCCCGAGTGGAGCGAGATCGAGATTAACTCCTGCGCTCGAGCTTGTCCAGCTCCACGCAACCGTTTAAATCTACCTCCCCACCAGCCCCGTGTCAATGGGTCTGGTCGGCGATGAGGAGGCTAGCAGGTCAGAGGGGTTGCACGCACATCAAGCGGCGGTCGGGAGCTCGGCACTGCGTTCGGCGGCGTCCACGTCGCCCGTGTCGCCGGCTCGGGCCGCGCGGCCGCCGAGGACGTAGACGTACAGAAGAAACGCCAGCTCAGCGGCGATGCCGATGGTGATGCGGGCCCATGTCGGAAGGCCGGAAGGGGTCACGAAGCCTTCGATCACACCGGATACGAAGAGGACCAGTGCGAGGCCGATGGCCATGCCGACCGCGGCGCGTCCCTGCTGGGCGAGGGCCGTGCGGCGGGGCTGGGGGCCCGGGTCGATGAGGGTCCAGCCCAGGCGGAGGCCCGTGCCGGCGGCGACGAAGACGGCGGTGAGCTCGAGCAGGCCGTGTGGGAGGACCAGGCCCAGGAAGGTGTCGAGGCGGCCGGCGGAGGACATCAGGCCGATGCCGATACCGAGGTTCAGCATGTTCAGGAACAGGATTCCGAGCACCGGGAGGCAGAGGAAGGCCCCCAGGACCAGACACAGGGCGGCGGCCTGGGCGTTGTTCGTCCAGACCTGGGCGGCGAAGGAGGCGGCCGGGTGGCTGGAGTAGTACGTCTCGTACTGGCCGCCGGGGCGGGTCATCTCCCGCAGCTCGGAGGGGGCGGCGATGGCTGACTGGACTTCGGGGTGGGTGCCGATCCACCAGCCGATGATCGCGGCGACGAGGGTGGAGAGGACCGCCGTCGGGATCCACCAGTGGCGGGAGCGGTAGACCGCGGCAGGGAACCCGGCCGTGAGGAAGCGGACGGCGTCGCGCCAGGACGCGCGGCGCGTCCCGGTGACGGTGGCGCGGGCGCGGGCCACGAGCTGGGTGAGCCGGGCCGTGAGCATGGGGTCGGGCGCGCTGGACTGGATCAGGGAGAGATGGGTCGCCGTGCGCTGGTAGAGGGCGACGAGTTCGTCGGCCTCGGCGCCGGTGAGGTGGTTGCCGCGGCGCAGGAGCTGGTCCAGGCGGTCCCACTCGGCTTGGTGGGCGGTGACGTAGACGTCGAGGTCCATGATCGGCTGCTGCTCCAGGCACTCGGTGCGTACGGGCGTGCGTGCGGGTTCCACTGCGGCGGCGCGCTGATGGTCAGCTTGGCAGACTGGGGTTCGAAGGGGTCGGGGAAGGGCGAAGAAGGGTGGGCGCCATGAGCGGGGTTGTGACGGGGGACGCCGTCGTACTCGGGCTGCAGCCCGCCAGGCTGCCGAGCCGGGCGCTGGCCCTGCTCATCGATCTGGTGGTGGTGTGGGCGGCGTATCTGCTCATATCCGTGGGGCTGGCGGTCGCGACGGCGTCGCTGGACGAAGCGGCTGTCATGGCCGTGTCGATAGCAACGTTTCTGCTCGTACTGGTGGGCGCGCCGATCGCGGTGGAGACGCTGACGCATGGGCGCTCGCTGGGGAAGGCGGCGTGCGGGCTGCGCGTGGTGCGGGACGACGGGGGGCCGATCCGGTTCCGGCACGCGTTGGTGCGCGGGGCGATGGGGGTGGTGGAGATCCTGATGACCTTCGGGGTCGTCGCGTGTATCGCCTCGCTGATGTCGGCGCGGGGGCGCCGGATCGGCGATGTCTTCGCGGGGACGCTGGTGGTACGGGAGCGGGTTCCCGCGGCGCGGGCGACGGCCGTGCCTCCGCCGCCGCCTTGGCTGGTGGGGCGGTTCACGCAGCTTGATCTGTCGGCGGTGCCGGACGACCTGTGGCTGGCGATCCGGCAGTACCTGACGCGGATGCGGCAGCTCGACCCGCAGGTGGGGCGCGAGCTGGCGGAGCGGCTCGCCGACGATCTGGTGGCGAGGACAGGGACGCCTCCGCCGGCGGGGGTGCCCGCGGCGGACTATCTGGCCGGTGTGGTGAGCGAGCGGCAGGCGCGGGAAGCTCGGCGCGCTTTCTCGCCCGCTGGTACTGCTGATGGCGGTAGCGCGGGCTCGGGCGCACGTGCCGTTACGGGCCCGGGGGCCGGCGGCGGTGCGGAGGGCGCCGGCGAGCGGAGCGCACGGGCGACGGGGTTCGCGCCGCCTGCGTAGGTGTCAGGAGAAGACCGACGGCGGGGTGTCGAGGTCTTCCAGCTCGATTCCGGGGGCTGCGAGCACGACGTCGCCGGCGATGTGGATCATGTGCTGCTCGCCTGTGTCGAGGGCGCTGACCTGGTACTCGTCCACGGTCAGGGGGCCGTTGTCAGTGGTGTGCGCTTCACTGTTCACCAGGGCCCACGACTGGTCGACGGTGAGCGGTGCGAGCACCGGGTCCGTGAACGCCACGAGGCGGACGCGGGTCGCGGGGGAAGAGGGGGTGAGGCGCAGGAGACGCGAGATCGCGATGAGGAACGCCGGTGAGGTGCCGGTGAAGGCATGGGCGCGCACATTGCCTTCGGTGGCATGCGTGCCGGTGGGGTCGGTGCGGACCCAGGTGACGCCGTCGAGGGCGGCGCCGCGGACCTGCCAGCTCGCGGCGTGCAGCTCGAGGCGGATGGGACGGCCGAGTTCGTCGATGGCGAGGTCGACCGAGCCGGCATGAGTGCCGGAGGGGGTGGTGATCTGGGATACGTAGCGCCAGCCGGAAGGGCCTGGGGCGCAGTGGAAGTGCTCGTCGCCGAGGGGGGTGTGATCGTGCGGATCATGGAGCGAATAACGGCCGCGGGGCATGGGTCCTCGGGTCCTTGGGGTCGGCGTTAAGGAGCCCGCGTACGAGGCAAGCCCCCGACACGGGGGTGCGGGGGCCTGCCTTGGTGCGTGCTGCTGCTCTGACCGGCTGAGCCTGCTACCTGCCGCCTGCCCCCGGCCGCTGCCGATGTGCACCAGTGCACGGGTGTCGTCGGCGGTGGCCGGTGGGCCGGCGCCTAGGGATCAGTAGCGGTAGTGGTCCGGCTTGAAGGGGCCGTCGACCTCGACGCCGATGTAGGCGGCCTGCTCGGGGCGGAGCTTGGTGAGCTTCACGCCGAGCGCGTCGAGGTGGAGACGGGCGACCTTCTCGTCGAGGTACTTGGGCAGCACGTAGACGTCGGTCGGGTACTCCTCGGGCTTCGTGTACAGCTCGATCTGGGCCAGGGTCTGGTCCGCGAAGCTGTTGGACATCACGAAGGACGGGTGGCCGGTGGCGTTGCCCAGGTTCAGCAGGCGGCCCTCGGACAGCACGATGATCTTCTTGCCGTCCGGGAAGGTCCAGGTGTGGACCTGCGGCTTGACCTCGTCCTTGACGATGCCGGGGACCTTCGCGAGGCCGGCCATGTCGATCTCGTTGTCGAAGTGGCCGATGTTGCCGACGATCGCCTGGTGCTTCATCTTGGCCATGTCCGAGGCCATGATGATGTCCTTGTTGCCGGTCGTGGTGATGAAGATGTCGGCCTGGTCGACGACCTCGTCGAGGGTGGTGACCTGGTAGCCGTCCATCGCCGCCTGGAGCGCGCAGATGGGGTCGATCTCGGTGACGATCACACGGGCGCCCTGGCCGCGCAGGGACTCCGCGCAGCCCTTGCCGACGTCGCCGTAGCCGCAGACGACCGCGACCTTGCCGCCGATCAGGACGTCGGTGGCACGGTTGATGCCGTCGACGAGCGAGTGGCGGCAGCCGTACTTGTTGTCGAACTTCGACTTGGTGACCGCGTCGTTGACGTTGATCGCCGGGAACAGCAGGGTGCCGTCGCGGTGCATCTCGTACAGGCGGTGGACACCGGTCGTGGTCTCCTCCGTCACGCCGCGGATCTCCGAGGCGAGGCGGGTCCACTTCTGGGGGCTCTCCGCCAGCGTGCGGTTCAGGAGACGCAGGATGCAGGCGTACTCCTCGCTGTCCGCGGTGGACGGGGCCGGGGCCTCGCCGGCCTTCTCGAACTCGACGCCCTTGTGAACCAGGAGGGTGGCGTCACCACCGTCGTCCAGGATCATGTTCGGGCCGCCGGTCGGGGTGTCCGGCCAGGTCAGGGCCTGCTCCGTGCACCACCAGTACTCCTCGAGGGTCTCGCCCTTCCAGGCGAAGACCGGGATGCCCTGGGGGTTGTCCGGGGTGCCGTTCGGGCCGACCGCGATGGCGGCGGCGGCGTGGTCCTGCGTGGAGAAGATGTTGCAGGACGCCCAGCGGACCTGCGCCCCGAGGGCGACCAGGGTCTCGATGAGCACGGCGGTCTGCACGGTCATGTGCAGCGAGCCGGTGATGCGGGCGCCCGCCAGCGGCTGGGCCGCGGCGTACTCCTCACGGATCGCCATCAGCCCCGGCATCTCGTGCTCGGCGAGGCTGATCTCCTTGCGGCCGAACTCGGCCAGGGAGAGGTCGGCGACCTTGAAGTCCTGTCGGTTGGCGACAGTCGTCATTGTTGAGCTGCTCCTCGTGTTGGGTCGAGGGTGGGTACGGCTGGCTCTGCGTGTGACGGGCACAAGGATGCCCGGGCACGCGCAGTGCAGTCGTCGGAGGCCCTCTCTCCCTCGGCCGGTCCGTCGGGGACCGCCCGACCGCCATCAGCAGCGACGTCTGGCTGTGTCACGAATCTACACCGATCGGTCCGGCGTCCCACAGTCCGGCCGGGCGTGGGATTCGGCCACTTCCGGCCGTGAGCGCGGCGCGAAGGCCCCCGCGCGCGGCTGCGTGCGGGGGCCTTCCTGGGTTTCCGGGCTTCCGGGCGAGGTCAGTGGACGGTGCCCGGGCCGCCGGGGGCCTTGACGGAGTCGGCGCCCGCCGCCGCGGCGGTCTCGTTGTAGATGTCCGGCTCCAGGTAGATCACGCGCGCGATCGGGACGGCGGCGCGGATCCGCTCCTCGGCGGCGTCGATGGCCGCCGCGACCTCGGCGGCGGTGTTGTCGTGCCGGACGGCGATCTTCGCCGCGACCAGCAGCTCCTCGGGGCCGAGGTGGAGCGTACGCATGTGGATGATGCCGGTGACGGTGGTGCCGTCGACCAGCGACTCCTCGATCTTCTTCACCTCGTCGACGCCCGCCGCCTCACCGAGGAGCAGCGACTTCGTCTCGGCGGCGAGGACGATCGCGATCAGGATCAGCAGGATGCCGATGCACAGCGTGCCGATGCCGTCCCAGACGCCGTCACCGGTCACCAGCGCCAGGCTCACGCCCACCAGGGCCAGGATGAGGCCGACCAGCGCGCCGAGGTCCTCCAGGAGGACGACGGGCAGCTCCGGGGCCTTGGCGCGGCGGACGAACTCCTTCCAGGAGAGGTTCCCGCGGATTGCGTTCGACTCCTTGATGGCCGTACGGAAGGAGAACGACTCGGCGATGATCGCGAAGACGAGGACGCCGACCGGCCAGTACCAGGCCTCGATCTCGTGCGGGTGCTTGATCTTCTCGTAGCCCTCGTAGATGGCGAACATGCCGCCGACCGAGAAGAGGACGATCGAGACGAGGAAGGCGTAGATGTAGCGCTCCCGGCCGTAGCCGAAGGGGTGCTGCGGTGTGGCCTCGCGCTGTGCCTTCTTGCCGCCGAGGAGCAGCAGGCCCTGGTTGCCGGAGTCGGCGAGGGAGTGGACGCTCTCCGCCAGCATCGACGACGAACCACTGAAGACGAATGCCACGAATTTGGCCACCGCGATCGCGAGGTTCGCGGCGAGCGCCGCCACAATCGCCTTGGTTCCGCCTGACGCGCTCATGCGTGCGGGTGTCCCTTCGTTGGTCCTTGCGGGGGGTGGTGGTTCGTACGGCCGCACATTGTTGCAGCAGGCGGGGCGGAGGGTGCGTCAGGCCACCGCTCACGCCACCACGGTGGCGCGGAAGATCGTGCCCGTACCCGACAGTTCGGTCTTTTCGCCGGCCGGGACGAAGACGGACTGGCCCGGGGTGAGGGTGAGGTCGTTCGCCCGGGGGGAGCCCGCGGTGGCGAGGAGGATCTGGGGGGTGTGGGCGGTGATGTCGACGGGGGCGGCGCCTTCGGCCCGTACGTAACGGGAGAGGCGGAAGTCGTCGACCGGCGTCTCGTAGACCTCCTCGCCGGACACGGGCGACGCCTCCGGGCGCAGGATCAAGGGGTCCCCGGCCTCGAAGCGGACGACACGGAGCAGCTCCGGGACGTCGACGTGCTTGGGGGTGAGGCCGCAGCGCAGGACGTTGTCGGAGTTGGCCATGATCTCGACGCCGAGGCCGCTGAGGTACGCGTGCGGGACTCCGGCGCCGAGGTAGAGCCCCTCGCCGGGCTGGAGCCGTACGTGGTTGAGCAGCATGGCGGCGATGACGCCCGGGTCGCCGGGGAAGTGGTGGGCGAGGGCGGCGTACGGGGCGTGGGGGCCGCCGAGGCGTTCGCAGGCGGCGGCGGCTTCGGCGACGGTGGCCGCCATCTCGGTGCGGTCGGCCGACAGCACCGCCGTGAGGACCTCGCGCAGGGCGGCGTCCGCGGGGTGGGCGTGGAGGAGGTCGGCGTACGGCTTGAGGGAGTCGACGTCGAGGGCGGCGAAGAGCTCGGCGGTGTGGTCCGGGTCGCGGAAGCCGCACAGTCCCTCGAAAGGGGTGAGGGCGCAGAGCAGTTCGGGCTTGTGGTGGGCGTCCTTGTAGTTGCGGTGCGGTGCGTCGAGGGGGATTCCGGCGCGCTCTTCGGCGGCGTACCCCTCCTGGGCCTGGGTGAGGTCGGGGTGGACCTGGAGGGAGAGGGGGGCGGCGGCCGCGAGGAGCTTGAGGAGGAAGGGGAGGCGGGGGCCGAACGCGGCGACGGTGGCCGGGCCGAGCTCCCGCTCCGGGTCGGCGTCGATGAGGGCGGAGAGGGGCAGCTGTTCACCGGCTCCGGCACCGCCGGTGCGGGTGACGCGGGAAGGGGCGCCGGGGTGGGCGCCCATCCACACCTCGGCCTGGGGCTCGCCGGTGGGGGCGGTGCCGAGCAGTCCCGGGATGGCCGTCGTGGAGCCCCAGGCGTAGGGGCGGACGGTGTTGGAGAGGCGGTCCATGTTCTTTGCTTTTCTCGCGCTTTTCTCGTCCGTCGCGTGGGTTGCCAGGTCTAGGGGGTGGGGGAACCCGACGCCAGCGCCAGGTAGACGGCCGCGAAGTCCGTCACGGCGAGCAGTTCGGCCAGGGCTTCGAGCTCGGTGCCCTCGTCCGGTTCGAGTTCGCTGACGGCCGTGTCGTGACTGAGCGCGAGTTCGCGGGCGGCCGGTGCGGCGGTGAGGCCGCCCACGGAGTGGTCGCGCAGCAGCACGACCCGTGCCCGCAGGGCCTGCGCCTCCTCCACGCGGTCGCGGAAGAAGTCGTCGAGGTCGGCGCCGGCGGCGTAATCGCCCTCCAGGAGGATGCCGTGGGCCGGGAGCGCTTCGGGGAGCTCGGCGGCGATGGCGGGGCGGCCGGCGAGCTCGGACAGTACGGCGGCGAAGCGGCGGCCGACCGGGGCGGCGGTCGTCCCCTCGGTCCAGACGAGGGGCAGCGTGTCGGCGAGCTCGGCGGCGAGGGTCTTGGCGGGGTTGCTGTACGTGGCGACGGCCGGGCCGCAGCGTTCGGCGGTGGTGTCGAGGCGGTCGGCGACCTTCTGGACGGCGTCCGCGGGGGCGGTGATCAGGCCGACGCGGTCGAGGAGCGCGAGCAGCGGCGTGAACAGGGCCCAGAGGGCGCCGGAGCTCGCCGCGTGCGTCTCCTGGGAGAGCTCGTGGGGCGTGGTCGCCATCGGGACGACGAGGCCGTGGCGGTCGCCCACGGCCTCGGAGAGCGGGGAGCTCTGCGGGGCGACGGCGACGACGGTGGCGCCGCGGCGGTACGCCTGCTCGGCGAGGAGGGCGAGACCGGGTTCGCTGCCGTCGACGGTGACGATGAGGAGCAGGTCCACGGAACCGGCCCACCCGGGGAGCGCCCAGCGCAGGGCGCCGGCGGCGGGCGCCACTCCGGTGGAGTGCAGGTGGGCGACGGGTGCGGAGGCGCCGGCGAGGGCGGCGACCAGGTCCGCGACGCCGGCGGCGGCGGTGCCTGGGCCCGCGACCAGCACGGCGCGCGGGCGGCCCTCCGGCTGCAGCTCGGTGACGCCTGCCTCGGCGGCGTGGCGCGCGGCGGTTCGTACGCGCGCGCCGGCTTCGGCGGCTTCGCGCAGGAAACTGCGGGTGTCGGCGCGGGCCAGGGCGTCCGGGTCGTCGAGCAGCGACTCGTCGAGCATGGGGTGGGGCCTCCGATCGCCGTGCGGTGGGTGGGGCAGGGTGGCCGGGCGGGGTGGCGGGCCCGTCAGGCCGGGCGGCGCGCCTCGTCGACCAGGAGCACGGGGATGCCGTCCCGTACGGGGTACGCCAGACCGCAGTCCTTGCCGGTGCAGATCAGCTCGGGGGTCTCGTCCGCCGTGCGGTCGCTGAGCGGCGCGTGGCAGGCGGGGCAGGCGAGGATCTCGAGGAGGCCGGCTTCGAGCGGCATGGGGTGGGTCCCTTCGAGCGTGTCGAGCGTGGTGGTGGCCGCGGGGTGGTGACCGCGGTATGCGGCGGCTGTGCGATAACGCCACGTCAGCCTACCGCTGGGGGGCGGGCGACGCGGCTTGGCGGGGCGGACCTGGGGTTTCCCCCACCCCGCCCCCTCCCGGAACCGGCGGCAAGCCCCCGGACCCCCGGCCCGAAGCCGGTGCCGCGCCCAGCCCGGTGCCTGGCTCACGCGAGCCGCCCGCGCCCCCCGCCGCAGCGCGCGGTCAGGCGGCGCGGATCAGGGCCAGGACCTCGTCGCGGAGCTTCGTCATCGTCGGCTCGTCCCTCGCCTCGACGTTCAGGCGGAGGAGGGGCTCCGTGTTGGAGGGGCGGAGGTTGAACCACCAGTCGGAGGAGGTGACCGTGAGGCCGTCGAGGTCGTCGAGGGTGACGTCCGGGCGGGAGGCGAAGGCCTCGCGGACCGCGGCGGTGCGGGCGGCCTGGTCCGGGACGGTGGAGTTGATCTCGCCGGAGCCGGCGTAGCGGTCGTACGAGGAGACCAGCGCCGACAGCGTGCCGTCCTGGCCGCCGAGAGCCGCCAGGACGTGGAGGGCGGCCAGCATGCCGGTGTCCGCGTTCCAGAAGTCGCGGAAGTAGTAGTGGGCGGAGTGCTCGCCGCCGAAGATGGCGCCGGTGCGGGCCATCTCCTCCTTGATGAAGGAGTGGCCCACCCGCGTGCGTACCGGCGTGCCGCCGTTCTCGCGGACGACCTCCGGGACGGACCACGACGTGATCAGGTTGTGGATGACCGTGCCGCCCGGGTGCTTGGCGAGCTCGCGCGCCGCCACCAGGGCCGTGATCGCCGACGGGGACACCGGCTCGCCGCGCTCGTCGACCACGAAGCACCGGTCGGCGTCGCCGTCGAAGGCCAGGCCCAGGTCCGCGCCCTCCGCGACGACACGGGCCTGGAGGTCCACGAGGTTGGCCGGGTCCAGCGGGTTCGCCTCGTGGTTGGGGAACGTGCCGTCCAGCTCGAAGTACATCGGTACGAGCGTGAGGGGCAGGCCCTCGAAGACGGTGGGGACGGTGTGGCCGCCCATGCCGTTGCCCGCGTCCACGACGACCTTCAGGGGGCGGATGGACGCCAGGTCCACCAGCGACTTCAGGTGCGCGGCGTAGTCGGACAGGGTGTCGCGCTCGCTCACCGCGCCGTGGCGGTCCGCCGCGGCCGGGGCGCCCGCCGCCAGCCAGGACTCGACGAGCTCGCGGATCTCGGCGAGGCCCGTGTCCTGGCCCACCGGCGCCGCGCCCGCGCGGCACAGCTTGATGCCGTTGTACTGGGCGGGGTTGTGCGACGCCGTGAACATCGCGCCCGGCAGGTCGAGCATCCCCGACGCGAAGTACAGCTGGTCCGTGGAGCAGAGGCCGATCAGGGTGACGTCGGCGCCCTGGGCCGCCGCGCCCCGGGCGAAGGCGCCGGACAGGCCCGGCGAGGAGGGGCGCATGTCGTGTCCGACGACGATCGCCTCCGCGGCCGTCACCCGGACGAACGCCGCGCCGAAGAGCTCGGCCAGCTCCTCGTCCCACTGATCCGGCACCACCCCGCGGACGTCGTACGCCTTCACGATCCGTGACAGATCAGCAGCAGTCACTGCCCAACCCTCCTGCAAGCCTTCAAGCCTTTGAATGAGGAGGAACAACCTACCTACGAGTCGGGGGAGCGCAGTACGCGGAGGTGGCCTCGGCGGCCCACCTCGACCGGATCGCCCGCCCGGCCGCCGGGCTTGCCGCCCGCCTGGGCCTGGGCGGCGCGCTCCCGCTCCTGCGGGCGGGCGGCTTCCCGTACGGCGTTGGCGAGCGCCTCCAGGTCGTCACCGCTGGGGCGGGCGGGGGCGGAGCCGTCCGAGAGGCGGACGACCTCCCAGCCGCGCGGCGCGGTCAGGCGCTCGCTGTGCTCGGCGCACAGGTCGTAGCAGTGGGGCTCGGCGTAGGTGGCGAGCGGGCCGAGGACCGCGGTCGAGTCGGCATAGACGTACGTCAGTGTCGCGACGGCAGGGCGGCCGCACGCGGTGCGCGAACAGCGACGTACAGGGCTCACGATGTTGGACGGTACCGCACTCTTGAGCGGGCCGCGACGACTCTCCACCACGTCACTCGGCCGTGTCGCGGTGTGACGTCCGGCACAGGGCCCTCCGCGGCGGCTTCGCTGACCTGCGCGGGAGGGCGATCGGCCGGGATCCGCGCAGCCGCGCGGGCCGACGCCGGGCGGAACGAATGCGGTCAATACCGGCCGTCTCCACGGTCGATCCCCCGTGCCGAATCGATCCCAAGCTTGGCCGGAATGTTCAATAAGCGACAGGGGGGAGGGGGGAGCTACCCTGCGTGAGTGATGGACAGTTCCGTACCGCCCCGCCGCCGCGATCGACACGGCCGCGGCATGCGCGGGCCCGTGGCCCCGCCCCAGGTACCGCTCTCCGCCACCCGCGCGGACACCTTCCGCGACCTGGTGCAGGACTCCGTCGAGCGGCTGGAGCGGCGCTGGCCGCAGCTGGCCGAGGTCGACTTCCACGTCCTGGAGGTGCCCGAGTCCCCGGAGGAGTCCGTACCGCTGGGGGTCTCGCTCCCGGCCGGCCGCGACCGGCCCGCCCGGATCGTCGTCTACCGGCGGCCGGTCGAGCTGCGCGCCAAGAGCCGCGACGAACGGGCCCTGCTCGTCCACGAGGTCGTGGTCGAGCAGGTGGCCGACCTGCTCGGGCTCGCGCCCGAGTCGGTCGATCCCCGCTACGGGCAGGACTAGTGCCGGCCAGTGCCGGCTAGTCCTCCAGTACGGACAGGTCCTGGCGGGCCGCCGGGACCTCCACGGTGCCCCGGTCGTCCGTCAGCGTCTGCACGGTGAACATCGGCACGCCGTCGTCCGGCACCGCGAGCATCCGCGCCGCGTGGACCGGGCCGCCCGACACCGTCTCGACCGTCAGGGCGTACGAGCCCTTCAGGCCGGCCGGCACCGGCGGCTCGACCGGGAGCGTCGTACCGGCCTTGACCGTGTACGTCTTGCTCGCCGGCGTGCCTCCCTCGGTGCCCGCCGACGCCGTCACCTTGACCTGGGCGGTCGCGCTCGGCGCGGTCAACGCGAGGGTGGTGCCCTCGGCGCGGTTGTCGGCGACGGTCGCCCGCTGCCCGACCGGGCCGGTCGCCGGGATGAACGCGACCTCCTGCTTGTCCCCCTTGCCGCGTACGACGCGCAGGGCCGCGACCACGGGCGTCGCCTGGCCCTTCCCGGCCGGGGACAGGATCAGCGAGCCGGCCTCGCCGCGCGTGACGTCCTTGAGGTCGACGGAGGCGGTCATCCCCGACTTGACGTGGAGCTCGCGGGCGGCGGCCGGGACGATCGTGCCCGTCCCGGTCGCGAGCTGGACCTTCAGGTCGGCGTCGTCCTCACCGGGCGCGTACGCCACCAGCCGTACGGACGTGGCGTCCGCCGGGATCCCCGGCAGCACCAGCGTGGCGGCCGGGTCGGTGGAGGCGGGCAGCCAGTCGCTGCCGGCCGTCTCGTCGGCCGAGCGCACCACCGCGCCGACGCGGCCGCTGCGGGTGGTGACGTGGACGGTGACGTCGGGGACGGCCGGGTCCGTCGTCAGGGTGGACAGCAGCACGGGGACGCTGGACCGGGCCGGGACCGGGATGCCCTCGGCGAGCTGGGACTTCACGGCGCCGTTCGGGCCGTACAACTCGATGTCGGCGACGACGGCCGTGTCGTCGGGGTTGGTCAGGTGGACGTAGTCCTGGCGCTCCTTGGCGGTGGAGGCGCCGGGGAACCAGAAGTCGGTGTCCGGGGCCGTACAGCCGACGCCGAGCAGGCCGCGCGCGCCGCCCGCCGGGACCGTGGTGGTCTGCTGGGTGGTCCAGCCGGGGGCGAGGCGGCCGGAGGCGGTACCGACCAGGGCGGGGGCGTCGCCGCCGTTCGCCTCGGCGGAGACCGGCGTGCCGGGCTGGGCGAGGGCGACCACGGCCTTGTCGGCGGCGGCCGGCTTCTTCGCGGCCGGCTCGTCCTTCTTCTTCGGCGTCGCCGTCGTGTCGTCGCCCGCGGACGCCGTCGCCGGCTTCAGCTCCGCCCGGCCCGCTTCGGCACCCGAAGCGGAGCCCTCCGGCGTGAACGACGTGTAGACCGTCTCCGCCACCTCCGAGGTGCTGGGGGCGGGGCACAGCAGGGTGGAGCGCTCCACGGGGAGCCGCGTCGGGGCCTTCGCGGCCGGGGCGGACGCGGCGCCTGCGTCGGGCTCGGTGAGCACGGCGAAGCCGGTGACGGCGGCGAGGGCGGTGACGGCCGCGAAGAGGGAGAGGGTCGTCCGGTTCACTGGTTGCTGCTCCCGTCGGGACGCTGCTCGTTCTCGTACTCGTAGCCCTGCGGGGTGCCGTTCGGGTCGTACGTGCCGTACGCGTCGTACGTGCCGTACTGGTCCTGCTGGTACGGGCCCTGGCCGTAGGTGGCCTGTCCCTGCCCGTACGGGTCGTACTGCTGCTGGTCGTACTGCTGCTGCGGATACTGCTGCTGCGAGTACTGCTCGTACTGCTGTTGCGGATACTGCTGGTACGGGTCGTACTGCTGCTCCGGCTGTGCGTACGGGTACGGATCCGGAACCGGATTCGCATCCGGTACGGGCGCGGGCTCGGGCTCCGGCTCCGGGTCGGGGACCGGAGCCTCCGCCGCTTCCGCCGCCGCCCGCAGGCGGCGCGCCCGGCGGCCGTCACCCGTGATGTCCTGCGCCGGGATCGCGACGGGCTCCTCGGGGAGGTCGTCGTCGACGTCACGGCGCCGCCCCGGCAGGGCCAGGATCAGGAGCACGACGGCGAGGAGGCACTGGCCCCAGATCCACGCCCGGTGGGTGAGCGGGGTTTCGTACGTCAGGTCGAGCCGGCCGCCCTCTGCGGGCAGTTCGAAGCCCTGGGCCCAGCCGTCCACGGTGGTCTTCTTCAGGGTGCGGCCGTCGAGGGTGGCCTGCCAGCCGTCGTCCGCGCGGTCGGCGATCCGCAGCACGCGGCCGGGGCCGCCGGACGGGATCTCCGTGTGCGCCTCGACGGGCCCGGAGGCGACCGGGAGGCGCTCGCCCTTGCCCTCGCCGGACGTGCCCTGGCCGGCCTTGTCGTCGCCGCCCGGGACGATGGTGGCGCGCGCGACCTGGCGGTCGACCCGCCACAGGGCGCTGCCGTCCAGCTGGCTGAGGCGGCTCAGGCCGGGCGTGGCGTCCAGGACGCGGCTCATCTGGCGCGGCGCCCCGTCCCGGACGAGCACGTACCGGATCGCGAAGCCGCTGAGCTGGTCGGACTGGTCGGCGCCGGAGCCCGCCACGAGGTGCGCGACGACCTTGTCGAGGCGGGCGTCGCCGCCGCCGGCCTCGGTCAGCTCGGCGTCACCGAGGCGGGCGCCGGAGCCGCGGACCAGCGTGTACGCGACCTCGCCCGGCGACGTACCGCCGAGGACCAGCGTGCGCGGCTGGTCGCGCGTGTCGGACTCCTCCGCGACGAAGGCCGGGACCTGCACCGGGTCGCGCCGCTCCAGGGGTCCGGCGGCGCCGCCGGCCATCCAGGCGGCGGCGGAGAGGACCGGGCCGACGGCGGCGGCGAGCGCGATCAGGACGGCGACGGGCTGGCGCCAGCCGAAGCTCTGCGCGGCGACGCGCGTGCGGCCGCCCTCCGCGCCGAGCATGCCGGCGGCGATCAGGGCGGCGCCGTACACGAGGGTCGCGGGGCCGGCCCAGCCGGAGCCGTCCGTACCGGAGCCGTTGGACAGGACGGCGGTGACCAGGCCGGTGATCGCGGTCACCCAGGCCGTACGGACGGCGAACTGCCGCTCCCCGCGCAGCAGGGCCGCCAGCGCCGCCAGGACCAGGCCGATCAGGACGAGCCCGCCGACGGCCTTCGGGCCGCCCGGGTCGGCGCCGAGCAGGTCGAGCGCCGTCGCCGTCCCCGTACGGACGTCCATGCCGGCCTCCCGGAGGAAGGCGGACGGGTCGGTCAGCAGCGACAGCGACCAGGGGGCCAGGACCAGCAGCGGGGTGGCGACGGCCGCCAGGAAGCGCAGGGCGTACGCGGTGATGTCGTCGCGCCGCAGGGCGAGCACGGCGATCCCGAGGACCACGGCGAGCGGCCACACGACGGGCGTGAAGGCCGTCGTGAAGGTGAGCAGGAGGGCGTACGCCCAGGTCGCGCGCCAGCTGCCGCGCGGCGCGCCCGTGCCCGTACCGCCTCCGCGCAGCCCGTGGGCGGCGACGGCGGCGCGCGCGAGCAGCGGCAGCATGATGGCGAGGACCGCGGTGCCGAGGCGTCCGGTCGCCAGGGCGCCGGTCGCGGCGGGCAGGAAGGCGTACGCGATGGCGCCCCACGCGCGCAGCAGCCGGGACTCGACGAGCGAGCGGGAGGCGAAGTACGCGGTGATGCCGGCCAGCGGCACCGAGCAGACGAGCAGCACGGTGAGCGCGAGGCCGGTGGAGCCGAGGAACAGCCCGGACAGCGCGGCGAGCACCGCCAGGTACGGGGGCGCGGTCTGGGTGCCGCCGGTGGAGAGCGGGTGCCAGGCGTCGGCGTAGCGGCTCCACAGCTCCCCGACTCCGTCGGGGGCGGGCAGCAGGGCGCCGCCCGCGAGGGAGCCGCCGCCGAACAGACCGCGGCAGGCGACGACGGAGACGAGCAGCAGGAGCGCGAAGAGGACCGGACCCGGCTTGCGGGCGATCTTCTTCAGGCGGGCGAACTGCTCGATCTCCAGGTAGTCGGCGTCGTCGCCGCCCGGCCCGGACTCCACGGCGCCGTGCCGGGAGCCGCCCGAATCGGCGTCGGTGCCGCCGAAGTTGGACATGACCTGTTCGACGGTCGCGCGGACGGTCGCGCCGGGCGGCGGGAACAGCGGCCGCAGTTCGGCCGGTTCGACGGCCCTGCTCTTTCTTCTGCGGCGGGCGGCGATGATCCGCTCGGGCCGCAGCAGCGTGCCGAAGAGGCCCATCACTTCGTCGACGGCCTGGCCGGGCGCCTTGCCGACGATGTAGGCGAGGGTGCGCAGGAGGGTGCCGACGACGAGGCGGAGCAGGACGTACGGCAGCGCGGCGCCGCGCGCGTTGGCGAGCAGGGTGTAGACGGCGCCCGCTTTGTCGACGCGGTGCGGGCTGGCGACCGAGCGGCCGACGCAGTCGACGGTGCGGCGCTCGCGTGCGGAGGCCTCGGCGTGGCGCAGGACGGCGTCGGGGGCGACGAGGACGCGGTGGCCGGCGGCGTGGGCGCGCCAGCACAGGTCGACGTCGTCGCGCATCAGGGGCAGGCGCCGGTCGAAGCCGCCGAGCCGCTCGAAGACGTCCCGGCGGACGAGCATGCCGGCGCTGGAGACGGACAGGACGGAGCGGACCTGGTCGTGCTGCCCCTGGTCCTGTTCGCGCCGGTCGAGGCCGGTCCAGCGGCGGCCGCTGTTGGCGATGGAGACGCCCACTTCGAGCAGCTGCCTGCGGTCGTACCAGCCGCGCAGCTTGGGCCCGACGATCGCGGCGTGCTCGTCGGCGTCGGCGACGCGCAGCAGTTCGGCGAGTGCGTCGGGGTCGGGGGCGGAGTCGTCGTGGAGGAGCCACAGCCACTGGACGGGCTCGCCGTGCGGGAGCTCCGGCAGTTCGTACGCGTCGTCGCGCCAGGTCCGGCTGACCGGGTCCCAGCCGCTGGGCCGCTTCAGGTACGGCAGGTCGTCGGGGCCGAGGACGGGGGCCGTGCGGGCGGCTTCCTCGACGGCGGCGCCGAAGCCGGTGCGGCGGGCGAGGTGCAGCACGCGCTCGTCGCCGATGGCCTCGGTGACCAGCCGTGCGGAGTCGTCGGCGCTGCCGGTGTCGGCGGCGATGACGTTCTGTACGGGGCGTTCCTGGCCGAGCAGCCCGGCGAGGACGTCCGGCAGCCAGCGTGCGCCGTCGTGGGAGACGAGCACGGCCGTGACGACGTGGCGCGGGAATTCCGGCCCGCCCGCCGAGGAGGCGGCGGACGTGGCGGAAGCGGGGGAAAACGCGGCTGTGGTGGCGGACATCGAGGTACGGGCCCTCCGGCCGGGGGTCGCCCGCTGGGGGCGTGGGAGCGTCTCGGACGGAGCCCCACACTAATGGCTGACACGACAGCGGTCCGCCGCCTGTGGACAGAGCACGGGCGGCGGACCGTTCCTCACGTCTTTTCGTCGGCCTTCTCCCCCGCCACGCGGCACGTCTCTTTGCGTCTTTGCGTACGCGTGTGCGCCATGGGGTCGTACGACGGGGCTCGTGCCCCGCTCCCGGGCGGCCGGGCCCGGTACGGTCGTCTGCGGTCGGGATGCGGTCCGGATCCGGTCCGGGTGAGACCGGGATGTGGCCGAGCGGCGCTCAGACGGCGGCTTTCTTCAGCCGTCGGCGCTCACGCTCGGACAGCCCGCCCCAGATTCCGAATCTTTCGTCATTGGCGAGCGCGTACTCGAGGCATTCCGAACGGACTTCGCACGCGAGACACACCTTCTTCGCCTCGCGCGTGGAACCGCCCTTCTCGGGGAAGAAGGACTCCGGATCGGTCTGGGCGCACAACGCGCGCTCCTGCCAGCCGAGTTCCTCGTCCGCGTCCTCGACCAGCAGTTCCTGGAACAACTCGGTCATGTGCGCCCCTCGTCTGTCATTGCGTCCCCGCGTATGTCGCCCCGCTTTCCCGTTTTCGGGCGAACGACACGGGTGAAATTACAAGTGCGGTGCTCCGGGCCAGTCAAGCCGAGATCTGCTATTGGGCCCGGTATTCACTCGGCGGAACCAAAGCTATGCGGAAAGTGTTCAAATCAGCAAAAATGAGACACATGCCGCCTCCGCACCCGCACCCTTGTCTTTCGGCACGTCTGCGCCCCTCATCAAGGGAGACGTCCACGACTTCGATCTTGTTGCGATCGAGACGGTGAAGCGACCCGGATCACAGTCAGGTCACGAGACCGCGACGACGTTTGCGCGGGCGGTTGCTGCGCCATGTGTCCCGCTTCGCGAGCGCACAAACCTTTCTCCGGACGGAGTAACCGGATGAGGTGAAACATTGCGGCCAAACCGGGCATTGGGTTGACAGCGGGATATCGGGCCGGTCACCTTTGACGCATGCCAGCGACCACAGCGCCCTCCGCGACCCACGCCCGTGGGTTCCGCAGCGCTGCCCCGACGCGCCTCGGCGCGCAGTGTCGCTGTCGTTGTCGCTGTTGCTGTTGATGCCGTAGAGCTCCAGCCACCGCCGCCTCCCCCGCGTTCTCACGCGTGCTCCGCCGTCTTTGCGTACCGCTTCTTTATGCCGAGGGACCACCCCACTCCATGAACAGCGACAGCGACCTCCAGATCGCCGGCGACATCCTCGCCGTCCAGCACCTGCTCCAGCCCGCCAAGGCCCACCCCTCCACCGTGGCCGAGTTCGCCGGGCTCGCCCGCTCCATCGCCGCCGACCGCGCGCAGTGGGAGCCGCTCGTCCGGTACGACGCCACGACCCGCTGGTACCACCGGCTCCGCACCGGCCCCGGCTACGAGGTGTGGCTGCTGTCCTGGGTGCCCGGGCAGGGCACCGGCCTCCACGACCACGGCGGCTCCTCCGGCGTACTGACCGTCCTGGCGGGCGAACTGACGGAGCGTACGGAGCGGGCGGAGGGGGGCGCGCGGAGGCTGCCGCAGGGCGCGCAGCGGATTTTCGCGCCCGGGTACGCGCACGATGTCGTCAACGACTCGCTCGAACCGGCCGTCAGCCTGCACGTCTACTACCCGGGCCTGACCGAGATGCCGATGCACGTGTCGCATGCGAGCCAGTCGTGCTCCCCGACGACGCAGGATGTCGTACCCGCCTGACACACTGCTGCGTATGCGCATTGTGGCTCTGGCCGGTGGCATCGGCGGTGCCCGTTTCCTGCGCGGCCTCAAGCAGGCCGCGCCGGACGCGGACATCACGGTCGTCGGCAACACCGGTGACGACATCCATCTGTTCGGGCTGAAGGTCTGCCCCGACCTCGACACGGTGATGTACACCCTGGGCGGTGGCATCAACGAAGAGCAGGGGTGGGGGCGCGCGGACGAGACCTTCACCGTCAAGAGCGAGCTCGCCGCGTACGGGGTGGGGCCCGAGTGGTTCGGGCTCGGCGACCGCGACTTCGCGACCCACATCGTGCGTACGCAGATGCTGGGCGCCGGCTATCCGCTGAGCGCCGTCACCGAGGCGCTGTGCGCGCGGTGGCAGCCGGGCGTGCGGCTGCTGCCGATGTCCGACGACCGGGTCGAGACCCACGTCGCCGTCGAGATCGAGGGGCAGCGCAAGGCGGTCCACTTCCAGGAGTACTGGGTGAAGCTGCGCGCCTCCGTCGACGCGCAGGCGATCGTGCCCGTCGGCGCCGACCAGGCCAAGCCGGCACCCGGGGTGCTGGAGGCCATCGGCGAGGCGGACGTGGTGCTCTTCCCGCCGTCCAACCCCGTCGTCTCCATCGGGACCATCCTCGCCGTGCCCGGCATCCGCGAGGCCATCGCCGACGCGGGCGTGCCGGTCGTGGGCCTCTCCCCCATCGTCGGGGGCGCGCCCGTGCGCGGCATGGCGGACAAGGTGCTGGCGGCGGTGGGCGTCGAGGCGACGGCCGCGGCGGTCGCCGAGCACTACGGCTCCGGGCTGCTCGACGGGTGGCTCGTCGACACGGTCGACGCGGGCGTGGTCGAGCGGGTCGAGGCGGCCGGGATCCGCTGCAAGGCGGTGCCGCTGATGATGACCGACGTCGACGCGACGGCGCGGATGGCGCGTGAGGCGCTGGACCTCGCCGAGGAGGTGCGTGCGTGAGCGTGACGTCACCGCCGCCGTCACCGCCGTCGTACCGGGTGTGGGCCGTGCCGGGGCTGCCGGAGATCCGGCGGGGGGACGACCTCGCCGGGCTGATCGCGGCGGCGGAGCCGGAGCTGGCCGACGGGGACGTGGTGATCGTCACGTCGAAGATCGTCTCCAAGGCGGAGGGGCGGGTCGTCGCCGCCGAGGACCGTGAGGCGGCGATCGACGCCGAGACGGTACGGGTGGTGGCGCGGCGCGGGACCCTGCGGATCGTGCAGAACCGGCAGGGTCTCGTCATGGCGGCGGCGGGTGTGGACGCGTCCAACACCCCTGCCGGGACGGTGCTGTTGCTGCCCGAGGACCCGGACGCGTCGGCGCGCGCCATCCGGGAGGGGCTGCGGGCCGCGCTCGGTGTCGACGTGGGGGTCGTCATCACCGACACCTTCGGCCGTCCCTGGCGCAGCGGGCTGACCGATGTCGCGATCGGGGCGGCGGGGGTGCGGGTGCTGGACGACCTGCGCGGCGGCACCGACGCGTACGGCAACGCGCTGGTGGCCACGATCGTCGCGAGCGCCGACGAGCTCGCCGCGGCCGGTGACCTGGTGAAGGGCAAGGCCACGGGGCTGCCGGTCGCGGTGGTGCGCGGGCTGCCGCACCTCGTGAGCGCCTCCCCCGAGGGCGCGGATGGGGCCGACGGCGCGCGGGCGCTGGTACGGGACGCGACGAACGACATGTTCCGGCTCGGCACGTCCGAGGCGGTACGGGAGGCGGTGACCCTGCGGCGGACGGTGCGGGAGTTCACGGACGCCCCCGTGGACCCGGGCGCGGTGCGGCGGGCGGTGGCCGCGGCCCTGACGGCGCCCGCGCCGCACCACACCACGCCGTGGCGCTTCGTCCTGCTGGAGTCCGCCGAGTCGCGCCTGCGGCTGCTGGACGCGATGCGGGACGCGTGGGTCGCGGACCTGCGCGCGGACGGCCTCGGCGAGGAGGCGATAGCCCGGCGGGTGCGGCGCGGCGACGTGCTGCGCCGGGCGCCGTACCTGGTGGTGCCGTGCCTCGTGACGGACGGCGCCCACACGTACGGCGACGCGCGGCGGGACACGGCGGAGCGCGAGATGTTCGTGGTCGCGGCGGGCGCGGGCGTGCAGAACTTCCTGGTCGCGCTCGCCGGTGAGGGGCTCGGGTCGGCGTGGGTGTCGTCGACGATGTTCTGCCGTGAGGTGGTGCGGGAGGTCCTGGAGCTGCCGGACGCGTGGGACCCGATGGGGGCGGTGGCTGTCGGGCGGCCGGCGGCGGCCCCGCGGGAACGGGCGGAGCGGGAGGTGGAGGCGTTCGTGGAGGTGCGGTGAGCGTTCCGGCGTTCCTCACGAAGCAAGGCCTCACACGACAGGGCCTCACACGACAGGGCCTCAGAGTGTCGTGATGTCCCTCGGCGTCATCCTCGGGGCCCGGCGCGGTGGGGTGTGGCCGCTCAGCAGGATCAGGCGGGCGGCGCGGTGGCGCTGGCCCGCGTAGGGGGCCAGGAGCTCCAGCATCTCCGCGTCGTCGGCGTCGCGGTTGTCCGCCAGGGCGTGGCCCACGATGCTCGGCAGGTGGTAGTCGCCGACCGTGACCGCGTCGGGGGCGCCGTTGGTGCGCTGGACCACCTCGGCGGAGGTCCAGGGGCCGATGCCCGGGATGAGTTCCAGGCGGCGCTGCGCCTGCTCCGGGGCCATCGCCGCCGCTTCCTCCAGGCGGCGGGCCACCCGGACCGCGCGCAGGATGGTGGCGGAGCGCTTGGAGTCGACGTTCGCGCGGTGCCACTCCCAGGACGGGATGAGCGCCCAGGTGCGGGGCTCCGGCATGACGTACAGCCGGTCGTTCGGGCCCGGTGCGGGCTCGCCGAAGCGGCGGACCAGGACGCGCCAGGAGCCGTACGCCTCGTCCGTCGTGACCTTCTGCTCCAGGATCGACGGGATCAGCGACTCCAGGACCAGGCCGGAGCGGCCCAGTCGCAGGCCCGGGCGGCGGCGGAGCGTCGCGGCGAGGAGGCGGTGCCGAGGCGTGAACTGCGAGGGGTCGTCGTCGGCGCCGAGGAGCGCCGGGAGGCCGTCGAGCAGCCACTCCGCTCCCGGACCCCACGCCTCCGCCTCGATACGGCCGCCGCGTACCGCCACCCGCAGCGTGCCGGGGCCCACCGGGGTGCGGCTGGCCCGCCAGACCGCGCCGTCGGGTGTCGTACGGAACGTGGGGTCGCCCGGGCCGCGCCGCAGCGGGGACAGGACCAGCGCCACGTCCAGCGGCCACGGCGGCGTCCAGGTACGCGTCCGGGCGGCGGCGCGCGGTCCGGAAGCCTGGGCCGGTACGGCGGCGGCCGGGCGGGGGGCGTAACGACCGGCCACGGGAGGAGTCCTTCGGGGGTTCGGGGGCCCTTCGAGCTTAGCCCCCCGCGCCGCCGCGCCCCCGGCCGCCGCTACTGGTCCGACGAGAAGCGGATCGCCCCGTCCGGGATGTGTGCCGCGCACCACACCCGTACGCCGTCGCGCAGCTCGTTGTCCGCGCCCACGTGCGCTCCGTCGCCGATCACCGCGCCGTGCAGGATCGTGCGCGCCCCGATGCGCGCGCCCTCGCCGATCAGCGAGTCGGTGACGACCGCGCCCTCCTCCACGACCGCGCCGTCCAGCACCGCGCTGCCGTCGATCCGGGCGCCGGCCCCGACCGTCGCGCCCGCGCCGATGACGGTGCCGCCCGTCAGCTTGGCGTCCGCGGCGACCGTCGCCGTCGGCAGCACCAGCCGGTCGCCGCAGCGGCCCGGCACCGCGGGCGACGGCGCGCGGCCCAGCACGAGGTCGGCGGAGCCGCGGACGAACGCCTGCGGCGTGCCGAGGTCCAGCCAGTACGTGCTGTCCACCATGCCCTGGAGGTGCGCTCCGTCCGCCAGCAGGTCGGGGAAGGTCTCGCGCTCGACGGAGACGGGGCGCCCGGTCGGGATGGTGTCGATGACGGACCGCCGGAAGACGTACGCACCCGCGTTGATCTGGTCCGTGACGATTTCCTCGGGCGTCTGCGGCTTCTCCAGGAAGGCCGTGACGCGGCCGGTGGGGTCGGTCGGTACGAGCCCGAAGGCGCGCGGGTCCTCGACGCGGGTGAGGTGCAGTGAGATGTCCGCGCCCGACGACCGGTGGGTGTCGACGAGCGCCCGGATGTCGAGGCCGGTCAGGATGTCGCCGTTGAAAATGAGGACCGGCTCGTCCGGCCCCGAGTGGAGGCGTGAGGCGACGTTGCGGATGGCTCCGCCCGTGCCGAGCGGCTCCCGTTCGGTGACGTACTCGATGTGCAGGCCGAGCGCCGAGCCGTCGCCGAAGTACGGCTCGAACACCTCGGCGAGGTACGAGGTCGCCAGCACGATGTGCTCGACGCCGGCCGCCCGCGCGCGGGCCAGCTGGTGCGTCAGGAACGGCACGCCGGCCGCCGGGACCATCGGCTTGGGCGTGTGGACGGTCATCGGCCGCAGCCGGGTTCCTTTGCCACCGACCAGGAGGATCGCTTCTGTCACCAGTCGTCTCTGCTTCCTGCTGGGGCCGGTCGATGGAGGGATACACCGGTCATATGACCGATACGACCGGACAGTGTATGCAGACCGTTCGGTACAGCCGCCCCCGGTTCGTCATCGGCCCTGGTACTTGGCCGACGAGGCCCGGGCCGTGCCGAGCTTGCCGTAGAGGCGGTCACCCGGGCAGTCGGTCGAGAACCCGTCCCTGTGACCGGAGATGACGTTCAGCTTGACTTTGGTTCCCTTCGGGTAGAGGTTTCCGCCGCCGGACGTCAGGGTCGCCTTGCCGCGTGGGTCCTTCCCGTGCAGGCCGAGCTTCCACGCCGTGAGCCGTGCGACGGCGGTCACCGAGGCGGCGGGTGGCGTGCTGGAACTGTACGTGCCGAGCACGGCGATGCCCATGCTGTTGCTGTTGAAGCCCAGGGTGTGCGCGCCCATCACCGGCTTGGCCACGCCTCCCGCGCGGCCCTCGTAGATGTTTCCGCACTTGTCGACGGCGAAGTTGTAGCCGATGTCACGCCAGCCGCTGCTCACCACGTGGTAGCGGTAGATACTGCGGAGGACGGAGGGGGCCTCCGCGCAGCTGTAGTTGTTGCCGGTGGCGCTGTGGTGCAGGAACGCGGCCTGGACGGACTTGGTGTAGACGAAGTCGCGCTCGCGCAGCTTCTCGTCGGCGCCCCAGCCCTTGCGGGTGACGATGCGGGGGCGCGGGCCGATGTACGGCTTCGCCACGACTTCGGTGTCGGTTTCCGCTCCGTAGTCGAGACTCGCCTCGGTCTCCTCCTTGGTGAGCTCGGGGATTTCGAGGGCGCCGATGACGGCGAGGTCGGCGTTGACGGCGGAGCTGGCGGCCTCTTCGGGGGTGAGGGCGGCGCCGGAGGTCTGGTCCTGGTTGGTGTCGGCGCCGCTGCCGGTTCCGGTGCCGGTGGTGGGCGTGGTTCCGGTTCCGGTGCCCGTGCTGGGGTTTTCCGGGCCGGGCGCCGGGGTGCCCGTGCCGGGCGGCGGGTCGTCACCCGGGTCGACGAGCTCGATGCGCAGGCCCCTCGGCAGCGGCGCCACCGAACCGCCGGCGCGTGGCGCCTCGGACCGTACGCGGACCTCCACGCCGTCCGAGTCGCCCACCCACAGCGGCGCGGTGGAGCCGCGCACCGAGGCCGACTCGCGCTCGGGCGTACCGAGGTCGGCGGCGTGCGCGTGGTTGTGCGTCTCCACCGCCTGCCAGCCGGACCACTTGCCGGTGCTGGTGGCCCGGGTGCGGACCTGGACGGTGCCGTGCAGTTCGTCGTCGGGGTCGTCCCAGACCACGCCGACCAGCGAGAACGGCCTGACGTCCCGTCGCAGCAGCCCTTGCTGGGGCACGCCCGGGGCCCGTTCGGCGGTGAGGGGCACCAGCGGGAGGGACTGGGTGGAGCCGGGCAGTGACGCGTCGTCGGCGCGGGCGTCGCCCGACAGCGGGGGCAGTACGAGGGCGGCGGCGGCACACGCGACGCCGATCGAGGATGCAAGGAAGGCACGCATGAGGCGATCGTGGACATTCCCGGCGTGATGCGCTTCTCGGGGAAACACTCCGAAAAGTGACGGCCCATCGGTCCGGACGGTGGACGGTGTCACCGGGACGGCCGCACGCGCGGGCCCCGCGCGCGTACGCTTGCCCGGGTGAACGCCAGCGACCGTACCCCCGCCGACCTGCTGCGTTCCGCGCTCGCCGCGGACCCGGCACGCCCCTTGGTCACGTACTACGACGACGCCACCGGTGAGCGCGTCGAATTGTCCGTCGCCACCTTCGCCAATTGGGTGGCCAAGACAGCGAACCTCCTCCAGGACCACCTGTCCGCCGAGCCCGGCGACCGCGTCGCGCTGCTGCTGCCCGCGCACTGGCAGACCGCGGTGTGGCTGCTCGCCTGCGCGTCGGTCGGTGTCGTCGCCGATCTGGACGGCGACCCCGCCAGCGCGGACCACGTGGTCGCCGGTCCCGACCGGCTCGACGAGGGGCGCGCCTGCCGCGGCGAGCGGCTCGCGCTCTCCCTGGCCCCGCTCGGGCGCCGCTTCCCCACGGCGCCGGAGGGGTACGACGACTACGCCGTCGAGGTTCCCACACAGGGCGACGTCTTCCGCCCGTACGCGCCCGTCGACGCGGACGCGCCCGCGCTGACGGTCGCCGGTGCGGAGCTGACGGGCAGCGACATCGTGGAGCGGGCGCTCGCGGACGCGCGCCGGCTCGGGCTGGGGGCGGGGTCCCGGCTGCTGTCCGGGCTCGGGTACGACACCTGGGAGGGCGTGTCGGCCGGGCTGTACGCGCCGCTGGCGGCGGGCGGGTCGGTCGTCCTGTGCCGGAACCTCGACCGGCTGGCGGCCGAAGGGCTGGAGAAGCGCGTCGAGAGCGAGCGCATCACGCACCGCGCGCTCTGACCCGGCGCTCCGGCCCGCCGAAGCCACCGAATACGCCGCACGTGCACCCGTCCGGCGCACGGTGCGCCCGCTCCTCCGGGTCCCGGGGCCGACTCCGATGGATGATCGTCACAGACCACCTCGATCCTCCTCGATCGGCCCGACGGCAGAAGGACGGACCACGACGTGACGGACAGCACTGGCACGCCCGCCGAGCCGCCCCGCAGGGGCGGATCCGAGCCGCCGCGTGCCAGTGCCCCGTCGAAGAAGCGCAAGAAGAAGCGGCCCCGCGCCGCCGGCGACACCCCCCGCACCGCCGCCGCCCCCTCCACGACCGCCACACCCGCCACACCCGCCGCTCCCCCGCCGCCCGCCGGGCATCCCGCGCGGCGCTGGTTGCGTTGCGGCGCCTTCGGGGCCTCGCTGCTCGTGCTGGGGGCTGCCGGGGGCGGCTGGTGGCTGTACCAGAAGCTGGACGGCAACATCACCACCGACACCTCCGCCGCCGCCGAGCTGGAGCGGTACGAGCGGGAGCGGCCCTCCTCCCTCGTGCGCGGGGCGCGGAACATCCTGCTCATCGGCTCCGACACCCGCGTCGGCGACGGCAACGCCGCATACGGCGACGACGCCGACGGCCAGCGTTCCGACACCACGATCCTGCTGCACCTGGCGGCCAACGGGCGCGGGGTGACCGCCGTTTCGCTGCCGCGCGACCTCATGGTGCACATCCCCGCCTGCGGCAAGCGGGGCGGTGCGCGCACGCGGCCGCAGTTCGCGCAGTTCAACTGGGCGTACCAGCTCGGCGGTACGGCGTGCACGATCCGCACCGTCGAGAAGATGACCCGTATCCGCGTCGACCACCACATGGTGATCGACTTCCGCGGGTTCAAGGACATGGTGGACGCCGTCGGCGGCGTACGCGTCTGCGTCACGGAGCCGATCGACGACCCGGACGCCCGCATCAAGCTCAAGGCGGGCGCCCAGACGCTGCGCGGCGAGCAGGCCCTCGGGTACGTACGGGCCCGCAAATCGCTCGGCAACGGCAGCGACACCGAACGCATGGACCGCCAGCAGCAGTTCCTGGGGGCGCTGGTCAACAAGGTGCAGAGCAACGGCGTCCTGCTCAATCCGGCGCGCCTCTACCCGGTGCTGGACGCCGCCACGAAGTCGGTCACGACCGACCCGGGACTGGACTCCCTGAAGGACCTGTACGACCTGGCGCGCGCCCTGCGGAGCGTACCGACCGAGAAGGTGCAGTTCCTGACCGTGCCGCGGCAGCCGTACAGCGGTGACCCCAACCGGGACATGCTCGTGCAGCCGAAGGCCGACACCCTCTTCAAGCGGCTGCGCGACGACGCGCCCGTCGCGGTGGTCCCGGCCGACCGGCGGCCGGGCCGCGGGCAGCCCGACGAGGACGAGTCGTCCAGCCCGTCCGCCACGCCGACGTTCGCGGGGACGAACGCGGCCACCGGGGCCTGTGGGCAAAGAGAAGGCAAGGGAGTGGGCAAAAGTCGGGACACCGGGGGCGGCGGTCTATGACGATTGGGCGGAATGCCCGGTTGTAAGGGCCGTGGAATTTGTCACGGGCGTCGCCCGGCGCTGAACTGAGCGGATAGTGTGACGCGATCCGGTTGCTGAGACAGGCCGCGAGGTCGCGCACAACCGGTTTTTCGAGCCGAGCGTCTCCTTTCCGGGGGAGGGGCGTCTCGAGTGGCACCGACGGAGGACTCAAGCAACCGTGGATGCGCAGAGCCGTGGGCGGGTGGACGACATCGATCCCGCAGACCAGTGGGTACTCAACCCCGACACCGGCAACTACGAACTGCGACTGGGCGAATCCGCACAGCAAGCCAAGGTGACCCCGCCCCGCGGCCCCCGTGGTGCCCGGGGTACCCGTAGCGCCTCCTCCGCCGCTTCGTCCTCTTCCCCCGCTTCGCGCACGACAACCGCCCCCGGCCGCTCGGTTCCGGGCCAGCGCGGTCGGCGCAGCGCCAACGCCGCGGACGGCGGCGGTGGCAGTGGCCGCCGCAAGCGCAAGCAGAAGCAGTCCGGCAAGAAGAAGGCGCTGCTGTGGACGGCGGGCGTCATGGGCGTCGTGGTCGTCGGGGCGTCGGTCGGCGTGTACCTCATCTACGACCGCCTCAACGGCAACCTCAACACGGTGGACGTGGGCGACGCGGCCAGCGGCGGCTCCCTCAAGGACGGGCCGATCAACATCCTGCTCATCGGCTCCGACGTGCGCACCGGCGAGGGCAACGAGAGCTACGGCAACCGGGAGAACACCACCGGTCACGCCGACACGACGTTCCTCTTCCACGTCTCCGAGGACCGCACCAACGCGGCGGCGATAAGCATCCCCCGCGACCTGAAGATCGACATCCCGGACTGCCCCACGAAGCAGCCGGACGGCTCGACCAAGGTGATCCCGGGTTCGCCGGACACGAAGTTCAACGAGAGTTACGGCGTGAACGGCCGGGACCCGGGCTGCACGATGCGTACGGTGAAGCAGATCACCGGGGTGCCGATCGACCACTTCATGATGGCCGACTTCAACGCGGTCAAGACGCTCACCACCGCGATCGGCGGCGTGGACGTCTGTCTGACGAAGCCCATCAAGGACAAGGACTACTCCCAGCTGGACCTGCCGGCCGGCGAGCACACCCTCCAGGGCGAGCAGGCCCTGGCCTTCCTCCGCAACCGGCACGGGCTCGGCAACGAGAGCGACCTCGACCGGATCAAGATGCAGCAGCAGTTCGTCGCGTCGATGATCCGCAAGATGAAGGAAGACACCCTCGAGAGCCCGTCGAAGATGCTGGACCTCGCGGACGCGGCGACCAAGGCGCTCACGGTGGACAGCGGCATCGGCGACATCCCGAAGCTGACCGCCCTCGCCAAGGAGCTGGGCGGGATCAACCTCAAGAACATCTCGTTCATGACGGTCCCGGTGAAGGACAACCCGAGGGAGACGGTGAAGGCGACCGTGGTCCTCGACGAGACCAAGGCGCCCGAGGTCTTCCGCATGTTGCAGAATGACGTCTCCTTCACCGAGGTGAAGAAGAAGGAGAAGGAGAAGTCGGACGCGGCCAAGAGCAAGCAGGCCGCGCTGCTCAACGGCCCCCGGGCCGAGGCTTCCGACGTACGCGTCGACATCTACAACGGCAGCGAGACCTACGGTGCCGCGCAGTCGACGCTGCTCTGGCTGCAGAACAGTCAGGGCGTGCTCAAGTCGACGAACAAGAGCAACGCACCTGAGAAGATCGCCAAGACGACACTGGAGTTCGCTCCGAACCAGGCCGATCAGGCCCGCAAGCTCGCGGACTTGATGGGGCTGCCCGCCACGGCGCTGAAGCAGGGGACGCAGGACGCGCAGGGGCTTCAGGCGATGGTGCTGACGCTCGGCGGCGACTTCAAGGGCGCAGGGGTGCCCATCGCCGCTCCGACGAAGGTGCCGGACGTGGACAAGGTAGAGGCGGACAAGCAGGTATGCGCTCAGTGACGCGTACCTGACGTGACAGGGGGACCTGGGGTGGGACAGAGCCGCGTACGCGGGGAGGGGACACGACACCGCGTACCGCACGCCCGTGACCTCGGCTGGGACGACAGCCTCTACGAGGAGGACGGAACGAGGAAGAAGGGCGCCCCCGGTGCCCCCGCCGGTGACGGCGACGGCGCGCCCGGGCCCTCCCCTGCCGCCAAGCAGGGCAAGAAGACGGGGAAGCGGCGCGTCGGGCGCTGGGTGGCCGCCGTGCTGGCGCTGCTGATACTCGGCACGGCCGGCGCCGGTTACGTGTACTACGAGCACCTGAACAGCAACATCAAGAAAGACAAGCTCAACCTCGGCAAGAACAAGATGGCCGAGCACAAGGTGAACGCCGCGGGCCAGACCCCGCTGAACATCCTGCTCATCGGCTCGGACGCCCGCGACTCCAAGGAGAACCAGGCGCTGGGCGGGGCCAGGGACACCTTCAACAGCCCCCCGCTCGCCGACGTGCAGATGCTCATCCACCTCTCCGCCGACCGCAGCAACGTCTCCGTGATCAGCATGCCGCGCGACACCATGCTGAAGATCCCGGAGTGCACCGACCCCGAGACCGGCAAGGTCTACCCGGCGCGTGAGTGGGCGCAGACGAACGAGTCGCTCGGCCGCGGCGGCCCCGGCTGCACGGTGGCCACCTGGTACGAGCTGACCGGTATCACCATCGACCACTTCATGATGATCGACTTCGCGGGTGTGGTGTCGATGGCGGACGCCGTCGGCGGCGTACCGGTGTGCGTGGACAAGAACATCCACTCGCGCACGCGGGACGGCAAGGGCTCCGGTCTGAAGCTCCCGAAGGGCACGCACCCCATCCAGGGCGAGCAGGCGCTGCAGTGGCTGCGCACGCGGTACGGCTTCGGCGACGGCAGCGACCTCTACCGGGCGCGCGCCCAGCACATGTACATGAACTCGATGGTGCGGGAGCTGCGTGCCAACGCCAAGCTGACGGACCCGAACAAGCTGCGCAAGCTCGCCGAGGCGGCGACCGAGGCGCTCACCGTCGACGAGGGTCTCGGCACCATCACCAAGCTGTACGACCTGGGGCAGGAGCTCAAGAGCGTCCCGACCGAGCGCATCACGATGACGACGATGCCCAACGTCTACTCGACGCGCCTGCGGGGCAAGGTCGAGCCCAAGCCGGGCGAGGCGGAGCAGATCTTCGAGATGATCCGCGAGGACATCCCGCTGGACGGCAAGGCGTCCAAGCGCAAGCAGCCGACCGCCTCCAAGGACCCGGCGGCGCCGGTCGCCGAGACGGAGGTGATGGTGCAGAACGGCACCTACACCCCGCAGCTCGGGTCGGCGAAGGGGCGCGCGACCACGATCGCCGCGGTGCTGTCCGGCAAGGGCTACACGCTGGCGAAGGCGGACGCGGCGACCAATCCACAGGAGAAGACGGTGGTGCGGTTCCCGAGCGCGGAGCTGGAGGGTGACGCGCAGGCGCTCGCCAAGGCGCTCGGCATCCCGGCCTCCGCGGTGAAGAAGTCCGCCGACGTCACGCGCATCACGCTCGTCGTGGGCGCGGACTGGCGCGAGGGCGACACCTACCCGAAGTCCGCGGGCAAGACGGACGGCAAGACCCCGAAGTCGGCGAACCCGCTGAGCGCGGGCGACACGACGAAGTGCATGGAGGTCGACCCGAACTTCACCTGGTAGGGCGATACGCGAAAGGGCCCCGGGAGGCGGTGTTCGTCTCCCGGGGCCCTTTCGTACGCGTACGAGGGCGGTCAGCCGGCCTTCGCCGTCACCGCCGGGCGGCGGCTCGCGATGACCTTCTTCGCCAGCGAGCGCGGGCTCGTCAGGAAGCCGTACCCCCACGACATGTGCATCGTGGCCAGCGCCACCGGGATCTGGAGGCGAGCCTTCAGCGGCAGGCCGCGGCCTGCCGGGAGGGAGCCCGCGACGATCGCCGCGAGGTAGCCGCCGGGGATGACGAAGCCCAGCGGGGTGAGGGTCGCGCCGACGACGACGCCCGCCGCGATGGCGCAGACGGCCGTCGGCGGGGCGAGGTAGCGGAGGTTGATGGAGCCCTGGTGGTAGCGGGCGACGACATGGCGCCAGCGGCCGTAGTCCTTGTACTGCTTCGCGAGGGCGCGCACCGACGGGCGGGGGCGGTAGCTGACCTTCAGCTCCGGTGAGAACCAGATCAGGCCGCCGGCCTCGCGGATGCGGAAGTTCAGCTCCCAGTCCTGGGCGCGGATGAACTCCTCGTTGTAGCCGCCCTGCTGTTCCAGCGCCTCGCGGCGGAAGACGCCGAGGTAGACGGTCTCGGCGGGGCCCGCCTCGCCGCCCGTGTGGAAGGCGGCGTTGCCCACGCCGATCTTCGAGGTCATGGCGGCGGCGACCGCGTGCTCCCAGTCGTTCTCGCCCTCGGCGTGCATGATGCCGCCGACGTTCTGCGCGCCGGTCTCCTCCAGGAGGCGGACGGCGGTCGCGATGTAGTTCGGCGAGAGCATGCCGTGCCCGTCGACCCGCACCACGATGGGGTGGCGGGAGGCCTTGATCGCGGCGTTGAGGGCCGCGGGGGTCCGCCCGGTGGGGTTCGGCACGGTGTGGACCCGGCGCTTGTCGGACGCGGTCTCCCGCACGAGCTCGGCGGCGATCTCGTCCGTACGGTCCGTGGACGGGCCGAGGGCGATCACCACCTCCATCTCGCCGTCGTACTCCTGCTCGAGGATGTGACGGACCGAGGTGCGCAGATGCCGCTCCTCGTTGAGGACCGGCATGATCACGGAAACCGGGGGCAGGGGCGGAGGCGTCGCGTTCATATCGCCCGCCACGTTACCGCGAACGGGCGACACCGGTGCGCGCCGCCCGGACGATGCGGTCGGGCGCTGATCGTATGGGCCTACTGTGCTCATGATCCCCCTGTACGCCCGCGGAGGTGTCCTTCGTGCCCACGCCGCCCCGCCGTCCTGCCGGCCCCAGGCCGCCCGCCCCCGGGCAGCCGAAACGGCCGGGGCCGGGGCCGGGTACGACCGGCCGGGCGCCCCGGCCGCGGTGGGGCATGCGCATGGTGACCACCCTCTCGGTGCTGGTGCTGGGCGTCGGCGGGATCGGGCACGCCGTGGTGACCAGCCTGGACACCGGTATCGGCCGCGTTGACCCCTTCCGGGACATGAAGAACCGGCCCTCGGCCGGCCACGGCACGAACATCCTCGTCGTCGGCACCGACGGCCGCGACAAGATCACGCCCGCCGAGAAGATGCGCTACCGGCTGGGCGGCGCCGGGTGCCGCTGCACCGACACGATCATGCTCGTCCACATCTCCGCCGACCGGAAGCGGGCCAGCACGGTCTCGCTGCCCCGCGACTCGTACGCCGAGATCCCCGAGCACACCGACACCCGTACCGGTGAGCTGCACCCCAAGCACCCGGTGAAGCTGAACGCCGCGTACGCGGAGGGCGGGCCGCAGCTGACCGTGCGGACCGTGGAGCACATGACCGGTGTGAAGGTCGACCACTACCTGGAGGTCGACTTCACCAGCTTCATGCGGACCGTCGACGCGGTCGGCGGGGTGCGGATCTGCACCGCCAAGCCGATGAAGGACAGCTACACCGGCCTCGCCCTGCCCGCCGGCACCCACGAGCTCAACGGCGGCCAGGCGCTCCAGTACGTACGCTCCCGCCACATCGACGGCGCCTCCGACCTGGGGCGGATGCAGCGCCAGCAGCGTTTCCTGGCCGCGCTGATCGACCGGGCGACGAGCGAGGGCGTGCTGCTGAACCCGGTGCGCTTCCAGGAGGTGGTGGGCTCCGTCCTCAGCTCCGTACGGGCCGACGAGGGGTTCCGTACGGAGGAGATGCTGGCGCTGGCGAAGGCGATGCGCGGCTTCAAGGCGGCGTCGTCGGAGTTCACGTCCGTACCTGTCGCGCAGACGAGCTTCCCGGTGAAGGGGCTCGGCTCGACGGTGCGGTGGGACCCGGTGAAGTCGAAAAAGCTGTTCCGGGCGCTGCGCGAGGACAAGCCGCTCGCGCCGTACGCGACCCGCAGCTCCGTGCGCAAGAAGCTCGTGGAGGTTTCCCCCCAGCAGATCCGCGTGCAGGTCTACAACGGCACCCGCGTCCACGGCCTCGGCGCGCGGGTCGACTCGGCGCTGCGGGCGACGGGCTTCCGCACGACCCGCGCCCCGCTGAACTGGGCGCGGCGCGACGTCCACCGCACCATCGTCTGGTTCGACCCCCGCTGGGACCGCTCGGCCCGCTCCCTCGCCACGGCCCTCCCGGGCGCGGAACTCCGCCCGGTCCCGGGCCAGGGCGCCCTGCTGAAGGTGACGGCCGGTACGAACTTCACGGGCGTGGTGCCGGTGCGGGCGGAGAACGCGTTCCAGGGGGAGTTCGGGGTGGTGACGGGGGACCAGGTGATCTGCGGGTAGGGGCCTGTGGCGTCGGCCGTCTACTTCCTTTTCCTGGCCTGTACGACTCCGATGACGACGAAAGCCAGGACGGCGATTCCGAACAACACCCAGAGGGGGACGCCGTCGAGTCCCTTGTAGGCCAGCACATCAGAGTCGATGGATGATCGCATGAGAACTCCCGGCCTCAACGTCGCCTTCCTTTGACGAGCATCATCGGCCTCCTCTCTTTCTGCTCCTGATGACAAGGAGTACGCCGATCGCCAGGCCCATGACGAGGACCGCGACAGCCAAGGCGGTGGGCAGACTCGCGAATCCGGACCGTGCGAGGTCCATGGCTTCTCCTTTCCCAGGTGGTTCCGGTCAGGTCGAGGGCCTGACGGCGAGCTGCTGGGGGAGGAGCAGCTGGCGCTGTTCCTTCCCCACCGTCAGTTCATGAGGCTCAGAATGAGCCCGATTACTCCGAGAGCGAGGCCGAGCCAGATCAGGAGCGTGAGGACGGATGCCTTACTCATCAGCACTCATCCATTGCACTGATGCCACTTCCGACAAAGCCCACCCCGGCGCCGATGGCCGCCCAGGAAACCGCTGAGGACAGTCCCCCGGTGCCTACAGCGGAGGCGACCCCAGCCCCGGTCGCGTCGGTGAGGCAGTAGTAGCTCTTCCCGCCGGTGCGCATGGAGTTGAGTGTGCCCCCGGGTTCGCGGACGAATCCGGTGTCGGTGCCGGCGGGGGCCGCGTCGCGGGCGGGTACGCGCCGGTGAAGATGGACTGAAGCGTGCGGTTGTCAGCCGACGCCGCGTACGCCGAGGGAGACGTAGTCGTAGGCGCCGTAGGCGTCGGTCGTGTAGACGTTGGTCAGCCGGGGGCCGCGCCAGATCAGGCGCCGGTCGTGGAGGAGCGGCAGGTAGTAGGCGGCGTCGGCCAGCCTGCGGTTGATCTCGGCGTAGGTCTTCGCCGCCTTGTAGGGGTCGGACTCGGCGATGGCCTGGTCGATGAGCTGACGGAGGACCGCGTCGTCGACCTCGGCGAAGTTGTAGGAGCCCGTCACCCTGTCGTCGATCAGCGGCCGCAGGAAGCCCTGGCCGGTGGGGAAGTCGGCGCCCCAGCCACGGATGACGAGGCCGTAGCCCTTCTCCTTGATCGTCTTCCGGAAGGCGGTCGGGTCCGCCGCCAGCGCGGCGTCGACCTTTTCCATGCGCGCCGTGATGCCGACCGCTGCGAGCGACTGCGTGAGGACCTCGGCCGTGTGCTCGTCGGAATCCCTGTAGCTCCGGACGGCGATGGTGGTGGTGAAGCCGTCCGGCCGGCCGCAGGCCTTCAGGGCCTTCAGCGCGGCGGACCGGTCTCCCTTGGCGTTGCGCCGGACGCCGTACGGGTCGTACGCGGGGTCGCTGCCCTTGATGAAGGGCGGCAGCATGTGGGGGGCGATTTCGCCGCCGTCCTGCGGGCCGCCGCGCTTTGCTTGCACGTCCACCCGATTGACCGCGTACAGGACCGCCTTGCGGCAGTGGAGGTTGTCGAACGGCGCGACGGTCTGCGGGAGGGCCACGTAGGAGAGGAAGCCGCTTCGCGGGTTGTCCAAGTGCGCCCTCAGTTCGGGGGCTTGGGCGACCCCCGGCGCCATCCCTGCGGCGTTCAGGTCGAGGTCGGCCTTCCCCTCGCCGAGCAGGTGCTCCGCCTGCTGGCTCTTGGCGACGAAGGTGACCGTGATCCTGTCCGGCAGCGCGGCACGCATGGTGTCGGACGCCCTCTGCCACTTGGGGTTGCGTTCGAGTGTGAGCGACTCGTTCGGGTTGTAGGTGGCGAACTTGTACGGGCCGCTGGAAAAGGGGCGGGAACCGTAGTCGGCGCCGGTGTCCTTCTCCTTCTTCACCGGGGACCCGGCCGGCATCGCCAGCATGTGCTCGAAGTCGCCGTTGGGCTTGTTCAGTCTGAAGCGGATGGTCCTGGCGTCGGGCGTCTCGATGGCCTTCAGGGTGTCGAGGAGGTAGCGCGGGCCGCCGGGGAGGGCGTCCTGGTTCCGGGCGCGCTCGATGCCGTGCTTGATGTCATGGGAGGTGATGTCCGAGCCGTCCTCCCAGGTGATCCCGGGGCGGAGCGTGTAGGTGTACGTCTTCCCGCCGTCGGTGACTTCCGCCCGGTCGGTGGCCAGGTCGGGCACCAGCTCGGTGCCCTGGGCTCCCGGCTCCGGAGCGTACGTGACCAGTTGGCGGGTGTAGAAGCGGGCGAAGTTCCACGCGAAGCCGTAGTACATGCGCTGGGGGTCCCACGAGTCGGCGTCCGCGGTGGCGACGAACCTCAGCTCGCCGCCCGTGGCGCTGGACTTGTTGACCACCTTGCCGGTCGCGGCGCCGTACCCCGCGCCCGCCGCCTTGTCGGTGCCTTTCGGTGCGGCGTCGTCCCGCCAGGCGATGAGGGCGGGGATGCCGGCGGCGAGGAGGACGACGGCCACGGCCGCTTCGATGACGAATCGGCGCCTTCTTCTGTCCTTACGTGGTGCCGGCGGTACCACGGGGGGCCGCTGTGCCACGAGGATCGGGGGCGGCTTCGGCTTCGAGGGCTTTGGCGCCGGGGGCTTCGGGGGCTCCGACTCCGGCTCCGGTACGGCGAGGGCGCGGTTGCGCGCCAGCGCGATCCGCCCTCCCGCGTTCCGGTTGCGCTGCTGCGGCAGCGGCCGTGCCTTCGCCGCCAGCCTCCCGTACACGTGTCGGTACAGGGTGTCCATGTCCAGCAGTTCCGGACCGTCCGGAATGCCCTCCGTGAGCGCCGTGATCAGCTCGCTGGTGAAGGCCGTGTACCGCTCCCCTGGCGGCGACAACGCCCTGCGCGTCTCCGCCGAGGCGGCCAGCAGCGAGGTGCCGTCGATGTCCGCGTGGTCGGCCACCTGGTCCGTGGCGCTCATGCCGCCCACCAGCGCCCGCCCGCTGTAGCAGCAGTCCAGGATCACCACCTTGCGGCGGGCTCGTACGCGCGGGTCCAGCAGTGCCCGGCGCACCCAGTCGTACGACAGCGCGGTGTACAGCCGCTCCTGGTCGGAGTCGGGCAGGGCGAGGTACAGCTCGTCGCTGTACGGGTCGGTGAGCCCGTGCCCGCCGTAGTAGATGACCAGGGTGTCCTCGGCGCTCTGGGCCACGCGGGTCAGGGTGTCGAGCACCGCCTGGGCGCTCGCCGGCTGCGCCAGCGTGACGCAGTGGGACGACGGCAGCCCCCACAGGTCCGGATCGGTGAACGCCTGCGCCAGCCCCGTCAGGTTCTGCTCGACGGCGGGCAGGTCCGTCAGCGTCCGGTACGCGTGTACGCCGATGAGGAGGGCGCGGGAGGCTGCGGGATCGGGCAGGGCCGACATGGCTACGGTCGGTCCGTCCCATCCGCTCCGGAGCCACCCAGCGCGTCGACGATGCCGCTCACCTCTTCCGGTGAGCCGTTCTCGACGGTGACGGTGACATCCCCTCGCCTGATCCGCACCACCGGGGCCGTACCCCTGGAACCCCGCCATGTGGCACACGCCACCGCCAGGCTCCCGAGCGCGATGCTGTTGGCGACGACGGCGTTGATGATCTCGAAAGCGCCCCCCATGTCCCCGGCCCGCTCGGGGCCGGGCACGAGGGTGACAGTGGTGTGCCGGGCCACGTCCGGGTCCTGGGCGAGCCATCGGTACAGCGAGGCGACTATGCGGTCGTCGCCCCCTGTCTGGACCACGATGTCGACCTGCATGCGCGTGCCCTCCGTCCCCCACTCGGGCGGCCCGCCGCCCGATCAGCACCAGGAGCACCGATCCTATCCACGGTGACCTCCGTCACGGGGCCGGACCGCCGACCCGGAGGGCCTCAGTCCTCGATGCCCTCCGCCGCGCGCTTCTCGCGCAGCTCCTTGATCGCGCGGCGGCGCGCCAAGCGGTGCGTACGGCGGATCTGGGCCTCCTGGTAGCGGCGCTTGTCGCGCTCCGTCTCCGGTATGACCGGCGGTACGGGGCGGGGCTTGCCGTCGGCGTCGACGGCGGCGAAGACGAGGTACGCCGAGCCGACCTGGGTCGCGGGGGTGGACTCGTTCCAGCGCTCGGCGAGGACGCGGACGCCGACCTCCATCGAGGAGCGGCCGGTCCAGTTCACCTGAGCCTTCACATGAACAAGATCTCCGACCCTCACCGGCTCCAGGAACACCATCTCGTCCATGGACGCGGTCACGGCCGGGCCCCCGGAGTGACGGCCCGCGACGGCGCCCGCCGCGTCGTCCACCAACTTCATGATCACGCCGCCGTGCACCGTCCCGAGGAGGTTGGTGTCACTGCCGGTCATGATGTGGCTGAGGGTCGTACGGGAGGCCGACGTGGGCTTTCCCTCCAGCTGGACGCCCTGCGGCGGGGCCTGATCTGTCATGCCCTCCACCCTATGCCCGAGTACGTTACGGCCTCATTGCATCAGGTTCGCTACAGGCCCGCTGCGGAATCCCACCCGCCCTGTCGGGCCGACCGGGGCGGCCTGCACACTGGTCCGCATGAATGACTGGCCTGAAGGATGGTCCGACGACCGCAACGCCCGTTACGGCCGTGGCAGCGCCGATGCCCAGCCCGAGGGCGTACGGTCCATGCCGCATGTGCGGCGCCGCCCGGCGGTGCCGCCGCAAGCGGTCCCGCCGCAGCCGGTGGGCGCCGGGCAGGCCGTTCCGTCGCAGGCACCGGCGTACGACGGGACGTACGACAGCGGTTACAACACAGGTCAGGTCTACGGCACCCCCCAGGGCCCCCGGCCCGGCGGTCCTCGCGGTGGCGGGCCTCGCGTCCCCGACCGGGGCTCCGTGCGCGCCCCGGGCCCGGCGCCCGACTGGCGGCGCCGGATCAAGGTCGGCTCCGTCGTGGTCCTGGTGGCGGTCCTCGGCACCACCATCGGTACGTACTTCTGGGCCGACGGCAAGATGCGCCGCGAGGTCGACCTCGCCAAGGTCATCGACCGCCCGGCGGAGGGCGACTGCACCACGTACCTGATCGTCGGCTCCGACAGCCGCGAGGGCATGACCGCCGACGACAAGAAGCGGCTGCACACCGGCTCCGCCGAGGGCAAGCGCACCGACTCGATGATGATCCTGGCGGCCTGCTCCAGCGGCAACACCATGATCTCGCTGCCACGCGACTCGGACGTGGAGATCCCGTCCTTCGTCGGCTCCCAGTCCGGCAAGACCTTCCCGGCCCAGGGCCGCCGCGTGAAGCTCAACGCCGCGTACGCCGAGGACGGCCCCGAGCTGCTCGTCCGCACCGTCGAGCACAACACCGGGCTGCGCATCGACCACTACGCGGAGATCGGCTTCGCCGGTTTCGCCAACATCGTCGACTCGCTCGGCGGCGTCGAGATGAACATCGAGAAGGGCTTCAAGGACAAGAAGTCCGGCGCCGACTTCCAGGCGGGCAAGCAGACCCTCAACGGCGAGCAGGCCCTCGCCTTCGTCCGCACCCGGTACGCCTTCGCCGAGTCCGACCTCGCCCGTACGAAGAACCAGCAGAAGTTCCTGTCGGCCCTCGCCAGCCAGGCCGCCACCCCGGGGACCATCCTCAACCCGTTCAAGCTCTACCCGACGATGGGTGCCGGGCTGGACACGCTCATCGTCGACAAGGACATGTCGCTGTTCGACCTCGGCGAGATGTTCTTCGCGATGAAGGGCATCAGCGGCGGCGAGGGCACGTCGATGAACATGCCGATCAACGGCACCCGTGGCGGCAACCTCGTCTGGGACAAGGCGAAGGTGCAGCAGCTGGTGAAGCAGATCCAGAACGACGAGAAGGTGACCGTCACCGAGAAGTGAGCGTGCGTCCGCGCCCGGTGTGCCGGGCGCGGGTTCGCGCGTCAGCTCCCAGACGCGTACGTGACGAAGTCCGCCCACGCGGCGTGGGCGAAGCCGAGCTGCGGGCCCGGGACGTTCTTGGAGTCCCGGACGTGGACCGTGCTGGGAGCGGCCGCCACCTCGACGCACGCAGGGCCGTCGTTGCTGCTGTAGCTGCTCTTGAACCACTCGAGGGCGGAGCCCTCTGCGCCCGAGGTCTTGCGGGTCATGTCTCTCCCAGCGCTTTCTCGATGAAGGCCAACGACTCCCGTGGGCTGAGAGCCTGAGCCCGAATGATTCCGTACCGCAGCTCGACGATCCGGACCTCCTTGGGGTCCGAGACCAGGCGGCTGGACAGCTGGCCTTCCCAGTGTGCCACCGCCGTACCGTCGTCGAACATCAGCAGTTGGAACTGGCCTCCCATCCCGGCGTGGTCCTCCCGCTCGGTCGGCATCACTTGGATCTCGACGTTCCGCAACTGGCCGACCTCCAGCAGACGTTCGAGCTGGCGGCGCGCCACCATCCTGCCCCCGAGCGGGCGCTTGATCGTCGCCTCCTCCAGGACGAACGTCAGCGTGGTCAACGGCTGCCGCTCAAAGATGTCCTGCCGCGACATCCGCGCCGCCACATAGCGGTCGACCTGGTCACGGGTGAAGGACGGCCGTCGCATCTCGTACAGCGCACGCGCGTACTCCTCGGTCTGCAGGAGGCCGTTCAGGTTGTGGTTGTCGTACGCGCCGAGCTCGACGGCGTTCCGCTCCAGCTTCGCCAGGTCCCGGACCTTCTTCGGGTACCTCGCCTCGGCGATGTCCTTCTTCATCCCCGACAACCTGCCGCCCGCGTCCAGGACCTCGTCCACCTTGTCCAGGAACTCCGGTTGGGGGATGCGCGTGCCGGACTCCACCTTGTAGACCAGGTTCTCGCTGTACCCGATCGCCTTGGCCAGGTCCACCGCGCGCATTCCCGCGGCTTCGCGCCAGAGCCTGATCTGGCGGCCCACCACCGCGATCACCGCTCCCCAGTCGTCGTCCTCCAGGTCGACGTCCTGGTCCGGCTCTTCCACGCCCTCTGTCATACGACACCTGCCTTCGCCCGCGCCTGTACCGTGCTGCCGCTCGACGCCGTACCGGGTGGACAGGGCCGTACACCCCCTGGACAGTCACTCTCCGTACAGGCGTCGCTTCTTTCAGCGTAAGCGCGGAACGACCACTCTGAGTCACGTGACTCTGAAAATCACCCGAACCGAACGTTCCACTCCCGCACGGCAGTTCACCGTGCTGCTCTCCCCCACCCGCCGGGGCGCCCGGCTCGCCCGGCTGCTCACCTCGGCACAACTCGGCTCCTGGGGCATGGAGTCGGAGACGGCGGCGCAGATCGTGGCCGAGCTCGCCGCCAACGCCACGGTCCACGGCCGCGTGCCCGGCAGGGACTTCCGGTTGGACCTGGCCGTGGAGGACGACGGCAAGCGCCTGCGGATCGAGGTCACCGACACCCGGAGTGATCGCCTGCCGCCCGGACCTGGAGCCGTCGCCGTACCGGCCAGTGACTCGGAGGCGGGGCGGGGGCTCTTGATCGTGGAGGCCCTCGCGGACCGGTGGGGCGTGATGTTCGGGCCCGTGCCGCGCAAGACCGTCTGGGCCGAGCTCGACCTCGTACCGTGACGGACTTCACCGGGTCGCGGTTTTCCACGACCCGGTGGAGCGCGACGCGGTGGCGCACGACGCAAAGGCTTTTAAGACCCTCGATAAGGACCGGGAAAAACCCTCCCCACCCCACCCTGCCCCCGGCTCACTCACACGGGTGAGGTTTCCGGATTCGGCTGGATTTAAGGCGGGTTGGCGGGCATATGCTCGCCGCGACAACCCCAGACACATGACGGCCCCCGGCCGGGACTGGCATCCCGATCGAGGGCCTGACCACCAAGGAACTGCACTTCCCGATGGATACTTTGCAGGTTAGCGCGCCCTCGCGCGCCTCGTCCCGTGCTTCCGGGCGCGTCACCGTCTCCGGGGTGACCCACGTGAAGTCCGCGCAGCGCAGCCGCTTCACCGTCGTAGGCAACCACCTCGCCCAGCACCGCGAGATGTCGATGGCCGCGATCGGGCTGGCGGTTCACATCCAGTCGCTGCCCGAAGGGGCGAAGGTCGGCATCAAGGCGCTGGCCGAACGCTTCCCGGACAGCGAAGCCCGGATCGCGGAGACGCTGCGGGAGCTGGAGGAGTTCGGCTACCTGGAGCGCACGCGGGTGCGGCTGCCCAGCGGCAAGCTGGTCACGCGGACGGTCTCGTACAACCAGCCGCGTGCGGTGCCGACGCCCCAGGAGCCCGAGCCGGTGCCGCCTGTACCGGAACCGGAACCGGAACCCGAACCGGAGCCCGAGCCCGCGCCCGTAAAAGCTCCTCCGCCACCGCTTCCTCAGCCCCAGGCCCACGACCTGGAGCGCCACCGCCTGGCCACCGACCTCCTCGCCGGGTTGCGGCGCCACGAGCCCCGGCTGTTGCTCGCCGAGCAGGACGTACGGCGCCTGGCGCCCGCCGTGGCCGCCTGGTTGGAGCGGGATGCCGATCCCGAGGCCGTACGACAGGCGCTGACCGCCAACCTGCCCGCGCAGCTGAAACAGCCCGCCGGGCTCCTCGCCCACCGGCTCACGGCGCTGCTGCCGCCACCGCTGCCCGCCGCGCCACCGGGGCCCAACCGCCCCGACCCGCTCCAGAACTGCGACACCTGCGACCGCGCCTTCCGCTCCCCGGAGCGGGGCGACTGCCCCGGGTGCAGAACGCGCTTCGCCAATGCGGCCTGACCGGGGGCCTCCCCCGGTACCCCTCGGCCTAGGGCGTGTCCTGTCGCTCAAAGGGCGTGCGGCCGCAGCCAGGGGCAGCGACGCGGCCTGCCCGATACCGCCGCCCGATCATTTTCAGGCGGCTCGGCTGACGTCCAGCCGTTCGGGCAACGGCTCGTATCCAGCTGCCCTGTAGGCGGCGACGGCGGCAACGTTCGAGCTCGGGGTGCTGACGAGCGCGCTTGACGCACCCAGTTCACGCAGCGCCGCCGCAGCGGCGACGCTGATCGCCGTCCCGTAGCCGCGACCGCGATGGTCGGCGTGCACGCCCACCGGCTCCAGCAAGCCGGGCTTGCCGGGCCCGGCCGACCAGACCGTCGCCGCGGCCACCGCGTTGTCCTGGTCGTCGTAGCCGATCAGGCAGCGGGCGTCGGCGTAGACCGGCCCGGCCGCGAGGACGTGCCAGACCTCCTCGGTGAACCTCGGGCTGCCGAACGCCGAGCGGTGCACCGCGGTCCGCACCCCCGCCGTCTCCGGACCGGCTACCTCGACCCGCAGGCCGGCGGCCGTCACCGGCTCGGCGAGGTCGCGGCGCAGGGGCGTCCACGGCTCGTCCAGATTCCAGCCCGCCTCCAAGAGGACCTCGCGGAGCAGGGCGCCGTTGGGGATTTCGAGGCCGACCTTCCCGGGCGGCAGGACCCCGCGCTCCGGATCATCGAGGTCCGCCAGCAGTTGGCGCGCCAGATCACCGTCCTGTCGCAGGTCCGGTGCGGTCGTCAGGCGCAGCAGATCAGGGGCGTCCAGGTATCCGACGGCAATGATCCGTCCGTCCACGCTCCAGGTGCGGACGGCCGCGGCCAGCCTCTCCGCGCCCAGCGCCCAGGCCCAGCCGAGGTCTCCCGGATGGAGTTGCAGCGGCGTGCGGTCGTCCTGCCATGCGCGGAGGGCGTCCACGGCCCCGGTCAGCCCGTCGACGCCGGGCTCGTTCAGAACGATCGTCATGTCCCGCATCGCACACCATCGCGGCGACCGGCCGCACCTGCTTTTACTCAGCCGGTCTCAGCCGGTCTCAGCCGGTCAGATCGACAGGACACGCACGCCCTAGCCGGAGCGCCGCTCGTACACCGTCACCCGGCGTCCCCGGACCTGCTCGTCCGACACGGCCCGGAAGTGCTCCTTCAGCACGGCCGTCTTCACCTTGTCGCGTTCCGCCGAGACCGGCCGGGCCACCTTGGCCGCGTCCGTGACCAGCAGTATCCGGTGCTGGGCCAGCATCGCGGTGCGTATCCGGGCCGGGTTGGCCTCCTCGCCCTTCAGGGTGCCGGACGCGACCGGGGTCACCGCCAGCGCTATGTCGCTCAGGCCGGCGAAGTCGTCCGGGGAGACGAGCGCGGTGTCGCGGCGGGCCGCCGGGACGAAGAGCACCGCGTCTCCGGGGTGCTTGAGCCGCCGCACGTCGGCCGACACCGCCAGGACGTCGTCCACGCGGCTGGCCGGGGACCGCTTGCTCAGCGACTGCGGCAGCAGCGCCACCACCGCCACCGTGACCGCGACCGGGACGAGCCACGACGACGCGCGCGGGAACCGGGGCGTGAGCGCGCGGACGGCCGAGCCCAGCGCCGTACCGATCAGCAGCGCCAGCCCCAGCATGCTGAAGAGCACGTACCGGTCGAGGAAGAGCGGCTGGAACAGGGACAGGCCGATCAGGCCGAGTTGTGGCACCGCAAGCAACGGCAGTCCGACGGCCGCCACCGACAGGCGGCCGCCCGGGTGGGAGGGTCGGTCCGCGAGGGCGCCGAGGGCGCCGATCGCGAGCAGGACCGCCGGGCCGATCAGCATGTGCCAGGTCAGCGGCGGAATCCAGGACACCTGGCCCGACTGGGTCCGGCTGAACAGGATCAGCGGCAGCGCCCCCGCCATGGCGAACGACGAGGCCGCCGTCCAGCGCGCCCAGGTGCCGCGCCCGGCCCGGGTCCAGGCGAGGGTCACCGCGTGGGCGGGCAGCATCAGCAGCGAGAGCCAGTTCAGCAGCGCGCACAGCAGGACGGTGCCGCCGTACGCCGTCCAGTGCGCCGCCGAGGCCCGCCCTTGCAGGGCCGTCACCAGCAGCAGCGTCGCGATCCCGGCGCCGGCGGCGACGAGCGCGTACGGGCGCCCCTCCTGGAGGTAGAACTGCACGGCCGGCAGCAGTCCGAGCGCCAGCCCCGCCCCGAGGCCCGCCCAAAGCCCGGCCAGTCGGCGGCCGATGACCGTCACGCAGCCCGCCGCCACCGCCATGGCCAGCACGGAGGGAAGCCGGAGGGTCGTGGTGCCGGCGCCGAAGGTGGCGAAGAGGCCGTGCATCAGCAGGTAGTACAGGCCGTGTACGACGTCGACCTGGCCCAGCATGTGCCAGATCTCGCCGGTGGACCGCTGGGCCACCTGCCAGGTCGCGGCCTCGTCCCGCCACACGCTGTGCTGCCGGGACAGCCCCCAGGCGCCGAGGGCGAGGGTCCACAGAACGGGAACGGCCCAGAGGGGCGGGCGGCGGCGGCTGCTGTCGGCAGGGGCTATGTGGGAGGTCATGAAGGTATTCGGGTGGTGGTGGCTGCGGTGATCGGGGTGTCCTCACCGACGGTGAGGACCGCGTCGCAGCGGTCGCGGACGTACTCGTTATGGGTGGCGATGACGACGGCGCATCCGCCCTCGCTCATCTCGCGGAGGATGTCCATGACCGCTGTGGTGTGGGCGTGGTCGAGGGCGCCGGTGGGTTCGTCGGCCAGGACGAGCGCCGGTTGCTTGACGATGAGCCGGGCGAGCGCCACACGCTGCTGCTCTCCGCCGCTGAGGTGGTGGATCCTCTCCGCCTCCCGCCCCGCCAGCCCGACACGGTCGAGGGCGTCGGCGATGACGGCACGGGTATCGCCCCGGGTGGTCCGCTGTGGGGTGATGGCGATCTCCAGGTTGGCGGCGACGGTCGACTCCTCGATCAAGGCGTAGTTCTGGAAGAGGTAACCGAGAACGTCGCGACGGTACAGGCGCGTCTCGCGCCCGCCGAACCGGGTGATGTCCTTGCCGTCGTGGCGGATCGCCCCCGAGGTCGGCCTGTCGAGGAGGCCGAGGCAGTTGAGGAGGGTGGACTTCCCCGATCCGCTGGGACCGACGAGCGCGAGCATCTCGCCGCGGCTGACGGTGGCGGTGACGTCGGACCACAGGGTCCGGGTGCCGAAGGACTTCGAGAGCTTCACGATATCGATCACGACAGTGCTCCTGCGGGGTGGAGAAGATACGGCGACAGCGGTGCGGGCTCGGGGCTCACGTCCCGGCCACCCCCTCCTTGACGACGCGCCGGTGGAACACCGCAAGCGCGAGGAGCACGGCGCAGACCTCGGCGGTGACCAGTCCGGCGATGACACCGGTGTCCAAGGCGGTGATCCGGACGGGCGGGAAGGGTGCGGGGATGCCCTGGGAGGTGAACTCCGCGAGGTCCTGGTTCTGCTGCCACACCTGGAGGGGCACCCACGCGGCGAGGAAGACCGCGAGGAGCGCCTCGACGGCGAGGACCTGGCGGTGGATCCTGGTGAACCTCCAGCCGCTGATGTGCTGCGCGAAGATGGCCTGGGCGTGCTTGCGGGCGTGGATGACGCAGACTCCGACGCCGGTGATGAGGAGTACGGCCACGGCCGCGACGAGGTTGAAGAGCCGAAGCCGGAAGTCGTTGACGGCCTCCCTCAGCGCCAGGGCGGCGCTGTGCCGGACCGGGCGCACGGCCGTCACGTACGTGTGCAGGTCGTCCTTGTCGACCGCGAGCGCGTTCAGGGCGTCGTCGGGGTCGGGGAAGACGATGCCGTCCTGGGTGGCGAACGCGGTGTAGGTGTCGTCGGTGAGGATCTTCGAGCCGTTGGGGACCACCACGAGCACCGGGTCGCGTACCAGGGACCGGTCGTCGTCCGGGGTGTGGGCGGTGTTGGGGCTCAGGCGGCCGGAGTTGTAGCCGAAGAGGCGCTGGCCGCTCTTGGCCGGGAGCGTCTCGACCGTGAGGCGTCGGCGGAGGTCCGGATCCAGGCGGCCGAAGACGCCGGGGACCGCCGCGCTGAGGGCGGGGGCGTGGGCGGAGAGGGACTCGGGGACGATGAGCCGGACCGCACAGGCTGCCGGGCGGGCTGTCGTACAGGGCTCCGCGGCTTGCGGGTGCGTGGCTTGCGCTGTGGGCCGGGGTTCCGCCGGTGCGTACCGGTGTCCCTTCGGGTCGAGGACCGGCTGTGCCGCGAGGAAGGCGTCGTTGACGACGAGTATCTCGCCCTGCGGCAGGGGCGCGTCGGAGGAAACGCTCTGGAGGTCCCGGCGCCCGGCGACGATGACCTGGCCCGCCGCGTCGGCGCGGCGCAGCCACCCGCCCACCTGGGTGATCATCCGCTTCTCCTCGCCCACCAGGCTGCCGTTGAGGCGGAGGGTCACGGCGTCTCCCGCCCGGGCGTAGGTGTCCTGGCTTTCCTGGCGCGCCAGCACGTGCTGGCCCGCCAGGGCCACGTCCATGGCGACGCCGAGGGCGAGCAGCAACGCCGGGACACGCACCAGGTACGTCCCGACGAACGCGGCCCGCGCGGGCAGCCGGCCCTTGAGGGCGCGCAGCACGTCGACCCTGAAGGTCAGGGCGAGCGCGGCCGCGTGGGCGGCCAGGACGAACAGGACGAGCAGGCCGGCGAGGCACGCGGTCACGGCGGCGAACAGTCCCAGCCAGGCGAGGCCGTTGTAGAGGTGGAGGAAGGCGAGCGCCGCCGCCGCCACGACACCGGCCGCGACCGACCAGAACAGCGCCACCTGTCGGAGGTCCCGGAGGAGGAGGTCCATGAAGGACTTGCCCTGGAGGCGCAGCACCCCGTAGGCCCTCGCGCCGAGCAGCACGCTCGCACCCGTCATCGTCACCGCGGCGAGAGCGACCACCCAGAACGAGCCGAAGAGGTCTCCGCCCGAGAAGAGGAGGGGCAGGTTCGCGGGTGCGAGAGGGTGCTGCACGCTCACGCGGAGGCCGAGCTCGGAGAGCTCGTCCGCCAGTGCGCCCGCCGCCTCGGGCGGGCCGAAGACGTAGTAGTAGCCGCGCGGGTCGCGCTGTCCGACCTCGGCGATCGGGTGCACGTCCGTCTCGACCTGCCGGCCGAACCGGGGGTATCCCTCGTCCAGCCAGGACGCCGCCTCGGACCCGGGGCCGCCGGGGGCCAGATACAGGTGCCGCAGGCGGTCGGGGTTCTTCAGGTCGGGCAGCTCGCGGGCGACCGTGACCCCGTGGTCGTCCGAGAAGGAGGCGATCGCGCGGGCGATGTCGGCGCCGCTCACCGCGTCATCGGAGTCGAAGACCCAGACCTGGGCCGAATTGCCCAGCACCAGCTCCTCGTCCAGGCCGCGTACGAAGAGGAAGGCCATGACCGCGGAGACGGCCAACACGGCGGCGTGGACGAACTTGATACCTCGGTGGAGCATCGGCTACCTGGTTCCGGGCGCTCGGGGAGCGCGTGTCTCGTCGGACGTTGGCGGGGAATGCACGGCACCGGCCGCGGGAGAGGAGTTCTCCCGCGACCGGGGCGATGGTGACCGATGCCTCGTCAGCAGGAGGCGTCGTAGTGCGCGGTGTTGGGGTGGATGCTCGACTTCTCCACCGAGGCCTTGGACCACTTCTTGTTCTCGGTGCAGCCGCTGTAGGCCCAGCTCCTGCCGTGGACGGAGGAGGAGTGCCAGTTGACCTTGTGGTAGAAGTTCGAGTAGGCGTAGTTGGCGCCGACGTCGTAGCTCCACCGACCGCCGCTGACGTCGACCGACTTGGCCAGCGCCGGAGCGGTGGCGGCCATGACGATGACACCGGCGGCGGCGACGGCCTTGAGTCCGTTTCGTATGGTCATGGTTGACTCACTTTCCTGCGTGGGATGACGGAGCTGGCGACGCACCGGTCTCAGGGCGCGGCGCAGCGACAGCCGGTGGTCTGTTCGTCTTCGTGGGACGTGACCAGGCTGTTGGTGTGGTGGTGTGTTGTGCGGTGGTGTGCCGGTCGCTGAATCTGTGAACGGGGCGGTTGCGGTTCAGGCAGCGATCCACGGGACACGGCACACGTGGGGCGCCGTGCCTTCAGGGCACATGTTCCTGATCACCGTCTTGCGGATCGCCCGCCACGTCCGCAGGGAGCACACCACGTGGACGCGCAGCTCGACCGGTTCCCGTGCGCCGCCGCTCTGGCCGGGGTGCTCCCAGGCCCACTGCTCCGCCAGCATGCCGTACACGTCAGCGGTCGACAGCTCGCTCCCGGGGAGCGTGCGCGCGACGGTCTCCCGGACGATCCGGGCGCTGCGGGAGGCCGCGGCCTCCTGGACGAGTCGCCTGACCCATGCCAGCCCCTGCTCGTCCGCGTACAGACCGAACGTCAGTGTGCGCGTCCTCATCGACTCACGCCCTCTTGATCGACTTCTTCGTGCAGTGCTTCGCACGGTAGCCGGTGGGCATCTGGTCGTTGGCGTTCTTGATGGCGGCCTTCCACGCGTTCGGCTTCGTCTCGGAGATGCCGTGGCCCTGTACGAAGCCATGGGCGGTGTCGTCCGAGATGCGCATCTTGGTGCACTGCACGTGCGCATGCCATCCGCGCCCCGCAGCCTCCGCGGGAGCGGCGATGCCGGCGGAGAGAAGCGCCGCCGCGACAGCGGTGGTGAGGAGAGGGCCGACGGCCCGCAACTTGCGCATTGAGTGGTCCCCCAGGGATCGATACGTCCTATGTCCGGGGGTGGGCGGGTCGGGTGATGCCGTCTTCGCATTCACCCGCCACCGCCGCGAAACACCGGATGGCGTCCTGGCCGTATGGCCGAGGCGATCCGCGTGCCGCTCACCTTCCCCCGTGAGCCACCCGCTTCGGAGGTCAGCCGACCGGGTGGACATGGCGAATTTACGCCACTCCGACGATCTTCCGCCAGGCGGAAAGACGTGAACACGATCACCGCGCGCGGAGGGAACCTTGAACCGACAACATGGGCGTTTTGTCGTTCTGTAGCCCTGTCGCCCTGTCCTGGATGCGTGTGATCACGTTCGGGGGCCGCCAGGGTGGCTAAGGCGCCTTCTCCGCACCCTCCGAGGCCGCCGGGGGCTTCGCGTAGAGGACGTCGCGGGCCTGGTCGGCGGCACGGAGGATGCTCTCGGAGACGAAGTCGAGGAAGCGGGCGACGTTCTCCAGGCGGACGGCCGCCGGGGTGCCGGGCCCGAGGATGCCGACGCCCTCCCGGGCCGTCGCGGCGAGCTGCGCGTTGGACTGGGCGGCCGAGATCATCGACTGGTACCAGACCCCGTCGTCGACGAAGTAGCGCTCGCGGCGGCGCTCGTCACGTTCCCTGCGGATGAGGCCCTGGGCCTCGAGGAACGCGACCGACTTGGAGATGGACGCCGGGCTGACCTGGAGGTGCTGGACCAGTTCGGACGCGGTGAGGCTTCCGGCGTCAGTGGTGAACAGGCAGGTCAGCACCCGGGCCATCATCTTCGGTACGCCCTGCTGCATGAGGAGCGTGGTGAACCCCTCCTCGTACTCGCGCACGGCGTCGATGTCCCGCCCGGGGCTCTGCTCGGGCGCCCCTGCCCCTCGGGGGGCGGCCGGCCTGCGGCGGTGCGCGCGGCGTTCGGTGGCGCGGTGGGCGAGGTCGGCGCGGTAGGCGGTGGGGCCGCCGTTACGCATGACCTCGCGCGTGATGGTCGACGTCGGGCGGTCGAGGCGCCTGGCGATCTCCGCGTACGCGAGGCCGTCGGCCAGCCCCAGCGCGATCTGCTGGCGTTCCTGCTCGGTGAGCCTGCCTCCCGGCATCGCGGCCTCCTTGTGTGGTCCTTGAGGTCTCCAGCATAGCGTTCACTTCCAGCCCATTGCAACGTGCAGTGGGTATGACGTTGCGTTACTTTCTCAATCGTTGCAACGATTTCCCCGCTCTGGCCTGCGCTTTTGCTGTTTCGTCGCAACGCTCTCGTTGCCGGTTCCTCGAATGCAACGTAGCGTTTCTCTCATCGGAAACAACGCAGCGACACCAAGGAGCGCACGATGCAGACGTTCACCACCCCCGCCCCGGTCTCCGCCGTCCTGGACATCCCGGCCGGGCACATCCGGTTCATCGCGGCCGACCGGGCCGACACCACCGTCGAGGTCCTGCCCGTGGACACCTCCAAGAGCCGCGACGTGAAGGCCGCGGAGCAGACCCGGGTCTCGTACGGCGACGGCGTCCTGCGGATCGAGGCCCCGGAGGCGAAGAACCAGCTGTTCGGCTCCTCCGGGTCCGTCGAGGTGACGGTCCAGCTGCCCGCCGGCTCCCGCGTCGAGGTGCAGGCGGCCAGCGCCGAACTCCGCGGCGTCGGGCGGCTCGGGGACGTCACCTTCGAGGCCGCGCACGGCACGGTCAAGCTCGACGAGACCGCGGGCGCCCGCCTCGTCCTCCAGGCCGGCGACATCACGGTCGGCCGCCTGGGCGCCGCCGCGGAGATCCGCACCCAGAAGGGCGACCTCCGCATCACCGAGGCCGTACGCGGCGAGGTCACGCTCCGCACCGAGCACGGCGACATCGCGGTCGGCGCCGCCCGGGGAGTCTCCGCCGCCCTGGACGCCGGCACCGGGTACGGCCGCATCCACAACGCGCTGAAGAACACCGACGGCGGCGACGACGCGCCCCTGAGCATCCACGCGACCACCGCATACGGCGACATCGCCGCCCGCAGCATCTGAGCCGCGGCTCACAGAGCTCGCAGATCGCAGAGTTCGCAGAGTTCGCAGAGTTCTTAGAGAAGGAGCACCCCACCATGACCAACCTGGCCATCGCGGCGCACGGGCTGCGCAAGTCCTACGGCGACAAGGTCGTCCTCGACGGTGTCGACCTGTCCGTACCCGAAGGAACGATCTTCTCCCTGCTCGGTCCGAACGGCGCCGGCAAGACCACCGCCGTGAAGATCCTCTCCACGCTCATCACGGCGGACGCCGGCTCCGGCGCGGTCCGCGTCGGCGGCCACGACCTCGCGGCCGACCCGCAGGCCGTGCGCGCGGCGATCGGCGTCACCGGGCAGTTCTCCGCCGTCGACGGCCTGATCACCGGTGAGGAGAACATGCTCCTCATGGCGGACCTGCACCACCTCTCCCGGCGGGAGGGCCGCCGGGTCGCCGCCGAGCTGCTGGAGCGCTTCGACCTCACCCCGGCGGCGAAGAAGCCCGCCTCCACCTACTCCGGCGGCATGAAGCGCCGCCTCGACATCGCCATGACCCTGGTCGGCGACCCGCGGATCATCTTCCTCGACGAGCCGACCACCGGCCTCGACCCCCGCTCCCGGCACAACATGTGGCAGATCATCCGCGAGCTGGTCACGGGCGGCGTCACCGTCTTCCTCACCACCCAGTACCTGGAGGAGGCCGACGAACTCGCCGACCGGATCGCCGTGCTCAACGACGGCGGGATCGCCGCCGAGGGCACCGCCGAGGAGCTGAAGCGGCTCGTCCCCGGCGGACACGTCCGGCTCCGCTTCACCGACCCGGCCGCGTACCGGAGCGCCGCCTCCGCACTGCGCGGGGCGGCCCCGGACGACGAGGCCCTCGCCCTGCAGATCCCGAGCGACGGCAGCCAGCGCGCGCTGCGCTCCCTCCTCGACCGGCTGGACTCGGCCGCCATCGAGGCGGACGAGCTGACCGTGCACACCCCCGACCTCGACGACGTCTTCTTCGCCCTGACGGGCGGCGGCGTCTCCCCTCAGCAGTCCCTCCAGCCGCACCAGCCGCACCAGCCGCACCAGCCCAAGGAGGCTGTCCGATGAGCTCCTTCGCCCTCGCCGTACGCGATTCCTCCACGATGCTGCGCCGCAACCTCCTGCACGCCCGGCGCTACCCGTCCCTCACGCTGAACCTGCTGCTCACGCCGATCATGCTGCTGCTGCTCTTCGTCTACGTCTTCGGCGACACGATGAGCGCGGGCATAGGCGGCGGCGTTCCGGACCGCTCCCAGTACGTGGCGTACATCGTCCCGGGGCTGCTGCTGATGACCATCGGCAGCACGGTGGTCGGCACCGCGGTCTCCGTCTCCAACGACATGACCGAGGGCATCATCGCCCGCTTCCGCACGATGGCGATCCACCGCGCTTCGGTGCTCGTCGGGCACGTCATCGGCAGCGTGCTGCAGGCGATCGTCAGCGTGGTCCTCGTCGGCGCCGTCGGCGTGGCCATCGGCTTCCGCTCCACCGACGCCACCGCCCTGGAGTGGCTGGCGGCCTTCGGACTCCTCGTGCTCTTCGCCCTGGCGCTCACCTGGATCGCCGTCGGCATGGGCCTCATCAGCCCCAACGCCGAGGCGGCCAGCAACAACGCGCTGCCCCTGATCCTGCTGCCGCTGCTCTCCAGCGCCTTCGTACCGCTCGACGCGATGCCCGGCTGGTTCCAGCCGATCGCCGCGTACCAGCCCTTCACGCCCGCCATCGAGACCCTGCGCGGCCTGCTGCTCGGCACCGAGATCGGCCACAACGGATGGCTCGCGGTGGGGTGGTGCCTGGGCCTCGCGGTACTCGGCTACGTCTGGTCGACCTCGAAGTTCCAGCAGGACCCGAGGTAACCCCGGTGCCCCCGCGGGCCCCCGGCCCGCAGCTCGTCCCACCACCCGGTACCGAGGGCGGCGTACACCGACGCGAGTGTCGGCGTACGCCGCCCTGTTGGCGTGTGTGGGGGCGTCAGAGGCGTTGCGGGCGGCTGCAGTAGGCGAGTGCCAGGGCGTAGGCCGCGGCCAGCCCGAGCAGGCCCCACAGTCCTGGGGTCGCGGTCGAGGCGGGCTCCCTCGTCCAGAGGTACAGGCTGTACTGGGCCTCGTCCGACAGGTGCAGCCAGGTGGCGGCCCAGGCCTGCGGGTGGAACGCCGTGAGGCCCGCTATGCCGACGAGGGGTGCCGCGACCAGGACGGGAGCGAGGGTGGCGGCGAAGGTCATCACCGTGTCACGCGTCACGGCGGCCATGGCGAACGCGACCACCGCGAACACGGCCTGGACGACGAGGGACCGTGCGAAGCCCTCGACCGCGTCACCCCACGTGATCCGGCTCTGCGGATCCCAACTCGCCCGCCCGGCGAGGGCGCCCGTATCCCCTGCCGCCGCCTCCGCGGCATACGCGGATACGAAGAGAGCGAGGGCGACAGCCGCGGTGAACGCGATGCTCACCGCCAGCGCGCACAGGAGCTTCCGCGCGAGGAGCCGAACAAGCCCCGGGCGCGCCACCAGAAGGAGGGGCCACGTGCCGGATTCGGACTCCGTGGCGTACAGGGCGGCGGCCAACGCCGCGATGACCACGAGCCCGAGGAGGGTGCCCGACTGCTGCGACGCCGCCCACAGCGCCCCCGCGACCGTACCCGGTGCCGTGACGGGATCGCTGTCACGGAAGCGGGAGTAGGCCTCGCGGTAGCCGTACCATTCCATCGCCATGGCGACCGCGAGCGCGACGGCCATGGTGACGACGACGGTCGGGGACAGCGCTTTGGTCAGCTCCGCCCGCCAGGCCAGGCCGCGCCCACCCCCGCGCCCACGCCCCGTCACAGCGCCTCCGCCCGGGTACGAGCGCGCCGGACCAGCCACCAGCACGCGAGGCCGGCCGCAACCGACACCAACACCGCTCGCACCGCGAACGGCGCCCCCGCGTCAGGGGACGGGTCGGGCCACCACGCGTTCCACATCACCCACGCGGACGAGACGTCCATGGCTTCGGCGAGGACTCCGCCCGGCAGCCACGACCAGACGGGCAGCGCGGAACTCCACGTGAGCGCGAGCAGCAGCGCTCCGCCGTACACGAGCGTCCGGGCCCGGCTTCGCGTTGCCACGGCAAGAGACACGGCGGCCAGCGACCACACCGCGGCGATGGTCAGAGCCCCGGCCACCATGCTCGCGGCGTCGGCCCACGCCGCACCTCGGGGCAGGTACAGCTCGTGCAGCGGATAGCTCCTGCGGCCCTTCAGCAGCGCGAAGACGTAGACGCTCAGGCCCGAGGCGACCAGGGTCGCGACTACCGTCGACCAGACTGCGAGCGTCTTGGCCGCGATGTGACGGCGTACGTCGGGATCGGCCAGCAGAAGCCCCGTCGCCGTACGCCGCCGCCATTCGCCTGCCGTGTGTACGGCGGCGAGCGTCAGCATCAGGACCAGCCCGGGGGCTGTCCCGAGGGCCTGGGCCGCCCACCCGAAGGCACCCGGAAGCGTCTGGGCGGCGGCGGCCTTGGGCGTGTGGGTCTCCGCCAAGGCCAGCTGTTCACGGTCGTTGGCCCTCTGCAGCGGAGCAGTCCGCTCGCAGATGTCCCGGCCCTCGGGTGTGGGATTGAGCTGCTTGCACGCAGCGAGACTCGCACCGCTCTCGCTGTACTCGGCGTTGCTCCGGGCGGTTTGCAGTGTGCCCGACCACCACATCTGGGCGTAAAAGGTGGTCGTGACGCACCCCGCCGCAATGACGGCGACCAGGAACAGGGTCACCGGGCGCCAGAACGACTTGTGCCATTCGGCGGCCGCATGCCAGAACGTCACCACGACCCCTCGTGTCCGCTGACGTTGAAGAACCACTCGGCCAGCGAAGTAGCCCCGTCCAGGCCGATGTCCTCGACGGTGCCCTGCGCCGCGACGCGTCCGCGGTCGAGGACCACGACCCGCTGGCACAGGCGCTGGACCTCGTCCAGCTGGTGGCTGGAGATGAGGATGGCGGTTCCGCGCTGCTGCTCCTCGCGGATGATGGCGCGCACTTGGGCGATGGCGTGCGGGTCGAGGGCGTTCGTGGGCTCGTCGAGGACGAGCAGCCGCGGCTGCCGCAGCAGGGCGGCGGCCAGGGCCAGGCGGTGGCGCATGCCCTGCGAGTAGGCACGGATGCGTTTGCGCCGCTGGTCGTCGAGGCCCACGCGTTCCAGAGCGCGGTCGACCTGCCCCCGGTCCGGGACACCGGACGAGTGCAGCAGGCTGCGCAGCTGCGCGGGGCCGGTCATCCAGGGGTAGAAGGCGGGGGTGTCGAGGGCCGCGCCGACGTTGCGGGCGTCGGTGAGGGTGAGCGGGGGCTTCTTGCCGAAGACCTCGACGGTTCCGGAGCTGGGGCGGATCAGGCCGCACGCCATGCGCATGAGGGTGGTCTTCCCGGCGCCGTTGGCACCGAGAAGACCCACCACCTCTCCCGCCCCGACGTGGAGTGTCACCTCGGACACGGCCCGGTGCGCGCCGTAGGTCCGGGAAGCCCGAACCAGGGCAAGAGCCGGTGGTTGAATGTGCGTCATCCTGTCAGCGTGTGTAGTAGGTTCGCCCGGTCATGTCCATGGGGCAATATCCACCGCCGGTAAGGCAGTCCCGGGGCACTTCTCCCAGCTGCCAGTAGAACGTGCCAGCGGATTGCTTAGGCCACGAGTGACGCTGGTCGGTCAGAGAGCACTCAAAGGTGGTAATGCCCATGTAGGGGTCCGGCGCCCAGTCGACGGCCTTAAACAACTTGTACTCGACGTATCCACCTCTGGAACCCTGCGTTCTGGTGCACGAGTACTGATCCTGGGTGTTACCACCCGCCGAATCCCAGCGACGGGATTCGCTCCCCTTACTAAACGCCGAGGCAGTCCAGCCGAAGGAGTCGGTAACGGCGCTGGCATTGGTAGCACCTGCGAGGGGAATAAGAGCGGCCGCAGCCAGAGCCGTAGCCGCTCGCCGCATCGCGACTATCACTGAGAGTGACCCTTCCAGGGTAGGTTGCAAAAGCCGATTGATCATCATCAATGGCCAACTCTCCTGCAACCTCACGGCCTGATGTTGACCGAAATGCATCGCCCCTGCTCAGGGCTGTGCGCGGTATCCGCCGCGCCTTTGGATCCGCTGGAAGCTTGAGCGCAACAGTTACGGATGTGAACCTTTTCCCATACGGTGGCCGCTGCGAAGGCAGAAATCGCTAGAGCGGACAGCCCCAGAGGCGCTGGTGCGCATCGTCCCCGCGCCTGCAGTCCCGCTCGTCCGACAGCGCTCTGGAGCCGCCCTCCCCAGCCTCGGAAGGCCGTTGGGCCATCATTTGCAAAGTGCTTGACCACGTCGCAGCCGCGCTCCGCCGCTCTACGGTAGAAGGTGCGCAGTCCGTAGAGGGATTCAGCCAAACCCTCCCACTCCTCGCCCGGCTGGGATGGGGACGAGGACGATGGTCAAGTGACCCGGGTCGCCACCAGAGTCCGGTATGTGCCAGCCGCCGCCACAGAGCGGGCCCCCGGTCACCGCTGGCCTCTACGGGGCGCATACCCCTCAAGCAGCTCGAAAAACCCGCTCTCCAGCCACACGGCACGATCTGCCCGGATCCGTCGGCGCAGCTCGTCGCACTCGACGTCAACTAGAGCTTCGACGGCGGCGGGGTTGGTGGGACAGACGCCACGGCTCAAGCACTTGGAAGTAGGCCCTCACATAGTGACGCGTACGCGCTACTCGGCGCTATCGGCAGCGGGGCCGGCGCCTGTGCCGAGGATGCGGGCGAGGGCGTCGCGCGCGTACTCCTCGTCGTACGCGCCGCCCATCAGCAGCACGTGCAGGCAGATGCCGTCGAGCAGCGCGATCACGGCGCGTGCCGTGCGCGGGTCGGTGCGTCGGGTGAGGAGCTCGGTGACCTGTTCGCCCCACTCGGCGGCGACGGCACGCAGTGCGGGGCGGCGCAGGGCGGCGAGGTAGAGCTCGTACTCAAGCTCCACACCGGTGCGGTCGCCGCCCAGCCACGCGCCGGTCAGCCGGGCCAGCTCGGCGGCGAGGTCGCGGCCGGGGTCGGTGAGGGCGTCGCCGTGTTCGCGTACGACCTTGGCGAAGCCCTCGTTGGCCTGCCGGAGGGCCGCCACGAGCAGGTCGTCGAGGGTCTTGAAGTGGTACGTCGTCGAGCCGAGCGGTACGTCCGCCTCGGCGGCGACGGTGCGGTGGCTCAGGCCGGCGATGCCGGCGCGGCCCACCACCCGGATCGCGGCGTCGATGATCCGCTGGCGCCGCTCGGGGTCGTACCGCCGTGTCGTCGCCGCCGCCATCAGTGCGCCCCGCCGAGGTTGAGCAAGACGACGCCGATGATCACGAAGGCGATCCCGGCGAGCTTGGCCAGGCCGGTGGACTCCCCGAGGAAGAACATGCCGATCGCGGCGACGGCCGCGGTGCCCACTCCGGCCCAGATCGCGTACGCCGTGCCGACCTGGATCACCTTGAGGGTCTGCGCGAGCAGCGCGAAGGCGACCAGATACCCGGCCACCGCGCCCAGCGAGGGCCACAGCCTGCTGAACCCCTCGCTGTACTTCATGGCGGTCGTCCCGGCGACCTCCGCGGCGATGGCCGCGGCCAGCAGTCCGTATCCCATGTGTACGAGTGTACGCATCGTTGCGTACAGGCGTACACAACAGTGGAGGGCCTGCTACTCCAAGGCGAGGACGACCCGCACCGGCAGGTCCGTGTCCTCCTGCACGACGCCGGCCACCAGCGTGCGGCCGCCCAGGGACCACCTCTTGTGGGCGACGAACTCGTCCGCGTCCTCTTCCGTACTCCCGGCCGGCCGCAGGTGCCGCGCCAGCGCCGACGACTCCAGCCGGGGCAGGAAGGCGGCCAGGGCCCGCTCGCCCGCCGCGTAGGCGGCTTCCACGTCGTCGAAGTAGCCGGTGTCCTCGTCGGGCTCCCGCATCCAGAGGGTGAACTCGACGCGCACACCGCCGTTGTAGGGGTGGACCCAGCCTCCGGTGCCGTCCTTGTCCCAGGAGGCCCCGGAGCCGTCCCAGCCCTGCGCGGCGAACAAGGCCGCCACGCCCTCGCGGGTCAGTGGGGTGAGCTGCCGGATGGCTTCCAGCATGCGTACCGCGGCAGAGATCGCTCTCGTCTCGCTCATCGTCCTAACGCCCCGCGAACTCCCCGGCGAGCAGGCCCATCAGCACCAGGTCGTGGTGCCGGCCGTCGAGGAAGACGTGGTCGCGGAGGCGGCCCTCCTCCACGAAGCCGAGGCGGCGGTGCAGCGCGAGGGAGGCCTCGTTGTGCGCGAAGATCCGCGCCTCGCACTTGTGGTAGCGCCGCTCGGCGAACATGAACCGCAGCAGCAGTGCCACCGCCTCCGAGGCGTAGCCCTTGCCCCGGTGCTCGGCGGCGATGGTGACGCCGTACTCGAAACGGCCCGCTCGCGGGTCGGCGTGGTTCGTGCCGACGGCGCCGACCGCCTCCCCCGAGCCGGTGGCTTCGATCACCAGCTGGAAGCAGTCGCCGTCGGGCGGGACGGCGGCCCGCTCCCGCGCCCAGACGCGGTGGCTCTCGGTGGAGCGGGGCGGGCCCAGCAGGTCGCCCAGGCGCTCCTCGTCCGTGGCGAAGCGCATGAACGCGCGCCAGTCGTCGGGCTCGATACCGCGCAGGCGTATCCGCTCGCCGGTCCAGAAGGAGGTCGTTCCGGAGGTCGTTCCAGAGATCATTCCGCCAGATGATCACGGGGCGGGCGCGGCGTCCATCCCCCCGTGAAGTGGAGCGGCCCCGCCCCGGCGCACGCTGCGGTGCGCCGGGTGCGGGGCCGAGCCGGAGAGGGCCCGCCGGGGGGCTTACGGCAGGTTGCGCGCCATCACGATGCGCTGGACCTGGTTCGTGCCCTCGTAGATCTGGGTGATCTTGGCGTCGCGCATCATCCGCTCCACCGGGTAGTCACGGGTGTAGCCGTAGCCGCCCAGCAGCTGGACCGCGTCCGTGGTGACCTCCATCGCGATGTCGGAGGCGAAGCACTTGGCCGCGGCGCCGAGGTAGGTGAGGTCGGCGTCGCCGCGCTCGGAGGCGGCGGCGGCCTGGTAGGTGAGGGCGCGGGCGGCGGAGATCTTCATGGCCATGTCGGCGAGCATGAACTGGATGCCCTGGAAGTCGGCGATCGGCTTGCCGAACTGCTTGCGCTCCTGGACGTACCCCTTGGCGTAGTCCAGCGCGCCCTGCGCGATGCCGAGCGCCTGGGCCGCGATGGTGATGCGGGTGTGGTCCAGCGTCTTCATCGCGGTGGCGAAGCCGGTGCCCTCCTCGCCGATCATGCGGTCGGCGGGGATGCGGACGTTGTCGAGGTAGACCTCGCGGGTCGGGGAGCCCTTGATGCCGAGCTTCTTCTCCGGGGCGCCGAAGGAGACGCCCTCGTCGGACTTCTCGACGACGAAGGCGCTGATGCCCTTGGAACGCATCGAAGGGTCGGTGACGGCCATGACCGTGTAGTACTCGGAGACGCCCGCGTTGGTGATCCAGCGCTTGACGCCGTTGAGGACCCAGAAGTCGCCGTCGCGGACGGCACGGGTCTTCATGCCCGCGGCGTCCGAGCCCGCGTCCGGCTCGCTGAGGCAGTACGAGAACATGCCCTCGCCCTTGGCGAGCGGGCCCAGGTACTTCTTCTTCAGCTCCTCCGAGCCGGAGAGGATCACCGGGAGAGAGCCGAGCTTGTTCACGGCCGGGATCAGGGAGGACGAGGCGCAGGCGCGCGCGACCTCCTCGATGACGATCACGGTCGCGAGCGCGTCGGCGCCCGCGCCGCCGTACGACTCGGGGACGTGCACCGCGTGCAGGTCGGCGGCGACGAGGGCGTCGTGCGCCTCCTGCGGGAAGCGGGCCTCCTCGTCCACCGCGGCGGCGAACGGCGTGATCTTGGCCTCGGCGAGCGAGCGGACGGTGTCCCGGAGCATGTCGTGCTCCTCGGACGGGCGGTACAGGTCGAAATCAGGCGTTCCCGCCACGATCACTCACTCCCCTGGGCGTGTGCTAACTACCGTTAAGTAACCCGAATTTTAGTGCGCCGGAACCGGAATGGCATAGGTGACCTTGCTGACAGCGCGGCTCCGGCGAAAACGTGCCCGGGGCGGGGCGCGGCTATGCTCGGGCGCGCACCGCCTCCCGCTCGTCAATGGAGAACCGCATGGCCCTCAAGATCACTGTGATCGGCACCGGATACCTCGGCGCCACCCATGCGGCGGCCATGGCGGAGCTGGGGTTCGAGGTGCTGGGCCTCGACGTCGTACCCGAGAAGATCGAGATGCTGGCCGCCGGCCGCGTCCCGATGTACGAGCCGGGGCTCGAGGAGCTGCTGCGCAAGCACGTCGCCGGGATCGAGGGCTCGACCGGGCGGCTGCGCTTCACCACCTCCTGGGAGGAGGTCGGCGCCTTCGGCGACGTCCACTTCGTGTGCGTGAACACTCCGCAGAAGCACGGCGAGTACGCGTGTGACATGCGGTACGTCGACGCCGCCTTCGGCTCCCTCGCCCCGCACCTCAAGCGCCCGACGCTGGTCGTCGGCAAGTCGACCGTGCCGGTCGGCAGCGCGGAGCGGCTGGCCCGGCTGCTCGCCGAGCGGGCGCCGGTGGGCGCGGACGCGGAGCTGGCGTGGAACCCGGAGTTCCTGCGCGAGGGCTTCGCCGTGCAGGACACGCTGCACCCGGACCGGATCGTGGTCGGCGTGGAGAGCGCGGCGGCCGAGAAGCTGCTGCGCGAGGTGTACGCCACTCCGGTGGAGGAAGGCTCGCCCTTCGTGGTGACCGACTTCCCGACGGCGGAGCTGGTGAAGACCGCCGCGAACTCCTTCCTGGCGACCAAGATCTCCTTCATCAACGCCATGGCGGAGGTGTGCGAGGCCGCGGGCGGCGATGTCGCCAAGCTGGCGGAGGCCATCGGCTACGACGAGCGCATCGGCGCGAAGTTCCTGCGCGCCGGCATCGGCTTCGGCGGCGGCTGCCTGCCGAAGGACATCCGCGCCTTCATGGCGCGCGCCGGCGAGCTGGGCGCCAACCAGGCCCTGACCTTCCTGCGCGAGATCGACTCCATCAACATGCGGCGGCGCGGCCAGATGGTCGGCATGGCGCGCGAGGCGCTCGGCGACGGGACCTTCCTCGGCAAGCGGGTCGCGGTGCTGGGCGCGGCGTTCAAGCCGGACTCGGACGACGTCCGGGACTCGCCCGCGCTCAACGTCGCCGGGCAGATCCACCTCCAGGGCGGCCAGGTCACGGTCTACGACCCCAAGGGCATGGACAACGCGCGGCGCGTCTTCCCGACGCTGGCGTACGCGGACAGCGCGCTGGAGGCCGTGCACGGCGCGGACGTGGTGCTGCACCTGACGGAGTGGCGCGAGTTCCGCGAGCTCGACCCGCGCGAGCTGGGCGAGGTCGTCAACAGCCGCCTCATCCTGGACGGCCGCAACGCGCTGGACCCGGTCCGGTGGCGCGAGGCGGGGTGGACGTACCGGGCGATGGGCCGCCCGCGCGCGTAGGGGCATCGGGGTGCCCGGGCGCCGCCACCCGGATGGGGTCCGACTGCATGCGGCGCACCGCGCGGCCGCGAACACTGGGTCCGAGTGGAAGTGACTTCGACCCGGAAGAGGCGGCTCATGCGCACCATGCTGATGTGCCAGATGGACACGGAGAAGGGCAGCGCTGCGATCAAGGCCAACAGGCTGGACGAGGTCCTCGGACCTCTTATGCAACGGCTGCAGCCGGAAGCCGCGTACTTCGGGGCGCTGGACGGGATGCGCACCGCGTTCCTCGTCTTCGACCTGGAGGAACCTTCTCAGCTGCCGGTCATCTGCGAGCCGCTGTTCATGGAGTTCAACGCGAAGATCACGGTGTTCCCCGTGATGAACGCCGACGACGTCCGCACAGGCGTGCAGCAGTTCCTCGGCGCCTGACGTCGCCGTCCCGACAGTCCGCCGGCTCCCGGCCCAGCTCCCGCGGGCCGGGTACGCGCGTGTCCGTGCCCGCTGATCCGCCAAGGAGGACGTCCATGGGCTTCGCCACGCTCGCCCTGACCGCGATCGACTGCCCCGCACCGCGACGGCTCGCCGAGTTCTACGCCGCGGTCCTCGGCGGCGAGATCACCATCGACCCGGGCGAGCAGGACACGTGGGTGGAGCTGCGCCTGCCCGACGGGAAGCGGCTCGCCTTCCAGGGGGCACCCGGGCTCCAGCCGCCCGAGTGGCCCCGGGCCGACCGCAACTCCCAGCAGTTCCACCTCGACCTCGACGTCCAGGACCTCGACGCGGCCGAGGAGCGGGTGCTCGCCCTCGGCGCGAAGGCGCTGGACGCCGACGACCGCGAGCGCGCCTGGCGGGTGTACGCGGACCCGGCCGGGCATCCGTTCTGCCTCTGCCGCGCCTAGGGGGTGTCCGTAGTCAGGCGCCCCGCGCCACCGCCTCCGCCTCCCGGACGACGCGCGCCGCGTTGCCCCAGGTCAGCGCGGCGATGTCGGTCTCGGGCCAGTCGCGGTGCAGGAGCTCGGCAATGAGGTTCGGGTAACAGGAGGCGTCTTCCAGGCCGATGGTGTGCGGGGCGTGGGTCGCCATGCCGTACGAGCCCGCGAGCCCCAGGCACTCCGGCCCGGCGACCTCGCGGACGTGCTCCAGGTGGTCGACGACGTCCCGCAGCGTGGCCGGGGCCTCGCGGAGCCGGGCGACCTGGTCGGGCGCGAAGCTCACCATGCACACGCCGCCGTTGGCGCGCAGGCGGCGCAGGACGTCGTCGGTGACGTTCGCCGGGTGCGGGGTGAGGGCGTACGCGGCCGAGTGGGAGAGGATCACCGGCGCTTTGGTGACGTCGAGGACGTGGCGCATCGTGTCGGTGGAGGCGCCGGACAGGTCGACGAGCACCCCGAGGTGGTTCATCTCCCGGACGACGTCCTGCCCGAAGGGCGTCAGGCCGTCGGGCCCGGCGGCCCAGCGGGCGCCCGCGACACCCGCGCTGCGTACGCCGAGGGCGTGGTACGCGCGCAGCGTGCCGAGCGAGTCGCCGAGGGCGGCGCCGGAGACGGGGCCGAGGAGCGAGGCGATGCGTCCGCAGTCGCGGGCGGCGGCCATCTCGGCGGCGGTGAGGGCGAGGCGGAGGGCTTCCGGGCAGGACTCGATGAGGGTCCGTACGGCGTCGATCAGGTCCAGGGTGCCGCCGATTAGGCGGTCCGCCGCGTACGAGCGGGGCACGTGCAGCGACCAGAACTGGGCGCCGACGCCGCCTGCCCGGATGCGGGGTATGTCGGTGTCGAGCGCGGCCTCACCGTGCTGGAGGGCGTGGTGGTGCGTGCGGTCGAGCTCCTGGGCGAGGGTGTTGTGCCCGTCCACGACAAGCTGCGCGGCGAGCAGGATCCGGGCCCGCGCGAGGTCGGTCTCAGCGGGCGTGGGGGCTTCGGCGGCGGTGACACCGCCCGTCGTGCCGTCGGGTGCACCGGCCGTGGCCGGGGCGACGTAGGGAAGGTCCTGCAGGTCTGCCATGACGGGGGCTCCGGCTCCGTGAACGGCGTTGCGAGCCATAGGGCCACGGTGGCACGGGGGGAGCCGGGGGTCGCGGCGGTGTACTGCGTTCGGGTGTATGCCCCCCGTGCCCGGGCTCGGGGGGCATACGGCCCTCGGGGGGCGTACAGCCGTCGGGGGGCATACGGCCCTCAGCCGTCCAGCGACTCCAGCGTGGCGTTCGACGGCGGGCGGCGGGAGACCAGGTCCCGGGAGACCGCTTCGGCGTCGCGCAGGGCGCGGACCGGGTTCGACCACGTCAGCATCGCGATGTCCGTACGCGACCACTTGCGGGACAGGAGCTCCGCGATGAGGTTCGGGTACCCCGAGACGTCCGACAGGTCCGAAGGCGTGAAGGCTGTGCCGTCGAAGTCGCCGCCGATGCCGATGTGGGCGATGCCCGCCACCTCGCGCATGTGGTCCAGGTGGTCCGCGACGGTCGCGGCGGTCGCCATCGGCCGGGGGTTCGCCGCCTCGAACGCCTCGTGGACGCGCATCGCGTCCGGGGTCGTGGCCAGCGGGTGGAAGCCGTGCTCCCGCATGTTCTCCTCGGCGCGCCGGGTCCACTCCACCGCCGCCGGGAGGACGAACTTCGGTACGAACGTGACCATGGCCACGCCGCCGTTCGCCGGCAGCAGCGCCAGCACGTCGTCCGGGATGTTGCGCGGGTGGTCGCAGACCGCCCGGGCGGAGGAGTGGGAGAAGACCACCGGCGCCTCGGAGGTGGCCAGGGCGTCGCGCATCGTCGTGGCGGCGACGTGCGAGAGGTCCACCAGCATGCCGAGGCGGTTCATCTCGCGGACGACCTCGCGGCCGAAGGCGGACAGGCCGCCGACGCCCGGCTCATCGGTCGCCGAGTCGGCCCACGGGACGTTGTCGTTGTGGGTCAGCGTCATGTAGCGGACGCCGAGGGCGTACAGCGCCCGCAGGGTGGCGAGCGAGTTGTTGATGGAGTGGCCGCCCTCGGCCCCCTTGAGGGAGGCGATGCGGCCGGCCGCCCGCGCCGCCTCCATGTCGTCGGCCGTCAGCGCGGGCGCGAGCTCCGCCGGGTGGCGGGCCAGGAGCTGGTCGACGCAGTCGATCTGCTCCAGCGTGGCGCTGACCGCGTCGTCGCCCGTCAGCTCGCAGCGCACGTACACCGACCAGAACTGCGCCCCGACCCCGCCGGCCCGCAGCCGGCGGAGGTCGGTGTGGAGCCGGCCCGTCTGGTCCGCCGCAATGTCGAGGCGGTCCAGGTCGTACCACGCCTTCGAGCGCAGCGCCCACGGCAGGTCGTTGTGGCCGTCCACCACGGGGAAGTCCCCCAGCAGCTCGCGCGCCTCGGCGAGGAGCGCCTCGGACGGACCGGAGGCCGTCACTTGCCCACCTTCGAACGCAGCCGCCTGCCCTTCTCCGTGGCCTGGTCGTTCAGGTCCTGCTGGAAGTCGGTCATGCGGGCCAGCAGCTCCGGGTCGGAGGTCGCGAGGATCCGCGCGGCGAGCAGACCGGCGTTGCGCGCGCCGCCCACCGAGACCGTCGCCACCGGCACGCCCGCCGGCATCTGCACGATCGACAGCAGGGAGTCCATGCCGTCGAGGTACTTCAGCGGAACCGGGACGCCGATCACCGGCAGCGGGGTGACGGAGGCGAGCATGCCCGGCAGGTGGGCCGCGCCGCCCGCGCCCGCGATGACCGCCTTCAGGCCGCGGTCCGCCGCGCGCTCGCCGTACGCGATCATCTCGCGCGGCATCCGGTGCGCGGAGACGACGTCGACCTCGTAGGGGATCTCGAACTCGTCGAGGGCCGCGCCCGCGGCCTCCATGACGGGCCAGTCCGAGTCGGAGCCCATGACAATGCCCACGAGGGGTCCGTTCTGACCGAGTGCGTTACTCAACGATCGTTCCTCGCAGATAGTCGGCGGCGTGGCGCGCGCGCTCCAGCACGTCGTCCAGGTCGTCGCCGAAGGTGTTGACGTGCCCCACCTTGCGGCCGGGCTTCACGTCCTTGCCGTACATATGGATCTTCAGCTGCGGGTCGCGGGCCATGCAGTGCAGGTACGCCTGGTACATGTCCGGGAAGTCGCCCCCCAGCACATTGCACATGACGGTCCACGGGGCGCGCGGGCGCGGGTCGCCCAGCGGCAGGTCGAGCACGGCACGCACGTGGTTGGCGAACTGCGAGGTGACCGCGCCGTCCTGGGTCCAGTGGCCGGAGTTGTGCGGCCGCATGGCCAGCTCGTTCACGAGGATGCGGCCGTCGCGGGTCTCGAAGAGCTCGACGGCGAGGTGGCCGACGACGTCCAGCTCCTTGGCGATGCGCAGCGCCAGCTCCTGCGCCTGCCCGGCCAGCTCGGCCGAGAGGTCGGGCGCCGGGGCGATCACGGTGTCGCAGACACCGTCGACCTGACGCGACTCGACGACCGGGTACGCCACGGCCTGGCCGTGCGGGGAGCGGACGATGTTCGCCGCGAGCTCGCGGACGAAGTCGACCTTCTCCTCCGCCAGGACCGGCACCCCGGCCTGGAAGGGCTCGTGGGCGTCGGCCTCGGAGCGTACGAACCACACGCCCTTGCCGTCGTACCCGCCGCGCACGGTCTTGAGGATCACGGGATAGCCGTCGCCCTCGCCGCCGCCCTCCGCCGCGAACGCCGACACGTCGGCCGGGTCCGCCACGATGCGGTGGCGCGGGCAGGGAGCGCCGATCGCGCCGAGCCTCGCGCGCATCACGCCCTTGTCCTGGGCGTGCACCAACGCGTCGGGCCCCGGGCGGACGGGGATGCCGTCAGCCTCCAGGGCCCGTAGGTGCTCGGTCGGTACGTGCTCGTGGTCGAAGGTGATCACATCGCAGCCGCGCGCGAACTCACGCAGCGTGTCCAGGTCGCGGTAGTCGCCGATGACGACCTCGCTCACGACCTGCGCCGCGGAGTCCTGGGGAGTGTCACTGAGGAGCTTGAATCTGATGCCGAGGGGGATGCCCGCCTCGTGTGTCATCCGGGCCAGCTGACCGCCGCCCACCATGCCTACTACCGGGAACGTCACCCTCTTAGGGTATCCGGCCCCGGGAAGGACCCCCCTCCCCGGGGAAGGGGCTCGTTTCCGCTCCTCGAGCGGCGCCGGCGGGCCCTGGTTAGCATGGCTTGGTTGACCCACTCGACCGGACGGGGCTGTGAGATCACCATGAGTGAACGGGGCGCACTGCGGGTGCGGCTGGACCGGCTCGTCCGCGAGATCGCCAAATTCGGGGTGGTCGGCGGCCTCGGACTGCTGGTCAACATGGCGGTCTTCAACCTGGTGCGCCACACCACCGAGATCCCGGTGGTACGGGCCAGCCTGATCGCGACCGTCATCGCCATCGCCTTCAACTACGTGGGCTTCCGCTACTTCACGTACCGGGACCGTGACAAGAGCGGCCGTACGCGCGAGCTCTCGCTCTTCCTCGCCTTCAGCGTGGTGGGGATGGTCATCGAGAACGGCGTGCTGTTCGCCGCGACGTACGGCTTCGGCTGGGACAGCCCGCTGCAGAGCAACTTCTTCAAGTTTTTCGGCATCGGCGTCGCGACGCTCTTCCGCTTCTGGTCGTACCGCACCTGGGTGTTCCGTACGCTGCCGGGTGCCGAGGCCGCGCCGCCCGCTGCCGAATCGTTCCTGGAGCAGCGGCGGCACCACGACGAGCCCGCCGCCGAGCCGGTGGGGCCTCGCCGGTAACGCTCACCGCACCGTCGGCGGGTGCTCCTTGCGGCTGGGCACCTCGCGGCTCAGGAAGAGCGCGAAGACCGGCGGTTGCTGCTGGAGCAGCTCCAGCCGGCCGCCGTCCGCCTCCGCCAGGTCGCGGGCGACGGCGAGGCCGATGCCGGTCGAGTTGCGGCCGCTGATGGTCCGCTCGAAGATGCGCGCGCCGAGGTCGGGCGGGACGCCCGGGCCCTCGTCGGTGACCTCCACCACCGCCTGGTTGCCGATGACGCGGGTGCGCAGCGCGACCGTGCCGCCGCCGTGCATCAGGGAGTTCTCGATCAGCGCGGCGAGCACCTGGGCGACCGCGCCGGGGGTGCCGACCGCGCGCATGCCGACCTTGCCGGAGCGGACGATGGCCCGCCCGGCGCTGCGGTAGGCCGGGCGCCACTCCTCGATCTGCTGCTTGACGACCTCGTCGAGGTCGAAGGCGATCGCCGAGCCGGTGCGCGGGTCGCGCGAGTTCGTCAGGAGGCGCTGGACCACGTCCGTCAGCCGCTCGACCTGGGTGAGCGCGATGTGCGCCTCCTCCTTGACCGTCTCGGGGTCGTCGGTGACGGAGATCTCCTCCAGCCGCATCGAGAGCGCGGTCAGCGGCGTGCGCAGCTGGTGCGAGGCGTCGGCGGCCAGCCGGCGCTCGGCGGTGAGCATGCGGGCGATCCGCTCGGCGGAGGCGTCCAGGACGTCCGCGACCCGGTCCAGCTCGGGCACGCCGTACCGCTTGTGGCGGGGCCGGGGATCACCGGAGCCGAGCCGCTCGGCGGTCTCGGCGAGGTCGGTGAGCGGCGAGGCGAGCCTGTTGGCCTGGCGTACGGCGAGGAGGACGGCGGCGATCACGGCGAGCAGCGCCACGGCGCCGATGATCAGCAGCGTGCGGCCGACCTCGGCGGTGACGGTGGAGCGCGGCTCCTCGACGGTGACGGTCTCGCCGCGCTCGCCCTCGGCGGTGCCGCGGATGACGCTGCCGTCGGGACGCTCGCCGATCTCGATGGGCGGGCGCCCGGGGATGCGGATCACGGCGTACCGCTTGGCGCCGCTCTGCTCGGCGAGGATGTCGGGGTTGACGGGCTCCCCGCCGATCAGCCGGCTCTCCACGATGGAGATCAGGCTCACCGCCTCGGAGTCCACGCTCTCCTGGGCACTGCTGCTGATGGTGCGGGTCTCGACGATGACGAGGGAGACCCCGAAGACGGCGATGACGACGAGCACCACCGCGAGCGTGGAGTTGATCAGTCGGCGGCGCACGGTCCTACCCGGTCCTAGCTCTTTTCGAAGCGGAAGCCGACGCCGCGGACGGTGGCGATGTAGCGCGGGTTCGCGGCGTCGTCGCCGAGCTTCTTGCGCAGCCAGGAGATGTGCATGTCGAGGGTCTTGGTCGAGGACCACCAGGTGGTGTCCCACACCTCGCGCATCAGCTGGTCGCGCGTGACGACCCGGCCGGCGTCCCGGACCAGGACCCGCAGCAGGTCGAACTCCTTCGCCGTGAGCTGGAGCTCCTCGTCGCCCATCCAGGCGCGGTGCGACTCGACGTCGATGCGTACGCCGTGGGTGGCGGGCGCCGGGGCCGGCTCGGCGGAGCCGCGCCGCAGCAGGGCCCGGACCCGGGCGAGGAGCTCGGCGAGCCGGAACGGCTTGGTGACGTAGTCGTCCGCGCCCGCGTCGAGCCCGACAACGGTGTCGACCTCGTCGGCGCGGGCGGTCAGCACCAGGATCGGCACCGTGTGGCCGTCCGCCCGCAGGCGCCGGGCCACTTCGAGCCCGTCCATGCCGGGCAGGCCCAGGTCCAGTACGACGAGGTCGACCCCGCCCTTGAGTCCCGTCTCGAGCGCGGTCGGTCCGTCCTCGCGCACCTCGACCTCGTACCCCTCCCGCCGCAGGGCGCGGGCCAGCGGTTCCGAGATGGATGCGTCGTCCTCGGCGAGCAGTACACGGGTCATGGGCTGATGGTAGTCCGCGCGGGGTACGCGCCGGAGCGGGATCGACGCTTGATCAACTTTCCCTGGGACTATGGGGCGGCATCCTGTTCATCACCTTCGATTATGGGCAGATGGTTCCATGTATCCCTGTGATCCATATCTCAAGTCCTTCCATATCCGCCACTGTCGTGTCGTATGGTGGCGAGACGCCTGATGCAGTACTCCGGGACCTTTGGCCCGCCAAGAGCGCCAAGGGTCTCTTTTCTGCCCGGGGCCGGCCCTGCCAGCCTTGAGGCAGTGAACGACCTGTGGGCCGGGCCCCGATGCGCGACGACGCGCCTGTCGGGGCGTGGATCCCGGTGCGTCCGATCCCTCGCCTCCGTGTGCGACACGGGGGCGAACCCCTGTCCGGGCGTCGGGGGGACGGGGGCGGAACGCGCGCCGGTGCCGGCCGCGCCCCCCACCGGGCGCGTCACGCTCACGAAGCGGATGGCGCGTCCCGAGCAAGCAAGGATCGACCATGGCGTCCAGCCTGACGAGGGACCCGGCCGGCAGCACTGCCGCCGGCCTTGAGAAGACGTTCCTCGGCCACCCCCGCGGTCTGGCCAATCTCTTCATGACCGAGATGTGGGAGCGCTACAGCTTCTACGGCATGCGGGCCCTGCTCGTGCTGTACCTGTCGGCCTCCGTGGCCAAGGGCGGTCTCGGCTTCGACACGGCGACCGCCGTCGCCATCTACTCCGTCTACAACGCGATGGTGTACCTCCTCGCGCTGCCGGGCGGCTGGTTCGGCGACCGGGTGTGGGGTGCCCGGAAGACCGTGGCGATCTCCGGCACGGTCATCATGACCGGCCACTTCCTGCTGGCCCTGCCGACGGAGATCTCCTTCTTCATCGGCCTGGCGTTCATCGCCGCCGGCTCCGGTCTGCTCAAGGCCAACATCTCGACGATGGTCGGCCACCTGTACCGGGACAAGAACGACCCGCGCCGGGACGGCGGCTTCACGATCTTCTACATGGGCATCAACCTCGGTGCCTTCGTCGCCCCGCTGACCATCGGCTACGTGGGCCAGAAGATCAACTGGCACTACGGCTTCGCCATGGCCGGCATCGGCATGGCCCTCGGCCTCGCCTTCTACTTCCTGGGCTTCCGCAACCTGGCTCCGGAGTCGAACCAGGTGCCCGCGCCGCTGTCGGACACCGAGCGCGCCGGCATCATCAAGAAGGCGCTGATCTGGCTGGCCGTCGCGGCCGTCGCGTACGGCATCGCCGGCCTGGCCGGCAAGCTGACCATCGACTGGGTGCTGTGGCCGCTGACCATCCTCGGCCTGGTGCTGCCCGCCTGGTACCTGGTGCGCATCAAGCGCGACACCGACCTGGACCAGGTCGAGCGGTCCCGGATGTCGGCGTACGTCTGGTTCTTCGTCGCCGCCGCCGTCTTCTGGGGCATCTACGACCAGACCGGCTCGACCCTGAGCCTGTTCGCGGAGCACAACACCGCGGGCTCCCTCTTCGGCTTCGAGTTCCCCGCCAGCTGGTTCCAGTCGCTGAACCCGCTGTACGTGATGGCGCTGGCCCCGGTCTTCGCCTGGCTGTGGGTGGCGCTCGCCCGCCGCTCCAAGGAGCCCAGCACGCTGGTGAAGTTCACGCAGGGCCTGGTGCTGATCGGCGCCTCGTTCTTCGTGATGATGCTGGCGCAGGCCGCCTCCGCGGGTGGCGTGATGGTCACCCCGCTCTGGCTGTGCTCGGTCTACCTGATCCAGACCGTCGGTGAGCTCACCCTCTCGCCGGTCGGCCTGTCGCTGACGACCAAGCTGGCGCCGCAGAAGTACGCCTCGCAGATGATGGGCGTCTGGTTCCTGGCCGTCACCGCCGGCGACTCGGTCATCGCGCTGCTCCAGCTGATGGGCGCGCCGACCGACACCACGTGGTGGTTCGCCAGCCAGGGCGCGCTCGCGGTGCTCGCCGGTGTCGCGATCTTCATGTACCGGCGGAAGGTGCAGCCCCTCATGGGCGGCGTGCACTGACCCCTGCCCCCGCAGGGCACGAAAAGGGCCGCCGTACTGGATGCATCCGGTACGGCGGCCCTTCGCCGTTCCTTCGTACGAGAGCGGTTACGCCGGGGCCGCGAGTTCCGCCCAGACCGTCTTGCCCGGGGCGCCGTCGGCCCGTACGACCCCCCAGTCGAGGCACAGGCGCTGCACGATGAACATGCCGTGCCCGCCGGGCCGCCCGGCGCGGTGCGGGGTGCGGGGCGCGGGCTGGCCGGCGCCGCGGTCGTCGACCTCCAGGCGCAGCACCTTGGCGTCGAGCGAGACGCGCAGCTCCTCGGGGCCCTCGGCGTGCAGGCAGGCGTTGGTGACGAGCTCGGAGACGACGAGCAGGACGTCCTCGGCGGCGGCGCGCCGGTCGGCGGTGGCGGCGGGCAGCCAGCCCCAGTCGTAGAGCGCCTGCCGGGTGAAGTCGCGCGCGAGCGGAACGATCCCGCTGGCACTGCCCAGGGACAGCCTCCGGAACCGACCGCCCTCGGAGGCGGGACGCGGCGACGCGGCGTCCGGCGAGGCCGGGGCGCCGGACGACGGGCCGGACTGCGCACCCGACGGCGTACCCGACGCGGCGCGTGCCCTGGCACCGGAGCCGGGCGGGGTGCCCGGCGGTGTGCCGGGCGGCGTGCCCGGCCCGGTGGAGGAGGAGGCGCGGACCGCGGTCCCGCCGGCTGCCGCGGCCCGCTGCGCCGTGGCGTCGACACCCTTGACGGGGCCGGCGACAGGTTCGGCACCCGCGCCGACGCCCGCGCCGCCCGGCTCGCCGCCGAGGCCGCTCGGCGGATGCTGCTGGGTGCTGCCCATCAGCGCTTCACCTCACCGATTCACCAGTTCGCCATTGCCAATAAGTTTCGATACGGAGAGTCGCGGAGTCCCACCCGTCACGCCCTCGCGCAGGTTCTTCTGCCCGGAGTTGCGGGTACGACACCCGGTTCGTCATCCGATGCGCGTGAGCAACCCGACCAGCCGCCGTCGGCCGTCGCGGCAGTGCTCGGCGGCACTGGGGGCGCGGCGGCTCGGGAAGGGTGCGCCGGATCAGTCGGCGAGCGCCGCTTCCAGGGAGTCGTGCACGGTGAAGACCGCTTCCGCGCCGGTGATCTCGAAGACGCGTGCCACCACGGGCTGCATTCCGGCCAGATGGACTCCACCCCCTGCCGCCTCGGCCTTGAGCCGGGCCCCCAGCAGGACGTTGAGGCCGGTGGAGTCGCAGAAAGCAAGCTGCGAGCAGTCGACCACCAACCGTGAACGCCCTTGTGCCAGCGCGGCTTCCAGCGGTTCGCGCAGCAGATCCGCGGTGTGGTGATCCAACTCACCCACCGGTGTGACGATCTCACTGCGGCCCACCGTCTGGACCCCGACGCTGAGCCGGCCTTGATTCGCGCTGCCGACCGTCCCGCGGTCCATGCCGCCCCTCTTCGCCGATGCCGTTGAGTCGGTAGAACCCTACGCCCTCCTTCGATCGGCCGGTAGTCGGACTCCCCCGTTAGTCAGACATATGGGACAATTGACACTTGCAACGACCTAGGAAGAGCGGGTAGGCCTAGTAGGGACACTCATCGACCCACCCAGCCGGCTTTGGAGGCGCCGCACACCGCAGCGACGCAATTCGGCATCGGCGGCCTTATGCCGAGAACGATGGAGGAGACCATGTCACCCCGGCTCGACGAGACGCGTACCCCCGACGCGGCGTCGGCAACTCCGCCCGAACTCATCCACACCCCCGACCACCCGAGCGGTCCGAGCGGTCCGAGCGGTCTGAGCGACCTGCCCGAGATCCCGCCGTACGACGAGGTCGCAGCGCTCGACGCGCGGGCTCTGTCGAAGACGCTCTTCGCCCGCCTCGAGACGCTCGAAGAGGGCACGCACGAGTACGCGTACGTCCGCAACACCCTCGTCGAGCTCAACCTCGCCCTCGTCAAGTTCGCCGCCTCCCGGTTCCGCTCCCGCAGCGAGCCGATGGAGGACATCATCCAGGTCGGCACCATCGGCCTGATCAAGGCCATCGACCGGTTCGAGCTCGCCCGAGGGGTCGAGTTCCCCACCTTCGCGATGCCAACCATCGTCGGAGAGATCAAGCGCTTCTTCCGCGACACCTCGTGGTCCGTGCGCGTCCCGCGCCGGCTGCAGGAGCTCCGCCTCGACCTGGCCAAGGCCGGTGACGAGCTCGCCCAGCAGCTGGACCGCTCGCCGACCGTCGGTGAGCTCGCCGAGAAACTCGGCATCACCAAGGAGGAGGTCGTCGAGGGCATGGCGGCGAGCAACGCGTACACCGCGAGCTCGCTCGACGCCCAGCCCGAGGAGGACGACACGGAGGGCGCGCTCGCGGACCGCATCGGCTACGAGGACAACGGCCTGGAGGGCATCGAGTACATCGAGTCCCTCAAGCCCCTGATCGCCTCGCTGCCCGCCCGCGACCGCAAGATCCTCTCCCTGCGCTTCGTCGCCGGTATGACGCAGTCGGAGATCGGCGAGGAGCTCAACATCTCGCAGATGCACGTCTCGCGGCTGCTCTCCCGCACCCTGGGCAAGCTCCGCAAGGGGCTGACCGTGGAGGAGTGACTCCCCCGTTCCACCTCCGGCGCACCCCGGTGTGACCGCCTGCCGCAAGGGCCCCTTCCGTCAAGGAATGGGCCCTTGCGGCGTCTTGACGGGATCGTCCCCTGGGGCGAGGGGATCACATGCGGTACGCGGCTTACGCATTTCGTCATGAAGTGACGCGTGACGATCGCCTGACGGGCGCGGCGTCGCTGATTCGGGTGATGGGCCCGAACCGGTCGCATGGGGGGCGCTTCCTCGGAACACGGATGGTGATCGACGGGGGTGCGCGGAAAGCGGCGTGGCCCGTTCGGTCGAGTGTCGGTGTGATCGAAGGAGAAGATATGTTCGCGTTTCGCCGTACTGTGGTCGCCGCTGTTCTCGCCTCTGTCGGTGTCGTCTCGCTCGCCGTCCCCGGGGCTCAGGCCGACCCGGCGAACACCCCGGCTGTCGCGGCGGCGAGGGCGGCCGCCGCGGTCCCGGTGGACACCCCTGTTCACCTCATCGAGAACGCCAGCAACCGCGGCGTCACGATCGAGGTGTACGCCAACTGGGACTACGCACTGCTGACCAACGACAGCGGCAGCAAGGGGACCAAGGTCGTCTTCCGCCAGCAGGGGGACGGTTACACCATCGAGAGCACCAGCGGTCACTGGGGCGGATACACCTACTGGAGGGGCGTCGGCAACGGCGTCAGGCTGGACACGCGCGAGAACGCCACCGTCTTCCAGGTGGTCCCGTCGTCCGGTGGATTCCTGATCGCGGACAAGCACAAGAACTACGCCACCTACCCCTCCGGCGGCAAGGGCTGGCTCCAGCTGTTCAACACGGTGCTGCCCAACTTCCGCGAGTTCGCCTACTTCCGCGTCGAGCAGTAACCAGCGTCGGCGCCCGGCCGTCCGGTGGTCCGGCGCCGGACCACCGGGGCCCTCATGGTCCGCACCGCTGCGAGCGGGAGCGGGCACGGGTCCGGCCGACATCAGCGCGGTGACACCGCCGGCGAACCGCGTCGGGAACGAGGGAGTCAAGGCGGAACGGGTCGGCCGCCGAGCGGGCCATCGACGCGTTCAGGCTGGTCTACGACGGCGTCAGGGCCGCATTCCGGCGCTTCCGCTCCCAGACCCGCCAGCGCTCCTTCCGCGCCGCCCTTGCCCGTACAGGAGACGGGCGTCTCCTGCGGTACCAGGTTTTGCCGCCGCCCCCACCCCTAGAACGCCCGCCGGCCGCCGCGCCAGACCGCCGTGGTCAGCGGGACGCCCGGGCGATAGGCCAGGTGGACGTGGGAGGGGGCGTCGAGGAGGACCAGGTCCGCGCGGGCGCCGGGGGTGAGGCGGCCGATGTCGTCGCGGCGCAGGGCGGCGGCGCCGCCGGCCGTGGCGGACCAGAGCGCCTCGTCGGGGGTCATGCCCATGTCCCGCACGGCGAGGGCGACGCAGAACGGCATCGAGGAGGTGAACGAGGAGCCGGGGTTGCAGTCCGTGGACAGGGCGACGGTCACGCCCGCGTCGAGCAGGCGGCGCGCGTCCGGCCACTCGGCGCGGGTGGAGAACTCGGCGCCGGGGAGCAGGGTCGCGACCGTGTCGCCGCCGGCGAGCGCGTCCACATCGGCCTGCGTGAGGTGGGTGCAGTGGTCGGCGGAGGCGGCGCCGAGCTCGACGGCGAGCTGGACGCCGGGGCCGTACGACAGCTGGTTGGCGTGGACGCGGGGGTGCAGGCCGCGCGCCTTGCCGGCGGTGAGGATGGCCCGTGCCTGGTCCCCGTCGAAGGCGCCCTTCTCGCAGAAGACGTCGATCCAGCGGGCGTGCGGGGCGCACGCCTCCAGCATCGGGCCGGTGACGAGGTCGACGTAGCCGGCCGGGTCGTCGGCGTAGTCGGGGGAGACGATGTGCGCGCCGAGGTAGGTGACCTCGTCGGTGTGGCGGGCGGCGATGCGCAGGGCGCGGGCCTCGTCCTCGACGGTGAGGCCGTAGCCGGACTTGGTCTCGAAGGTCGTCGTGCCCTGGCGCAGGGCCTCGCGCAGATAGCGGGTGAGGTTCGCTTCGAGGGCCTCGTCGGTGGCGGCGCGGGTGGCGGCGACGGTGGTGCGGATGCCGCCGGCCGCGTACGGCTGCCCGGACATGCGGGCGTTGAACTCGGCGGTGCGGTCGCCCGCGAAGACGAGGTGGGAGTGGGAGTCGACGAAGCCGGGGACGACGGCCCGGCCGCCCGCGTCGACCCGATTGTCAGTGGCGGGTGCTTTGCTGGATTCACCGATCCAGGAGACGCGGTCGCCGTCGATGACGACGGCCGCGTCCCGGATCAGGCCGAGGGGGGATCCGTCACCGAGGGAGGGGTCGTTGGTGACCAGGCTGGCGATGTTGGTGATGACGGTCGCCGTCGCCGCGACGGCGCTGTTCGTCGTGGCGGGGGCGGGCGTCGCCGCGGGGGTGTTCGTGGTCTCCGGACCGCTGCTCATGGTGAGGGATGCCTCCTTCGGTCGTGCGGGCGTCGGTCGTGCTGCCGGTGCCGGGACCGGCGGGGTCGGTCGCGTCAGTCGCGCAGGGCGGCGATCGCGTCCGCCAGTGCCCGGGGGACGTCCGGGACCAGGGCGTGGGCCCCGTCCCGCACGACATGGCGGCCTCCCACGACCGTATGGCGCACATCCGCTGCCGACGCGGCGAATACCGCCGTCTCAGCTGCCAGACGCGGTGGCGGCCCCGCTGTCCTGACCGAGTCGAGCGCGATCGTCGTGAAGTCGGCGAGCGCGCCCGCCTCCAGGCGGCCCGCGTCGGACCAGCCGAGGGAAGCGTGGCCGTCGGCGGTGGCGGCGCGCAGCAGCGCGGCGGCCGTCCAGTGGCCACGGGTGCGGGTGCGCAGGCGCTCGTCGAGCTCCATCGCGCGCGCCTCCTCCAGCAGGTCGATCACCGCGTGGCTGTCGCTGCCCAGCGACAGGGGCGAGCCGGCCCGCTGGAGGGCGGCGGCCGGGCCGATGCCGTCGGCCAGGTCGCGCTCGGTCGTCGGGCACATGCAGGTGCCGGTGGCCGAGGCGCCGAGCAGGGCGATGTCCTCGTCGGTGAGGTGGGTGTTGTGGACGCCGGTGGTGTGCGCGCCGAGCACGCCGTGGTCGGCGAGCAGGCGGGTGGGGGTCCGGCCGTGGGCCGCCAGGCACGCCTCGTTCTCCGCCGTCTGCTCGGAGAGGTGGACGTGCAGGGGCGCCCGGCGCTCGGCGGCCCACTGGGCGACCGTGGCGAGCTGGTCGGCGGGGACCGCGCGTACGGAGTGGATGGCGGCGCCCACGCGGGCGTGCTCCCGCTCCTTGAGGAGCGCGGCGCGCTCCGCCCACGCGTCCGCCGTGCCGTCGGAGAAGCGCAGCTGGTGCTCGTTGGGCGGCTCGCCGAAGCCGCTCGACAGGTAGGCCGTGTCGAGCAGCGTGATCCGGATGCCCGCCTCGGCGGCCGCCGCGACGAGCGCCTCGCCCATGGCGTTGGGGTCGGCGTAGGGGGCGCCTCCGGGCGCGTGGTGCAGGTAGTGGAACTCACCGACGGCGGTGATGCCGGCGAGGGCCATCTCGGCGTACGTCGCCCGCGCGAGCGCGTGGTAGGAGTCCGGGGTGAGCCGCTGGGCGACCCCGTACATGACCTCGCGCCAGGTCCAGAAAGTCCCGCTGCCGACCTGCACGGAGCCGCGCAGGGCCCGGTGGAAGGCGTGGCTGTGCGCGTTCGCCAGGCCCGGGAGGGTCAGGCCCCGCAGGACGGTCGCGCCCGGCGGCGGGGTGGCGACGCCGGTGCGGACGGCGGCGATCCGGCCGTCCGCCGCCACCTCCAGGACCACGCCCGACTCGACCGCCGGGTCCAGCCAGGCGTGCTCCAGCCAGTACGTGGTCACGCGCATGCCAGTCCCTCCAGTACGTCGGCGAGGGCGCGGACGCCCGCCACGCAGTCGTCCTCGGTCGCGGACTCGGCCGGGGAGTGGGAGACGCCCGTCGGGTTCCGCACGAACAGCATGGCCGTCGGGATGGAGGCCGACAGGATGCCCGCGTCGTGTCCGGCGCCGGTGCCGAGGACCGGGATGCCGCCGCCGAGGATCTTGGCGAGCTCGTCGCGCAGCGCGTGCTCGAACTCGACGACCGGCGTGAAGGACTCCCGCACGACCGTGAGGTCGATCCCGTGCCGGTCGGCGTACTCGCGCGCGGCCCGCTCGATGCCGGTCACGACGGTGTCCAGCGTCTCCTGGTCGGCCGCGCGCGAGTCGAGCCAGCCACGCACCAGCGACGGGATGGCGTTGACGCCGTTCGGCTCGACCGCGATCTTGCCGAAGGTGGCCACCGCGCCCGCCAGCTCCGCCTCGCGGCGGGCGGCGAGCACCGTCTCGGCGTACGTCAGCATCGGGTCGCGCCGGTCCACCAGCCGGGTGGTGCCGGCGTGGTTGGCCTCGCCGTGGAAGTCGTACCGCCAGCGGCCGTGCGGCCAGATGGCGGAGGCGATGCCGACCGGGTCGCCCGACAGGTCCAGGGCCCGGCCCTGCTCGACGTGGAGCTCGACGAAGGCGCCGATGCGCGCGAGCCGCTCCGGGTCCGGGCCGATGGCCTCCGGGTCGTACCCGGCCGCCTCCATGGCCTGCGGCAGCGCGACGCCGTCGCCGTCGCGCAGCGCGTACGCCGCCTCCTTGGTCAGCTGCCCGGCTGTCAGCCGGGAGCCGACGCAGGCGAGGCCGAAGCGGGCCCCCTCCTCGTCACCGAAGTTGGTGACGGCGACCGGCCGGCGGAACTCCACACCCCTGTGGCGGAGTTCGTCCAGGGCCGCGAAGGAGGACACCACACCCAGCGGGCCGTCGAAGGCGCCGCCGTCCGGGACCGAGTCCAGGTGCGAGCCGGTGACGATCGCGCCCTCGCCGAGGGGGTCGCCGAGCCAGGCCCACTGGTTGCCGTTGCGGTCGGTCTCGTACGTCAGGCCGCGCGCCTCCGCCTGAGCCCGGAACCAGGCGCGGCAGTCGCGGTCGGCCTCGGTCCAGGCGTAGCGGCGGTAGCCGCCGCTGTCCCGGTTCCGGCCGACGGGCGCGAGCTCGGCCCACATCTCGTGGAAGGTCACGCCTGGTCACCCTCGCGCATCGGGACGCGCACGCCCTTCTCGTCGGCGACCTTCTCCGCGATGTCGTAACCGGCGTCCACGTGCCGGATGACGCCCATGCCCGGGTCGTTGGTCAGCACGCGGCGGATCTTCTCGCCCGCCAGCGGCGTGCCGTCGGCGACCGTGACCTGGCCCGCGTGGATCGAGCGGCCCATGCCGACGCCGCCGCCGTGGTGGAGCGAGACCCAGGAGGCGCCGGAGGCGACGTTCACCATGGCGTTGAGGAGCGGCCAGTCGGCGATGGCGTCGGAGCCGTCGAGCATGGCCTCGGTCTCGCGGTACGGGGAGGCGACGGAGCCGCAGTCGAGGTGGTCGCGGCCGATGACGACCGGCGCGGAGAGCTCGCCGTTCGCGACCATGTCGTTGAAGCGCTCGCCCGCGCGGTCGCGCTCGCCGTAGCCGAGCCAGCAGATGCGGGCGGGCAGGCCCTGGAAGTGGACGCGCTCGCCGGCCATCTTGATCCACCGGGCGAGGGACTCGTTCTCGGGGAAGAGGTCGAGGATCGCGCGGTCGGTGGCGGCGATGTCCTTGGGGTCGCCGGACAGGGCCGCCCAGCGGAAGGGGCCCTTGCCCTCGCAGAAGAGGGGCCGGATGTAGGCGGGGACGAAGCCGGGGAAGGCGAAGGCCCGGTCGTAGCCGGCGAGCTGCGCCTCGCCGCGGATGGAGTTGCCGTAGTCGAAGACCTCGGCGCCCGCGTCCATGAAGCCGACCATGGCCTCCACGTGACGGGCCATCGACTCGCGGGCCCGCTGGGTGAAGTCGGCGGGCTTCTCGGCGGCGTACGCCGCCATGTCCTCGAAGGCGACGCCGACCGGCAGGTACGCGAGCGGGTCGTGGGCCGAGGTCTGGTCGGTGACGATGTCGATGGGCGCGCCCATCGCGAGGAGCTGCGGGACGAGCTCGGCGGCGTTGCCGAGGACGCCGATGGAGAGCGGCTTGCGGGCGTCGCGGGCCTCGGTGGCGAGGGACAGCGCGTGGTCGAGGGAGTCGGCCTTCACATCGAGGTACCGGTGCTCGATGCGGCGCTCGATGGCGCGCGGGTCGCAGTCGATGCAGATGGCCACGCCGTCGTTCATCGTCACGGCGAGCGGCTGGGCGCCGCCCATGCCACCGAGACCGGCCGTCAGGGTGATGGTTCCGGCCAGCGTGCCGCCGAACTTCTTCGCGGCGACGGCGGCGAACGTCTCGTACGTGCCCTGGAGGATGCCCTGGGTGCCGATGTAGATCCACGAGCCGGCGGTCATCTGCCCGTACATGGTCAGGCCGAGCTGCTCCAGGCGCCGGAACTCCTCCCAGTTGGCCCAGTCGCCCACCAGGTTGGAGTTGGCGATGAGGACGCGCGGCGCCCACTCGTGGGTCTGCATGACGCCGACCGGGCGGCCGGACTGAACGAGCATCGTCTCGTCCTGCTTCAGTGTCCGCAGCGTACGGACCATGGCGTCGAAGGAGCGCCAGTCGCGCGCGGCCTTGCCGGTGCCGCCGTAGACGACGAGCTTGTCGGGGTGCTCGGCGACCTCGGGGTCGAGGTTGTTCTGCAGCATCCGCAGGGCGGCTTCCTGCTGCCATCCCAGGGCGCTCAGTTCCGTACCGCGCGGGGCCCGTACGGGGCGGGGTCCTGACATGGGGATGCCTCCTCGAAACGACTGCACGAAGACGTGTTGCAGAATCAGTTATTCACATACTGACTTGCTGAATAGAAGTAGTCAACGGCTGCGGTCGCGCACACCGGGTGATTGGCTGGAGGACATGGCTTCAGACCGTCGCGACCAGGCGCCGCCCGAGGCCGTACGAGCACTCCGCGAAGCCCGAGCGGCAGCGCGCGATCAGGCCGTACGGGCCGCCGTCGACCAAGCCCTCCTCACCGAGGACGAGCCCGTCGCCGCCCTCCTCGACCTCGCCGGCGTCCGCGCCTCCGCCGCCGCCCTGCGCGCCGCCTTCGCGGACGTCACCGACGCGCCCGTCCTGCACGCCTTCGCCGTCAAGGCCTGCCCCCTCGTCCCCGTCCTGCGCCTGCTGTACGAGGCGGGGCTCGGCGCCGAGGTCGCGAGCCCCGGCGAGCTGGCCCTGGCCCGCGCCGCCGGGGTCGACCCGGCCCGGATCGTCCTCGACTCGCCCGCCAAGACGCCCGCCGAACTCCGCGAGGCCCTCGCGCTCGGGATCGCCGTCAACGCCGACAACACGCAGGAGCTGGCCCGTATCGACGCCCTGCTCGACGAGGCGCCCAGCGCCTCGCCCCTCGGCCTGCGCGTGAACCCGCAGATCGGCGGCGGCACCATCGACGCCCTGTCCACCGCCACCCCCACCTCCAAGTTCGGCGTGGCGCTGCGCGACGAGGGCGCCCGCGCCCGCGTCGTCCAGGCGTACCTCGACCGCCCGTGGCTCACCCGGCTGCACACCCACTCCGGCTCCCAGGGCCTGCCGCTGTCCCTCCTCGTCACCGGCGTCCGCGCGGCGTACGAACTCGCCGAGGAGATCAACGCCGCCGCCGGGCGCCGCCAGGTCGACACCCTCGACATCGGCGGCGGCCTCCCGGTGAACTTCGCCTCCGACGAGGAGACCCCGACGTACGCGGAGTACGCCCGCCTCCTCGCCGCCGAGGTGCCGGGGCTGTTCGACGGGCGCTACGGCCTGGTGACCGAGTTCGGCCGGTCCCTGCCGGCCAAGCACGGCACGGTCCTCGCCCGCGTCGAGTACGCCAAGACGTCCGGCTCCCGGCCCATCGCCGTCACCCACGCGGGCGTCCAGGTCGCCACCCGTACCGTCTACGACCCCACCTCCTGGCCGCTGCGGATCGCCGCGTACGACGCGGAGGGGCTGCCGAGGACGGGCCCGGCCGTCGACCAGGACGTGGCGGGCCCCGCCTGCTTCGCGGGCGACCTCCTCGCCGTCGCGCGCCCGCTGCCCCTGCTGCGGCCGGGCGATGTCGTCGCGGCCCTGGACACCGGGGCGTACTACTTCGCGCACCACTACGCGTACAACTCCCTCCCCCGCCCCGGCGTGTACGGCTACGCCGCCGACGGTGACGGGACGGTCCGCTTCGCGACCGTGCGGCCGCCGCAGACGGTGGCCGAGATCGTCGCGGAGGCGGGCGGCGGGCACCCGGACGCACTGACGCACCCGGACGCACTCGTGACGGACTGACGGCCGACTGACGCCGCCCCGGCCGGGCAGATGTCCCCCATGGCAACGCACGCACCCGAGCAGGGTCCTGAGACCGGAGACGAGCCCACGCTCAAGCGGGCCATCGGGCCGAAGCTGCTCATCCTCTTCGTCATCGGCGACATCCTGGGCACCGGCATCTACGCCACCACCGGCAAGGTGGCCGGCAAGATCGGCGGCGCGCTCTGGCTGCCGTTCCTGATCGGCTTCGTCGTCGCGCTCCTGACGGCGGCGTCGTACGTCGAACTCGTCGGCAAGTACCCGAAGGCCGCCGGAGCGGCCCTCTACACCCAGAAGGCGTTCAAGGTCCCCTTCCTCACCTTCATCGTCGCCTTCATGGTGATGTGCTCGGGGCTGTCGTCCGCGAGCGCCGCCGCGCGGGCCTTCAGCGGGGACTACCTCGCCGAGTTCACCGAGGGCGCCATCCCGCCGACGCTGATCGCCATCCTGTTCATCCTCGCCCTCGCGGCGCTCAACCTGCGGGGCGTGTCGGAGTCGGTGAAGACGAACGTCGTCCTCACCGTCGTGGAGCTGACGGGCCTCCTCGTCATCCTCACCATCGGCGCGTGGGCGGTGCTCACGGGCGAGGGCGAACCGTCGCGCCTCGGCGACCTCACGGCGACCGGCACCGGGTACGCGCTGCTCACCGGCGTCCTCGGCGCGACCGCGCTGGGCTTCTTCGCCTTCGTCGGCTTCGAGGACTCGGTCAACATGGCCGAGGAGACCCGCGACCCGGTGCGCACCTTCCCCCGGGCGATCTTCACCGGCGTCGCCGTCACCGGCACCATCTACGTCCTGGTGGCGCTGGTCTCCTCGCTCCTCGTCGACCACCGCACGCTGGAGAAGTCCAGCGGGCCGCTGCTGGAGGTGGTCAAGGCGGGCGGGCTGGACTTCCCGCCCAAGGCGTTCGCGCTGATCGCGCTGTTCGCCGTCACCAACTCGGCGCTGATCAACATCATGATGGCCTCGCGGCTCTGCTACGGCATGGCCAACGAGCGGATCCTGCCGCGCGCCATGGGCCGCGTGCTCGCCGGGCGGCGCACGCCGGTCGTCGGCATCGTCTTCGTGGCGCTCCTGGCCATCGGCCTGGTGTCCACCGGCGAGATCGAGGGGCTCGGCGACACGACCGCGTTCCTGCTGCTGTGCGTCTTCGCGGTGGTCAACATCGCGGTGCTCGTCCTGCGCCGGGACCGCGTCGGGCACGCGCACTTCCGTACGCCGACGGCGCTGCCGGTCCTCGGGGCGGTCACGTCCCTGATCCTGGCGAGCCCGCTCGCGGACCGGGACGCGGACGTCTACATCAGGGCGGGCGTGCTGCTGGCGATCGGCATCGGGCTGTGGGCGGTCAACAAGGTGGTGATGCGCGCACGCGGCGAGGCGTGAGGCGAACCGTACCGTCTGGGGCGCATGTTCCGTTGGAAAATGCCAGAACTCCCTCCGGGCGGGCGAACGTTGCGTAACGTCGCCGTCACTGCCGTGTCCACGCAACGGGGATCAGGGAGGCGAGCCCGCGTGCCCGGAATCGATGAGTGCCTGCTCCACGCCATGACCGTGCCGGGCGCGCGGGGAGCGGCCCTCGTCGACTGGACCAGCGGTCTGGCGCTGGGCGTCATCGGGGACTCGCCGGTGGGCGACCACGAGACGACCGCCGCCGAGACGGCCGAACTGGCGCGGGCGGCGGCCGAGTACGAGTCGTTCGCCGGGCCCGGCGCGGAGGACGAGGAGTTACGGGAAGAGGGGCCGGGCGGCGGCGAGTTACCCAAGGGGCCGCCCGTCGAGGACGTCATCGTCACCACCCGCTCCGGTTACCACGTCCTGCGCTTCGTCGAGACGACCTTCGACAGCAGCGTCTTCCTCCACCTCTGGCTCGACCGCTCCACCGGCAACCTCGCCCTCGCCCGCATCCGCCTGCGCGACCTCGCGGAACGGCTGGTCCTCGGATGACCGTCGTCTCCCCCCTGCTGCTCCGGCTGGCCGCCGAGGCCGCCACCGGCGCGCTGCTGCGCGACCACGGCACGCTCCACCTCGTCGACGGCCGCGTGGTGCACGCCGAGAGCCCCGTCGCACCCGGCCTCGACGTCCTGCTCACGGCCGGCGGCCGGCTCCCGCCGGACCGGCGGCTCGGCGACGGCGAGCTGGAGATCTGCCGCCTCGGCGCCCTGTTCGACGCGGCGTTCTTCGCGCTGACGCCCGGCAGCGGCCCCACGCGCTTCCGGTACGGGCCCGTCGAGCGGCCCGGTCCCCTCCCTCCGGTACGGCCCGTCCCGTTGGCCGACGTGGAGCGCGAGACCCGGCGCCGCCGCGAGCTGCTGGACGGCGTGTGGCCGTACCCGGCCGTCGACACCGCGCCCGTGGTGGCCCGCCCGGCGGCCCCCGGCCAGACCGTCACCCTCCGGCAGCGCGCGCTCCTCGCGTACGCCGACGGGACGCGTACGCCGACGGAGCTGGCCCGCGCGCTGGGGCGGCCCGCCTTCCACACGCTGCTGGAGGTGCGGCGGCTCGCGGCGGCGGGGCTGATCGCGACGCCGTTGGAACCGGCGCCCTCGCCCCCGCGCTGGATGCCGCCGACCGTCCCCGACCCGGACACCGCCCTGCTCCACCGGCTCCGCGACGCCCTGGAGGCCCACCTGTGACGAAGACCCGCACGGCAGCCCACGCCCACGCCGAAGCCCAGGCCCAGGTGCTCGGCGAGCTCAGACGCCTGCGGGCCCGGCTCCCGCAGCTGACCGGGGCCCTCGCGGCGAGCGCCGACGGCCTGGTCCTGGCCCACGACACGGGCGGCGACACCGGCATCGCGGAAGGCGTCGCCGCGCTGACGGCCGCCGCGCTCGGCGTGGCCCAGCGGCTCACCGACGCGACCGGCCAGGGCGGCTTCCGCGAGCTGCTGGTCCGTGGCGAGGAGGGCTACGTCGCCACGTACGCGGCGGGCGGCTCGGCCGTCCTGACCCTCCTCGCGGAGCCCCGCGTCAACGTCGGCCGCCTCCACCTGGAGGCCCGCCGCTCCAGCGCCCGCATCGGCAGCGTGGTCGACGCCGCCCTCGTACCGCAGCAACGGCCGCCCGCGCGGCCCCCGATTCCGCCCCGCCCGTCCCACACACCGCCGTCCCACACACCGCCGTCCCACACACCGAAGGAAGCATGAGCATGGCCAACGTCGAAACCGCCCTGAAGGAAACCACCACGATCGACGGCGCCCTGGGCGCCGCACTCGTCGACTACACCAGCGGCATGGCCCTCGGCACGATAGGCGGCGGGAAGGACCTCGACCTGGCGATCGCCGCGGCGGGCAACACCGACGTCGTCCGCGCCAAGGTCCGCACGATGGAGATGCTCGGGCTCAAGGACGAGATCGAGGACATCCTGATCACCCTGGGCACCCAGTACCACCTCATCCGCCTCCTCAAGAGCCGTGGCGGCTCGGGTCTGTTCCTCTACCTGGCCCTCGACAAGGAGCGCTCCAACCTGGCGATGGCCCGCCACCAGCTCCGCCGGATCGAGGCCGAGCTGGAGGTCTGAAGCCCGCCCGCGGCCCGTCGCGGAACCGGCGACCGGATCACTGCCGTCCCTCCCAGCACACGGCGAAGGGGCAGGAGGGGTGAGAGTGCCGGGAACGGACGGGAAAGCCGAGGGTGGCCGACGGCCGAGGGGTGGCGGCGTCTGGCTGCCCGGCGTGGTGAACCTCGCCCTCGGCGTGCCCGCGATGATTCCGCTGCACCTCGCGTGGTGGCTCTGGACGGAGTACCTGCCGATGGACTGCCGCAGCGTGGCGGAGGCGGCCCGGCCAGGGCTCACGAACTGCAACTACACCACCCTGGACCACGCGGGTCCCGCGATGTTCCTGCTCGCGGTGTCCGGGCTGCTCGTCCTCGGGCTGGTGCTCCTCGTCGACGTGCTGCTGCCGCTGCGGCGCGGCGGCCGACGGGGGGTGTGGCTCGGCACGGCCGTGTTGGTCCCGGTTCCGTTCGCGATGACCCTCGCGCTGGCCCTCTGACACGGCCCGTCAGCGGCGGCGCCGCGCCCCGCCCGGTGCGGCGTCGCCCGCGGCGATGCCCGTGGTGCGGTACGCGCGCACGGGCTTGCCGACGGGGCCCTTGGCGAGCCAGTCGGTACGCACCCACAGCAGCGTCTCGCGCCGGTGCTCCCAGCGGCCCAGCCAGACGGCCTTCAGCCACAGGCCCGCACCGGCACCGGCCAGCCACAGCCCGCCCGCGCCGGGCAGTGCGAAGGAGAGGCCCAGCGCGGCCAGGAAGGCGCCCAGCAGCCACCAGCGGCGCGAGCGGCGCCAGGCGCGGGCGGTCACGGCCCGGTCCTGGAGGAAGTCGGCGCGCGCCGCCCGGGTGGCCTCCGCGGCCAGGCGCGTGTACCGCCCCCGCCGCGCCAGGGCCACCGCCGCGGCCGTCACCAGGAACAGCGCGGCCCCGGTGAGCAGTCCGATGCGCCGCCCGGTCAGCCCGGGCACCAGCGCCCCGAGCCCGGCGGCCAGCAACCCCGGCCACCACAGGGGCGCCACCCCCGCTCGTACGACCACGGCCACTCTCGCCAGCGCCTGACCGCCCCGCGCCACGTCCGCCTCCTCAACTCACCGCTGCGACACCGATGCGTCTGTGCGGCGGAAGGCTAACGCCCTTCCCTTAACGTCTCCTGAGAATCCGCGCGCGGCCTGAGAATCGCCGCTAATCCACGAAGAGGCCGCGCGCGGCCGCCCCCGCGTCGAACTCCTCCAGCCGCGCCTGCGCGTCCGGCAGCCCGTCGCACATCGCCTCCAGCAGCACCCGCCCCAGCATCATCGGCGCGCACGCCGTGTCGAAGGCGAGCCCGGTGCCGACGGCCGCCGGGAGCAGCACGTCGCTGTGCTTGGCGACCGGAGCGAACGCCGAGTCCGCGACGGTCACCACCGTGAGGCCGGCCTCCCGCGCGTACGCGAGCGCCTCGACGACCTCCTTGGGGTGGCGGGGCAGCGCGAAGCAGAGCAGCACCGTGGCCCCGGCCCGCACGGCGCCGTCGACGCGGTCGACGAGCATGCTGCCGCCCTCGTCCAGCAGCCGTACGTCGGGGTGGACCTTGGCCGCGAAGTACGCGAAGCCGCGCGCCTGCGAGGAGGCGGCCCGCAGCCCCAGCACGGGCAGCGGCCGCGAGGAGGCGAGCAGCCGCCCGGCCCGCTCGACGGGCTCGGGGTCGGCGAGCAGCCCGGCGAGGTGGCGCAGGTTCTCGATCTCGGCGTGGACGGCCTGCTGGTACTCGTTGAACTCCGACGCCCCGGCCGCCGCGGACTCGGCGGGCGCCACCTCGCGCAGGTACTTGCGCAGGCCCGGGTAGCCGTCGAAGCCGAGGGAGACCGCGAAGCGGGTCACGGACGGCTGGCTCACCCCGGCCAGCTCGGCGAGCTCCACGCTCGACAGGAACGGCACATCGGCGGCGCGCCGCACCATCCAGTGCGCGATCCTGCGCTGCGTCGGCGTCAGCCGGTGCCCTTCGAAGAGCGCCTGCAGCCGCGCGGCGGGGCTGTCGCTCATCCCGTCCCCCTGATCCTCACCGGCGTGTTTATTCAGTCACCGCCGTGACTGAATAAACCATATGCAAGAGGCGCATGCCGGGGGAAGCGGGGCTCGGTGCCCGGTCCGCGCCGGCGCCGCGCACGAACCGCGCTGATCGCCTCGTGACTTCAATTCGCCCTTGTTGAGACCGAGTTATCGCGATGAAGCCCTATAAGGGTCCCGGCCTACCGTCTCCAAGCCCCACGCCGCCGGACATACAATGCGACATCACATTGTGATCAATGATCAACAGCATCGGGGGATGCGCCATGGGGTTCGACCAGGAATGGGCCCAGCTGCGGGACGAGGCGGCGGCCAGGCAGGCGACATCGATGCGGCTCAATCAGCTGCCCGCCGATCCGGGCGGCGGCGGCGGAGTCGCAGGCCCGGGCGGCATCTTGGAGTCTTCACCCGCCGAGAAGCGCGCGGCCGCCAACACCATCGACAACTCCCTGGTGAAGCAGACCACGGACGCCACGAAGTGGGCGGACGAGGCCACGACGGGCGCCATCGGTTCCCTCAAGGGCTGGGAGACCGCCGCCGGACTCAAGACCGTGGAGTCCACGTGGGACAAGCAGGTCAAGACGCTCATCGGCCGACTGCACCATGAGAGTCGCGCCCTGCGGAGCACCGTGGTCACCCTGGGCGGGGTCGACTCCGGCCGCGGTCAGCGGATCAACAGCGTCCCATCGAGTTTCAACTCGTACTGAGCGCCGTCACGGCGCTCGTACGACTTCGATGCCGATGCCGATGCCCCGTCGCCCGTAGGGAAACAGAATGCTGACGTACCACGAAGTCATGTCCACGGACTTCGGCCCTCTGAACACCGCTGCCGAGAAGTGGCAGTCGATGGCGGCCGAAATCCACAAGGTCGAGATCGCCTACCGGGACAACGTCGAGAAGATCAGGAACTGGCAGGGTCAGAGCGAGTTCGCGGCGCGCACGAACTTCGCCGCGACGCGCTACGAGTACCAGGCCGCCCAGACCCAGGCCAAGGCGACCGCCACGTTGCTGCGCAACGCCCACCAGCAGTTCGTCGAGCTGAAGAAGCAGCTGGAGAACGCCCGCGCCGACGCCGTCAAGGCCGGCATGAAGGTGTCCGAGCAGGGCAACGTCGCGTACGACTGGGACAAGCTCACCCCGGCCGAGCGCGAGGCCGCCCGCCACGACCCGGACCACGCCCGGTCCGTCCGGGAGAGCGAGCAGTCGTGGGCCGACTACATCAAGGCCTGCGTGAAGGCCGTCGACGACGCGGACAAGGACCTGAAGAAGGACCTGGAGGCCGTCGTCAAGGACGGCTACGGCGCCAAGAACGACGAAACGCTCGGCACCGGCTTCAACGGCGACGCCGGGAAGGTCTCGGCGGCTGACGACCAGCAGAAGCAGGATCGTACGCAGCTCGCCGCGCTGAAGATCCGCGACAACGAGACCCTCGAGGACTACCTGCTGCGCCTGCAGCGCACCGGTGTGGAGAAGATCAGCGGCAGCAAAGAGATCGCGGACCTCTTCGCAGCCGTCCAGAAGGGCACGGTCACGGCCGGCGCCTTCGCCAGGGCGGTGGCCAACAGTGGCTCGGCCGGCCTGAAGCTGTACAAGTACCTGACGAAGAACAAGCCGATCACCGCGGCCGGCACCTTCCTGGGGAGCCGCATCAACGCGCGGATCGCCTCCGCCGCCCCGGGCAGCTTCTGGAGCCGTATGCCACCCAATCTGGTGGGCGCCCTCACCGGCTCGGACGAGGCCGCCAAGCTCGCGTACGCGAGGGCCGGCTCCGCCTTCGTCCCCACAGCGGCCGAGGCCAGCCTGATCACCGTCGCCAGGAACGGCGGTCTCGCGGAAGCGGCGAAGACCGCGGGCTGGCTTCGTGGCGCCGGTGTGGTGGGTGGCGTCGCGGCGACCGCCTACGGCATAGCGAATCTGTCCACCTACAACCCGGACATGATCAAGGCCGAGCCGTCCAAGTTCGCCTCGGACCTCAGCGGCACGGTCTTCAACGGGTCCCTGACCGCGCTGGCCGTGGCACCGAGCCCGGTGACCGCCGGCGTGGCGCTCGGCACGGGCCTGGTGTACGCCGGCTGCTTGATCTGGGACAACCACGAGGCCATCGGCGACGGGATCGAGAAGGCTGGCGACTGGATCGGCGACAAGGCCTCGGACATCGGGGAAGGCATCTCCAGCGGTGCGAAGAAGCTGGGCAGCGCCCTCAATCCGTTCGACTAGCGAGAGATCCCATGCACACCACCATCACCCCGTTCACGCTCACCTTCTGGAAGGGGGAGCGGTCTCGGGGCACGCCGCTGCAGCGAGCCTGGCAGGGTACGTCTCCGGAATACGGGGACATCCGCGTCCTCTGGCCCGCGCCTCCCTACGTCGACGAGCGCATCGCCACACAGGTGAGCGGTGGTCTCATTCCGACGGCCACCTTTGAGACCCGCGGCATCCACGCCGAACTCGTGGGGATGCCGACCCTGAACCGCGCGACCGCGCGCGTGGGCGACGGCCTCGTGTCACTGAGCCGGAACAGATTCGCCATGACGAAGAGGGGCCGTTCCCTGCGCATGACGTACCTGGGTGACCACTACAGGCTGACGGCGATCAATCGGAAGGCGTACACGCTCTCGCGGAAGCCCGACGCCGACGACCCCGGCGTCGTCCTCACGGTGCGGCAGTCGGGGCTCGGGAAGAACAAGAAGGTCTCCGTCCAGGCGAACGGCCGGGTCCTGCCCACCGATCTTGCCCTGGCGGTTCTCTTCGCCGGAGTCGACCGGGCCGTTCTCACCCGGGGAGGCGTGGTGCGTGCCGGCTTCTCGAGGCTGTCCCACTTCTGGGCCGAGACCTACACCCCCTGACCGCGACTAACAAAAGAGTACGTATGCCTTCGTTCGACATTTCCCGGTCCCGGTTCCGCCTGGCCGACGATCACCTCATCGTGCTGTGCGAGCTCGCGGCCGGGAACGAGGTGCCCGAAGATCTGGCCACCGCCCGTAAGGAGCTGGTGGACAGCGGCCTGATCAACCCGGGTGGTGAACTGGTCCATTCGCTCCTGCCGCTGCTCAAGACGGTCCTGAATCCCGGGGTGGTCATATCCCTGGAGGCGGCCGGCCGGCAGGGAGACCTGCGCCACGGCATGCTCATCGGTGAGGACCACGTCGTCGCCCACGAGGCGTGGCCGGGGGAAGCCGAGGCCGAGTACTCCTGCGTCCAGCCGAAGATGCTGGTCTGGAAGCTCGCCGACATGGTGAACCTTCAGCAGCCCCGGGTCTCCCCCGCCACGCCCCTCTCCGTCCTGGAGACCACCGTGGGCACGATCGAGGCGGGATTCGCCGGACTGGACGGCGCGGCCCGGGCCAGGTCCGGCGAGGAAGAGCGAGACCTCGTGCACCGCTCCATGGCGGCGACCGGCACGCTTGCCGAGCCGTCCCTGACGTTCCTGACCGAGCTGATGTGCGAGCTCCGCTCCAGCTGGCGCATGACCGCCGCCTGGCGGGGGACTTCCGGGGAGCAGGCGGGCGTCTCGGCGCGCGGCTTCGCCGTCTGGGACTGCGGCCCCCTGGGCTACTGGCTGCGGGAACTCCCCGAAGAGCCCGTGCCCGCCGAGAAGATCACCCCGGGCGGCCCCTTCCGGCTCGTCCGCGTCGAGGCGAAGACCATCTGGACGAGGATCACCGAGCTGCTCCCGGACGACGCCGAGATCCGCGGCGCCGCGGCCTGATCCCCAGGTGGTGAGAGCCGCGGGGACCGCCGCACCCCCGTTGCCGGGGGGCGGGACGACGGCGGTCCCCGCGAGGGACACGGGCCCGGGTCAGGGCCGGTCTCCGCGTCCGCGGCGTGCGGAAGGTCCGGGAGCCGCTCCGGAGGTTCCTGACGCCGACAAGGACAACTGTGCACGAGCAGTGTTAAGCGGGTGCTGCCGCGACATGACGTGCTCGTACCGTTTGCGCGAAGCTACTGCTTGCGGTCCTTCGCGAGGAACGACAGCAGGTCCTGACGGCTCACCACACCGGTGGGCTTGCCCTCGACCAGCACGATCGCCGCGTCCGACGTGCCGAGCACGGCCATGAGGTCGTCGACCGGCTCGCCCGAGCCGACCTGCGGCAGCGGCGGGCTCATGTGCTTCTCGAGCGGGTCGTCGAGGGAGGCCCGCTTGGTGAACAGGGCGTCCAGCAGCTGGCGTTCGACGACGGAGCCGACGACCTCGGCGGCCATGACGTCGGGGTGGCCGGCGCCCGGCTTGACGATGGGCATCTGGGAGACGCCGTACTCGCGCAGGACCTCGATGGCCTCGCCGACGGTCTCCTCGGGGTGCATGTGGACGAGCTTGGGGATGTCGCCCTCCTTGTGCCGCAGGACGTCACCGACACTGGCGGACGGGCCGGCCTCCTCCAGGAAGCCGTAGTCCGCCATCCACTCGTCGTTGAAGATCTTCGAAAGGTAGCCCTTGCCGCTGTCCGGCAGCAGCACGACCACCACATCGTCCGGGCCGAGCCCCTCGGCCGCCCGCAGCGCCGCGACGACGGCCATCCCGCAGGAGCCGCCGACGAGCAGGCCCTCCTCCTTGGCGAGGCGCCGGGTCATCTGGAAGGCGTCCTTGTCGGAGACCGCGATGATCTCGTCCGTGACGCTGCTGTCGTACGCGCTGGGCCAGAAGTCCTCGCCGACGCCCTCGATCAGGTACGGACGCCCGGAGCCGCCGGAGTACACCGAGCCCTCCGGGTCCGCGCCGATGACGCGGACCTTGCCGCCACTGACCTCCTTCAGGTAGCGGCCGGTACCCGTGATGGTGCCGCCGGTGCCGACGCCCGCCACGAAGTGCGTGATCTTCCCGGACGTCTGGTCCCACACCTCGGGACCGGTGGTCTCGTAGTGCGAGCGCGCGTTGTTGGGGTTCGAGTACTGGTCCGGCTTCCAGGCGCCGGGCGTCTCCCGTACGAGCCGGTCGGAGACGTTGTAGTACGAGTCCGGGTGCTCGGGGTCGACCGCCGTGGGGCAGACCACGACCTCGGCGCCGTACGCCCGCAGAACGTTGATCTTGTCCGTGGAGACCTTGTCGGGGCAGACGAAGACGCACTTGTAGCCCCGCTGCTGGGCCACGATCGCGAGGCCGACGCCCGTGTTGCCGGACGTGGGCTCGATGATGGTGGCGCCGGGCTTGAGCTCACCGCTCTGCTCGGCCGCCTCGATCATGCGCAGGGCGATGCGGTCCTTCACCGAACCGCCCGGGTTGAAGTACTCCACCTTGGCGAGGACGGTTGCCTGCAGGCCCTCGGTCACACTGTTGAGCTTCACCAGCGGGGTGTTGCCGATGAGGCTGATCATCGAATCGTGGAATTGCACCGTAGTTCTCCGGGGTCTCCGTAATGGTCCCGCCAGCGTATGCGTAGGACGAGGCGGTTACGGGGCAGTTAGCTCTTGAACCGGCCTGGAGGAGGTGGCTGCCCCTATGTCGAGGGCGAGGGTGGCGCGACGGATCGCCGCGGGAGCGGCGTACGGCGGCGGGGGCCTCGGGCTGCTGGGCGCGGCGGCGGTGGGGGTGCTGCTGGCGGAGGTCCAGCTGGCGAAGCGTTCCGTGGGCGGCGGGGTGGCGCCGCTGCCACCGGCGGCTGACGGGCTCTACGGCCGTGGTTTCGAGGGCGCCGAGCCGGTCAGGCTCGCCCTTCTGGGTGATTCTACGGCGGCGGGCCAGGGTGTGCGGCGGGCCGGCCAGACGCCGGGCGCGCTGCTGGCCTCGGGGCTCGCTGCGGTCGCGGAACGCCCCGTCGAGCTGCGTAACGTCGCCCTGCCCGGCGCCCGCTCCGACGACCTGGAACGCCAGGCCACGCTGCTGCTCGCGCACCCGGGGCGGGTCCCCGACGTGTGCGTGATCATGATCGGCGCGAACGACGTGACGCACCGGATGTCGCCGACGCAGTCCGTGCGGTACCTGTCGACGACGGTGCGCCGGCTGCGCACGGCGGGCGCCGAGGTGGTGGTCGGCACCTGCCCCGACCTGGGCACGATCGAGCCGGTCTACCAGCCGCTGCGCTGGGTGGCGCGGCGGGCCTCGCGCCAGCTGGCCGCCGCCCAGACGATCGTGGTCGTGGAGCAGGGCGGCCGTACGGTGTCGCTCGGCGACCTCCTGGGTCCGGAGTTCGAGGCCAACCCGCGCGAGATGTTCGGCGCCGACAACTACCACCCCTCGGCGGAGGGGTACGCGACGGCGGCCATGGCCGTCCTGCCGACGGTCTGCGCGGTGCTCGGCGCCTGGCCGGAGGAGGAGCGGCTGGAGGCGGACCGCCGCGAGGGCGTGCTGCCGGTCGCGAAGGCGGCCGCGGAGGCCGCGGAGGAGGCCGGTACGGAGGTCACCCCGGCCCGCGCCCCCTGGGCCCGCCTGAAGCACCGCCGTCGCCGTCGCCTGCCCCTGGTCACGGACCCGTCGCCCATGCCGGAGCCGCCGGAGCCGCCGCACCGGCACGCCTGAGCCCGTACGCGTCCGCCCGACCCCGTACGCCGTCCGGCTGAGCGAGCGCTTAGAAATGCGGCGCTCGTCACACGTTCCGTGCAGTGACCTGCGCGGTACGTGCAGGTAACTTCACCTCACAGGTCCGCCATCCGCCTCACCGCACCTGGAGCCCCGATGCCCGAAGCCGTGATCGTCTCAGCCGCCCGCTCCCCCATCGGCCGGGCCTTCAAGGGCTCGCTGAAGGACTTGCGGCCGGACGATCTGACCGCCACGATCATCCAGGCCGCGCTCGCCAAGGTGCCCGAGCTCGACCCGCGCGACATCGACGACCTGATGCTCGGCTGCGGCCTGCCCGGCGGCGAGCAGGGCCACAACCTCGGCCGTATCGTCGCCGTGCAGATGGGCATGGACCACCTGCCCGGCTGCACCGTCACCCGCTACTGCTCCTCCTCGCTCCAGACCTCCCGCATGGCGCTGCACGCCATCAAGGCGGGCGAGGGCGACGTCTTCATCTCCGCGGGCGTCGAGATGGTCTCCCGCTCCGTGAAGGGCACCAGCGACGGCCTGCCCGACACCCACAACCCGCTCTTCGCCGAGGCCGAGGCCCGCACCGCGGCCCGCGCGCAGCAGGAGGGCGCCGACTGGCACGACCCGCGCGAGGACGGCCTGCTCCCGGACGCGTACATCGCGATGGGCCAGACCGCCGAGAACCTGGCCCGCCTCAAGGGCGTCACCCGCCAGGACATGGACGAGTTCGGCGTGCGGTCCCAGAACCTCGCCGAGGAGGCCATCAAGAACGGCTTCTGGCAGCGGGAGATCACCCCGGTGACGCTGCCCGACGGCACGGTCGTCTCCCAGGACGACGGCCCGCGCGCGGGCGTCACCCTGGAGGGCGTCCAGGGCCTCAAGCCCGTCTTCCGCCCCGACGGCCTCGTCACCGCCGGCAACTGCTGCCCGCTGAACGACGGCGCCGCCGCGCTCGTCATCATGTCCGACACCAAGGCGCGCGAGCTGGGCCTGACCCCGCTCGCCCGGATCGTCTCCACCGGCGTCTCGGGCCTGTCGCCCGAGATCATGGGCTACGGCCCGGTCGAGGCCAGCAAGCAGGCGCTGCGCCGCGCCGGGCTGACCATCGGCGACATCGACCTGGTCGAGATCAACGAGGCGTTCGCCGCGCAGGTCATCCCGTCCTACCGGGACCTGGACATCCCGCTGGAGAAGCTGAACGTCAACGGCGGCGCCATCGCCGTCGGCCACCCCTTCGGCATGACGGGCGCGCGCATCACCACCACGCTGATCAACAGCCTCCAGTTCCACGACAAGCAGTTCGGCCTGGAGACGATGTGCGTCGGCGGCGGCCAGGGCATGGCGATGGTCATCGAGCGGCTGAGCTGAGCACCTGCCCGCAGCGGTAGCGAAGCGAACCGCGACCAAAAGAGCGAGCGGCTGAGCTGAGCTGGGCAGTTAATCGCACCGCGTCCCAGCCGTGACCGAATCTCCCCCAGGATGTGACCTACATCCCGGGGGAGATCCGTTTATGCAGGTCAGGCTGTCGATCAGGTAAATGCGCGAGCCAAAATACCTGTCCAATTCGTGACGTAATGCACTGACAGGGGGCGCGAGCACACGACAAGCTGATGTAGGAAGTGCGGGGGATCGATTGAAACCGGGAGTAAGTCAGTGAGCGCCATGTCTCTCGCCCTGCTGATGACGACGGCCACCGCCACGGCCGTGGGCGCCGCCGCCCTGCACGCCGCGCACGGGCTGCGCAAGCAGGTGGCCGCCCTGCGCACCGATCTGGCCGCCGCGCACGATCTCGTCGGCCGCGCCCCCGCCGTCCCTCACGCCCGCACCACCACCGACGACATACGCGCCGCCGTCGCCGAGGCCCTGGCCGAGGAGCGCGAGCGCGAGCTCGCCGAGGCACGCGCCTTCTGGGCCGCCCAGGAGGCCCGTGACGCCGCCGACGCGCCCGGCACGCTACTGGGCGGCGGCCTGTCCGGCCTGTCCGACGACGGCCCGTTCTTCGTGCCGCGCCAGGCGGACTTCGTGGGCCTGGAGGCCCTGGACCTCGACGGCGACCGCGACCGCGACGACGCGGATTACGCCGAGTACGCCGCCGAGTACGAGCTCCCCGAGTTCCCCGACGACTCCCCCGAGCTCGCCGCCGCCCGCCGCCGCCACCCCTCGCACCCGGACTTCGTGCCGGTCCAGACGCCCGTCGTCACCGACCACGAGCGCACCGTGGCCCGCCTGGAGGAGCTCGCCGCGGCCCGGACGGCGCTCACCGACGTACGCCCCGGCCCCCTCGGCACGCTCGACGTGTACGTCTTCGCCGACGGTACGACGCTGTGCATGACCCCCGGCCACCGCGAGACCGCCGAGCGCCTCGCGGACGCGCTGCGCAAGGGCGCGGCACCGGTCCTGCTGGGCGGCTCGGGCGTCTCCGGCGCGTACGCCCTGACCTTCGCGTGCGGCGACGCCGACGGCGAGGGGGACGGCGGCGCCGAGAACGTCTACGTCCTCGCCGACCGCGTCATAGCCTCGCTCTAGCCGCCGCCCGCTCCACCAGCTGCACGGCCTCGGCCAGCTGCTCGGCGGCCGCGGCGCCGGCGGACGAAGGCGTCCGCAGAACCTCCGCCAGGTCGTTACCGGCCACCACAAGTTGGTCCGCGACCGTGAACACCCCCGCGTCGGGCATGGTCCGCGGCTCCGCCGCCGGGTCCTCCAGGCGCTGCGCCCGCAGCGCCAACTCCCTTGCCAGCGCGAGCCCTTCGGCGGCCGCACCCCGCTGGAGGCGGCTCTGCGGGGCGGCCCGCAGCCGGTCGGCGAAACGTTCCACGGCACGGGTCAGTTCAGTCGTGTCCACCACGCCGCGACCCTATGCGCCGGTACGGCACTGTTGCCAATACGCGAACGCTCAGGCACGGTGACGTGAAGGAGCACACGCGCACAGCGTCCGGAGGCGCCGATGTCCCAAGTCTTCTCCGAAGAGACCCACCGCAATCTGCTCGCGCGCATTCCCGCCTGCACCGGCCGTGAAGTGGCCGACTGGCTTCGCACCGTCGAGGAAGGGCCTTCCCTCCTCCGCTTCGAGGAGAAGGTCAGCTGGCTCCGGGGCGAGCACAATCTCGCGTACGGGCACGCCAAGGCGATCATCCACGAGTACGACCTGCGCCGGGCCGCCCGCAAACTGCTCTGACGGCACACGGAACAGACGGGAAGGCCCCGTACCGGCAGTCGCCGGTACGGGGCCTTCCGTGTGGTGCGGGGGTGGCGTCAGTCGTCGCCCTGCAGGATCGAGATCAGCCGCAGGAACTCCAGGTAGATCCACACCAGCGTCATGGTGAGGCCGAAGGCCGCCAGCCACGACTCCTCGCGCGGCGCGCCGTAGGTGATGCCGTCCTCGACCTGCTTGAAGTCCAGGGCCAGGAAGCACGCGCCGAGGATGATGCCGATGACGCCGAACATGATGCCGAGGCCGCCGCTGCGGAAGCCGAGGCCGTCACCGCCGCCGAAGAGGGCGAACAGCGCGTTCACCGCCATCAGCAGGATGAAGCCGAGCGCGGCCGCCATCACGAAGCCGTAGAAGCGGCGGGTGACGCGGATCCAGCGCATCTTGTACGCGATGAGCACGCCGGCGAAGACCGCCATGGTGCCGAGCACCGCCTGCGGGACCGCGCCCGGCGTGACGTACGTGGAGACGGCGCTGGAGATGACGCCGAGGAAGACGCCCTCGAAGGCGGCGTACGCCAGGATCAGCGCGGGCGACGCCTTGCGCTTGAAGGCCTGGATCATCGCGCAGACGAAGGCGACCAGGGCCGCGCCGATGCCGATGCCGTACGACCTGCCGATGTTCGCCGGGTCGACGGGCAGCAGGAGCCAGGCGAGCGTCGCGGTGACGAAGACCGTGCCGAGCGTGATGCCCGTGCGGGTCACCACGTCGTCGATCGTCATGGCCCCCGTGCGCGCCGGTCCCTGCGGGGCGCCAAGCTGCGCGGTGTCCTGCGCATAGGGGTTGGTGGCGTAAGGGTTCGTCGCGTACGGGTTGGTTCCAGCGGCGGGGCCCCCGGCCGGCTGCTGCGCGTTGAAGCCCGCGTAGCCGCCGTTGTCGCGGCTGAACCCCCGTCGCGAGAAGACCGGGTTGCTGCTCCTCATCTCACTCCTCCATGGCCGCCGTGCGCGGCCTTGAGACAAGAGTAATGGGGACGCAAAGGAAACACCCTAGTGCTCGGGGAGGATCTTTCGGGGCGGAACGCGCAGAACAGGGCGGTCAGCGCCGTCGCCGTGCGCAGCCTGCCGGCCGGGGTGCCGCTGCGCCTGCCGGTCGTCGAGCTGAACGGGGCGTTCCTCACCGAGCTGGGCTCCGGCCGCCACCTGGCCCATCGCACCCTCGGCCCCGAGGCCGTGCTGCCCGCCCTAGCCCGTACGGCGACCCCGGCGTCGGCGGCCTGGGCCGTCGCGGCGGCCGGGGTCCGCACCGCCGCGCTGATCGCCTTCGTACGGGACGAGGAGGCCGGCGCGGCCGGCGCCGCGCTCGAAGGGGGCGCTCGGCGCCAGCGCCGCCGTGCCGGCCGCAGCGAACCGTTGCGCACCGGGGTGGACCGAGGTGCAGGTGGCGCACCCGGAGGCGGAGAAGGGGCGCGCCGTACGGCACCTGGCGGAGGTCGTCGGGGCGGGGCGGGAGCCGCTGACCGTGTACGGGGGCCACCTCAACGACCTGCCCATGTTCGCGGTCGCCGATCGGCGGGCGCACCCGCCAACGCCCACCCGGACGTGCGCGCCCGGGCCACCGACATTGTGGCGTTCAACGACGAGGACGGCGTGGTCCGCTTCCTGCCGGCCGGGGTCCCGGCCGCCGCCGGGGTGCATGGCTGACCGTGTGCGTGCGGGAACCCCCCGCACCAAGGGCCGTGGGACCGCTCCCGGCGGTGCGGTCGGTGAGTGCCCGGAGCCGGACTCGAACCGGCACGGCCCAAAGGCCAGCGAGGTTTAAGCTCGCCGTGTCTGCATTCCACCACCCGGGCGCGGCGCGCGGCTCCGCGTTGGCACATGAGCCTATCCGGGCACTTCCCTCGAACAGCGGAACGCTGGCCCGATGTTGTCTTATTTTATTGACGCTTGAGGGAGCGTCAGCGCAGGTGAACGGTGTGGCGCGGCAGCCGGACCGGACTCGCGGCAGCAAAGAACTGCGCAAAGGAATGACGGAAAGTCGCCGCCTCGGTCCGCTGCGTGGGCCGCCGGGCCGGGTGGCGGAGCGGTTCTCAGGGGTCGCGTCATACCTCAGGAGGAGGGGCGAGCCGCCCGGTCCGACTCCAGGCTGCCCTGGATACGGGCACGGGGACGGACGTCCGGCGGGGTGGTCGGCGCGGACGATGGACAGGTCCTCGATTCGAACCGCCGTTCCCGACAGGAGCACCCTCGTGACCACCACCCCCCTCGCTCACCGCACCACCGCGGTGGCCGCCCGCGCCACGGATCTGTCCAAGGTCTACGGACAGGGCGAGACGCAGGTGGTCGCCCTGGACCGGGTCACCGTGGAGTTCGGGCAGGGCGAGTTCACCGCCATCATGGGCCCGTCGGGGTCCGGCAAGTCGACCCTGATGCACTGCGTCGCCGGCCTGGACACCTTCAGCTCCGGCTCCGTGCGCATCGGCGAGACCGAGCTCGGCTCCCTCAAGGACAAGCAGCTCACGCAGCTGCGCCGGGACAAGATCGGCTTCATCTTCCAGGCGTTCAACCTGCTGCCGACGCTGACGGCGGCCGAGAACATCACGCTCCCGATGGACATCGCGGGCCGCAAGCCCGACAAGGAGTGGGTGCGCAAGGTCATCGACATGGTGGGCCTGTCCGGCCGCCTCTCCCACCGCCCGGCGCAGCTCTCCGGCGGCCAGCAGCAGCGCGTCGCGGTCGCCCGCGCGCTCGCCTCCCGCCCCGAGATCATCTTCGGCGACGAGCCCACCGGAAACCTGGACTCCCGCTCCGGGGCCGAGGTCCTGGGCTTCCTGCGCAACTCCGTGCGCGAGCTGGGCCAGACGGTCGTCATGGTCACCCACGACCCGGTGGCCGCGTCGTACGCGGACCGCGTGATCTTCCTGGCGGACGGCCGCGTCGTCGACGAGATGCTCCGCCCGACGGCGGACGGCGTGCTGGACCGCATGAAGGAGTTCGACACCAAGGGCCGCACCAGCTGAACGAGCCGACCAGCTGACAGCCGGCCGGGCCGGCTGACCGCCCCCGTACGCACCCACCCCAGGACTCACCTCATGTTCCGTACCGCCCTGCGCAATGTGCTCGCGCACAAGGCCAGGCTGCTGATGACCGTGCTCGCCGTCATGCTCGGCGTGGCCTTCGTCTCCGGCACCCTGGTCTTCACCGACACCCTCTCCCAGGCCTTCCGCAACCAGACCGCCAAGGGCTACGACGGCATCGCCGTCGCCGTCACCTCGTACGGGCAGGGCCCCGCCGGGGAGGGCGAGAAGCAGCAGCCCGGCATCTCCGCCGCCACCGTCGAGCGGATCGCGAAGCTCGACGGCGTGGCCTCCGCGTCCGGCCGCGTCGACGGCTTCGCGGGCGTCGCCGACCCCAGCGGCAAGCTCATCGGCAACGGCTGGACCAACAAGGGCTCCAACTTCGCGCCAGGCAAGGACGGCAAGGACGAGCGGTACGCGTTCGTCGACGGCACCGGCCCTGTCAAGCCCGGCGACATCGCGCTCGACAAGGACACCGCCGCCAAGGGCGCGTACAAGGTCGGCGACACCGTGCGCGTCGCGACCAACGGCCCCGTGCACACCTACACCCTCTCCGGCGTGTTCACCACCGACGACGGCCAGGTCAGCGCGGGCGGCAGCCTGGTGCTCTTCGACACCTCCGTCGCGCAGAAGCTCTACCTCCAGCCCGGGTACTTCCAGAACGTCACCGTCACCGCCGCCCCCGGCGCCTCCGACGAGAAGATCCTCGCCCAGATCGAGCCACTGCTCCCCGAGGACGCGGAGGCCCAGACCGGCGCCGCCCTCGCGGCCGAGGAGGCGAAGATGATCGAGGAGGGCATGAGCGGCATGAACCAGGCGATGCTCGGCTTCGCCGCCATCGCGCTCTTCGTCGGCGTCTTCCTGATCTCCAACACCTTCACCATGCTGGTGGCCCAGCGCACCAAGGAGCTCGCGCTGATGCGCGCCGTGGGCGCCTCGCGCAAGCAGATCACCAGGTCGGTGCTGATGGAGGCCCTGCTGGTCGGCGCCATCGCCTCGGCGGTCGGCCTCGCGCTCGGCCTGGGCCTCGCCGTCGGGCTGCGCTCCGGCATGAACGCCTTCGACCTCAAGGTCCCCGGCGGCCCGCTGGTCGTCTCCCCGACCGCGATCCTCTCCGGCATCGCCGTCGGCGTCCTCGTCACCGTGATCGCCGCCTACCTGCCGGGCCGCCGCGCCGCGAAGATCCCGCCGGTCGCCGCCATGAGCAGCGTGCACGCGGCGCCGACGACCAAGTCCCTGGTGGTCCGCAACAGCATCGGCGCGGCCGTCACGCTGCTCGGCTCGGCCGTCATCCTGTGGGGTGTCGCCGTCGGCAAGGACGGCAAGTGGATCGTGGCCGGCGGTGCGTTCCTCGCGCTGATCGGGCTGATCATCCTCATCCCGCTGCTGTCCCGCCCGGTCATCGCGCTCATCCGGCCGCTGCTGATCCGCCTCTTCGGCGTCTCGGGCAAGCTCGCCGGCCAGAACGCCGTGCGCAACCCGCGCCGCACCGGTGCCACCGCCTCGGCGCTCGCGATCGGGCTCACCCTGGTGACCGGCCTGTCCGTGATGGGCGTCTCGATCGGCAAGGCCGTGGACCGCAGCACCACGGACCACATCACGGCCGACTACATGATCCGCATGGCCGGCGAGGGCATGAGCATGGACCGGTCCGCGCTCACCGCCGTGCAGAAGGCGAAGGGCGTGACGGCGGTCTCGCCGCAGCAGGCCTCGTTCCTCACGCTGGACGGCGTGGACCGGTCCGTGTCGGGTGTCGTCCCGGGCGACATCGAGAAGGTCATGAACATCACGGTCGTCGACGGCTCGCTGGCCTCGCTCGGCCAGGGCCGGATCGCGGTCGAGGAGGAGACGGCGAAGAAGCACGGCTGGAAGACCGGCGACACCCTGCCGGTGACGTACGACGACGGCAAGAGCGGCAAGCTCGCCATCGGTGCCACGTACGAGAAGAACGACATGGTCTCCACCGTCATGGCCCCGCTCTCCGTGCTCGACCCGCACCAGCCGAAGCCGTACCTCCCCGAGATCCTCGTGAAGATGGACGGCGGCGAGAGCGCGGCCGCCGAGCAGGCCCTGGTCGACGCGCTCGGCCAGAACCCGGCCATCAAGGTCATGGACAAGCAGGACATCCGCGACGAGTTCGGCGGCATCATCAACATGATGCTGAACATCATGTACGGCCTGCTGGCGATGGCCCTGATCATCGCGGTCCTCGGGGTCGTCAACACCCTCGCCATGTCCGTCTTCGAGCGGCAGCAGGAGATCGGCATGCTGCGGGCGATCGGCCTGGACCGCCGCCGCGTCAAGCGCATGATCCGCCTGGAGGCCGTGGTCATCTCGCTGTTCGGCGCGCTCGTCGGCGTCGCGATGGGCACCTTCCTGGGCTGGGCCATCGGCCAGACCCTCAAGGGCTCGATCCCCGGGTACGCGATGGTCGTGCCGTGGGACCGGATCGGGATCTTCCTGGTGCTGGCCGGCCTGGTCGGCGTCCTGGCCGCGATGTGGCCGGCGCGCAGCGCGGCGAAGCTGAACATGCTGAGCGCGATCAAGGCGGAGTAGCGCCTGACCCGATCGGCCGGAGGGCCGGGTTCCCGCGGTGCGGGGGCCCGGCCCTCGTGCTGTCAGCCGCCCCAGACCCGCGCCCGCAGCGGCATGCCCGACGCCCCGCTCTCGGGCGTCTTCACCGCCAGGATCTGGTTGACGCCGATGCGGTTGCGCTCGAAGGAGACGGCGGACGCCGCCATGTAGAGGCGCCAGACCCGGGCGCGGCCGGGGGAGGTGACGCGCTGCGCCTGGGCCCAATGGGCCTCCAGGTTGGCCACCCACTGGCGCAGGGTGAGGGCGTAGTGCTCGCGGATGGCCTCGATGTCGCGCACCTCGAACCCGGCCTCCTCCAGGGTGGCGGTGGTGCGGCCGACGGGTGCGAGCTCGCCGTCGGGGAAGACGTACGCGTCGATGAACGGATCCACGTGGTACGCGGTCTCGTCCGGCTCGGGGCGGCGCGAGATCTGGTGGTTGAGGAGCCGGCCGCCCGGCTTGAGCAGGGCGTACAGGTCGTCGGCGTACTCGCGGTAGCGGACGGCGCCGACGTGTTCGGCCATGCCGATGGAGGAAATCGCGTCGTACGGGCCGTCCCTGACGTCCCGGTAGTCCTGGACGCGGATCTCGATCCGGTCGGTGAGGCCCTCGTCGGCGATGCGCTTGCGCGCGAAGGCCGCCTGTGCGGTGGAGAGCGTGACGCCGACGACTCTGGCGCCGTACTCGCGGGCGGCGTGGATGGCCATGGAGCCCCAGCCGCAGCCCACGTCGAGCAGCCGGTCGCCCTCCTTGAGGCCGAGCTTGCGGCAGACCAGGTCGAGCTTGTCGCGCTGCGCGTCCTCCAGGGTGCCGCCCTCCGTCCAGTACGCGCAGGAGTAGACCATGGAGGGGCCGAGGAAGAGCTCGTAGAAGTCGTTGCCGACGTCGTAGTGGTGGCTGATGGCCTCCTTGTCGCGCCGCTTGGTGTGCAGCGGCCCGGTGCGCCGCCGGACCTCCTCGGCGGGCGGCGGGGGCGGCGGCCAGGGCCCGGCGATCTTCACCAGCCCGCGGACCGCCGCC